>JAATEY010000140.1 GCA_015655465.1 Gammaproteobacteria bacterium | reverse complement strand
TGAGATCGTTGCGCTTCGACGCGAAGTCGCGAAGTTGGTCGTCGCTAGCCTCCTGATATCGCGCAAGAAACTGGGCGTGCGTCTGTTGATCCATTGCGATGTCCTTTACTGTGGTGGCTAACGCCCGAGTTCAGCGGCCGTGCGCCGGCGTTGAGAAGTGAGCACTTTATCCCTCACGGCCGTTGCAACGAGTTGTTAGATTGCAGCTACGAACGGAGGTCTACATGGAAAAATTCTTCGTACGCAGATGAATTCTCATCGTCGTTCTCAATTGCCCAGTCACTCGCCTTTTCAATGCGCCACTCTATAGCGCATATCCCCGATAAGTGACGATTCAATTCATCCGTGTACACACGTATTCCATGACTTGAAAAGCCTTGCTCATCGACGAGCGCTGAGAAAAGTTCGGTCAAATCAATTTGTGGTGCGCTATTGCGATCAGCCTTTCTCCAATTGAAAACCTTACGATTGGGACGAAACCCAAGGAAGGACGACTCTGTGTGGTCCAGGTGTCTGAATCTCATGAAGGTCGCCCGTTGTCTCACGCCCTGTTCAATCGCTTCAATCCAGGACGACAGATGCGCTTGGGCCAGGCTCACAGCCCTTTCCTCAAGAGCTGCAGTCTCTTTCGCGCGGGCACTCTTCGCTTCTTCTGCGAGCCGTCGAAGTCTGTCCAGATCAGTCATTTGAACGCCCTTTCATACTGCGATGAGCGGCCATCTGCAATCTAACGCCCGAGTTCAGCGGCCGCCCGCCGACGCCTTGAAGTGAGCACTTTATCGTTCACGGTCCGCCTGCAACGAGATGTTAGATTGCATTGCGTCACTGGTACATCCTGTTCCGAAAGAACCACGCAATTAGGCGATGGAAATTGTGCACTGCCGCCGCGCTGCCGCCGCGTACAAGACTGGCGATGGCGATAAGGATCATTGCCACCACCGAAAGGGCCGCAGAGAGAATAGCGATCAGGTTGTACAAGTTGCCAATGCCAATAGACATATACGCTGTAATTAGCAGCAATCCGTCCCATGAGCGCAATTCCGAAGTTCCGCATCGTCGGCGCGCAAACCAAAACATCATTTGAAATAGAACAATCATCGCCAAGCAGGAGACAAGACCAGATTGGACGTGATCAGCGTCATATAGCCTGCCAGAAAGCCAGAAGAACGGAATCGTGCCGACGAACACGAGCCCCAACCAGAGGAACATGTGCACGTGAAGACCAACGCGCACGGGTGAGATTGTGCGGGACGTTGCCATGCAATCTAACGCCCGAGTTCAGCGGCCGCAGCACAGCGTATTGAAGTGAGCACTTTATCCCTCACGGCCGTTGCAACGAGTTGTTAGGCGACGGCAAGCGACGATTTCTCCCAAATGGTGAAGCTGTTCTTTGTTGAGCAGCTCATGGCTTCTATGACCTTATCGTCCCGCACTCCTGACAGTCGGGACTGTAACTCTTCGAGAAGCTGAGTACGAACGGCGGCCGAATGAGGTACTGCGCAACCTCGCCCGTCTGGGGCATCAAGCAGAAAGAATACGTCCTCAAACCATGGTCCGGAACTAGTGGTCAGGATTCTCACCCGCTGGAGCTCCGACCATAGAACACGATCCATACCTTTCTTGGTCTGGACGGCAACCCCACTTTCGTCGATCTGGACGAACTCGCGACTCGGTTGGAACAGATTTGGCAAGACGAGAAGCGCTGCAGCTATGCATGCCACAACCGCGGGAAGTCCCCAGTCGTGCACGCCGAGCAAAGCTGTAACCGCTGACACAAGGGCAAAGCCGGCAAAGCCGTACGCCCAAATGGATACGAAGAGCTTGCGCCGAATCTTGGTACCTATAGATGAGGTCACAGAGTTGCCTAACGCCCGAGTTCAGCGGGCGGACGCAGGTTCATGAGGTGAGCACCGCGTGTCACGGTCCCGCTGCAACGAGATGTTATATCGCCGTGGCGTAACGAACCAACGCAGCCAGACTCTGAATTCGCCAACGCTCGCCACGAAGAGTGACGTGCTTGAACAACGGGGTCCTTCCCAAGGTGCATTGCCAGATCATGCGACCACTGCCGCAGCGGCGCAACTACGATGAGCCCTCTTGGCATGAACGGCAGGAGGGTGCCGGATGCCACCGTGCGCCGCCGCAGATGAGCTTCACGGACCGAGCCGTGAGACCGCCGAGCTGAATACCGGCACTTTATCGACAACCGTTTTCGACCGAAGAACTGCGAGCTGTCCGCGGCGGCAGAATCTGGCACGACTGGGTGGAGACGAACTGCTACGACACCAATGCGCCGCGGAAACAACGGGTCTTCCGAGCAACATTGTCTGGCTCGTTCTTATAGGGCATCAGGGATATAACTTGTTTTCGCTGCACAGGTCATTGCCGATAACCGTGGTGAATAACTGAATAACTGTACATTCTGGTTAATAACCCGGGTACTTCACGGCGGATGTGGCGAACAGAATCAAGGCTTTATGCCCCACTGCTGCCGCCATGTACAGACATAACCGCGAAGGTGATACCCCCATCCCCGAATCCAGGCCCCGGCACCAGAACCCTGCGCCCCGGCTGCTCGATCAAATGCGCGACCGCATACGCTACAAGCACTACAGCTATCGCACCGATAAGGCCTACTTGTTCTGGGTTCGCCGCTTCATCCGCTTTCACGGACTGAAACATCCGAAGACCATGGGTGGTCCCGAGATCGAGCGCTTCCTGACGCACCTGGCGACCGTCACAAAGGTCGCGCCCTCTACCCACAAGCAGGCGCTGGCGTCCATTCTCTTCCTCTACCGCGAGGTGCTCGGAGTCGATCTTCCGTGGATGGGTGAGATCGGCAGGCCCAGGACTTCGCAGCATGTGCCGGTGGTGCTGTCCCGTGATGAGGTCGCTGCTCTGCTGGCGTCCGTTCCGCCGGAATTCTGGCTATTCTGCTCGCTGCTCTATGGTTCGGGCCTGCGCCTGCAGGAATGCCTGACCCTGCGCATCAAGGATGTCGATTTCTCGCGTCGCCTGATTTACGTGCGACATGGCAAAGGCAGCAAGGACCGCATCGTGATGCTTCCCGCCCCCTCGGAGGCCGCGCTGCGTGCGCAGGTCGACCTCTCCCGACATCTGTGGGCACGGGATCGTGGGGCCGGGGTACCTGGCGTCGAGGTGCCGTGGGCTCTGGCGCGCAAACTGCCGCGGGCGGCTGAATCGCTGAACTGGCACTGGTTGTTCCCCGCCGCCACGCTGAGCACGGATCCACAGACCGGCATTCACCGCCGGCATCACCAGTATCCGCAGACGGTGGCGCGTGCGCTGAGCTTCGCCACACGTCGCGCTGGCATCGAAAAACGGGTGACGGCACACACGCTGCGGCACTCCTTCGCCACCCACCTGCTCGACTCGGGCGTGGACATCCGCCGCGTGCAGGAGCTGCTCGGCCATGCCGATGTCAGCACGACGATGATCTACACCCACATCCTCAGCTCGTCTGCAGCGGGACTGCGCAGTCCGATGGAGCTGTTGCCGGGCTCCGCAGCCCGCTAGGGATCTGCCGCACCAGCGGGCCCGGTGCCGGATGCGCCTACGCGCCGCGCAACTGCTCGACAATCGCTGGATTCTCCAGCGTGGAAATGTCCTGGGTAATTTCGTCGCCGCGCGCTATGCTGCGCAGCAGGCGGCGCATGATCTTGCCGGAGCGGGTCTTGGGCAGGTTGTCGGCGAAGCGGATTTCGTCTGGTTTCGCGATGGCGCCGAGTTGCTCGGCAACCCACGCACGCAATTCCTCGACGAAGGCCTTCGTGTCGCCGGTGGGGCGCTCGCCCTTGCAGACCACGAAGGCGAACACGGACTCGCCCTTCACGTCATGCGGACGGCCGACGACTGCGGCTTCGGCAATGCGTGGATGCGCGACCAGCGCCGACTCGATCTCCATGGTGCCGAGACGATGGCCGGCAACGTTCAGCACATCGTCGATGCGGCCCATGATCCAGTAGTAACCGTCGGCATCGCGGTGCGCACTGTCGCCGGCTACGTAGTAGCGGTTCTGGAATTTGCTCCAGTAGGTGTCGAGATAACGCGCATTGTCGCGCCAGATGGTGCGCAGCATGGATGGCCAGGGACGACGGATGACGAGATAGCCGCCCGCCTCCGCGCCTTTCACCGGATGGCCGTCTTCATCAACGATTTCGACATCGATGCCTGGCAATGGTCGCGTGCAGGAGCCGGGCTTCGTTGCAGTGACGCCCGGCACCGGCGAAATCATGATGGCGCCGGTTTCGGTCTGCCACCAGGTGTCGACGATGGGACAGCGTTCGCCGCCGATCACGCGGTGATACCACATCCAGGCTTCGGGATTGATCGGCTCGCCCACGCTGCCGAGCAGGCGCAACGACGACAGGTCGTAGCTGTGCGGAATCGCGTCGCCGAGCTTCATCAATGCGCGCAGCGCGGTGGGCGCGGTGTAGAAGATGCTGACCTTGTGGTCCTGGATGATCTTCCAGAAGCGGCCGGCATCGGGCGTCGTTGGTGCGCCTTCATACAGCAGCACGGTCACGCCATTGGCGAGCGGCCCGTAAGCCACATAGCTGTGGCCGGTGATCCAGCCCACATCGGCGGTGCACCAGAAGATGTCTTCGGACTTGAGGTCGAACACCCACCTGGAAGTAAGTTTCGCACCAAGGAGGTAACCTGCAGTGGAGTGCTGTATTCCCTTGGGCTTGCCGGTGGAGCCGGAGGTATAGAGCAGGAACAGCGGATGCTCGGCATCGACCCAGGTGGGTTCGCACTCGACACTCTCGCCGGCGGTGAGTTCATGCCACCACAGGTCGCGCCCGGCGCGCATCGGGACGTCGAGGCCGGTATGCCGAAGCACGATGACTTTCTCGATGGTGGCACCGCCTTCGGCCAGCGCCTTGTCGGTGGCGGCTTTCAGTTCCACCACCTTGCCGCCGCGATGGCCGCCGTCGG
>JAATEY010000223.1 GCA_015655465.1 Gammaproteobacteria bacterium | reverse complement strand
TCGGCGATGGATTTCAGACTACGATCAAACAAATGGCTTCTGGCCGAATTCCTCTTACAGATCGGAGCAACCAAGCTACAGGATCTATCGATATGGACCGTAGCCGTACGTTTGTGGCGATCGCTCCAGCTATCTTGCTCGTTGTTCTGAGCGGTTGCTCAGAGCGTGCGAAAGTCGAGTCATCACCTCAGGTTCAATCGCCTATCTCCGTGGCTGGTTCGGATAAGGCGATGCTGGACCTATCCGGGAAAGATATCTCCAGTCTTCCTGATGACTCGGCGTGGGCAATAGGGGTGCATGTTCTACGCCTCGGATGCAACGAAAGACTGGTGAAACTGCCTCCATATTTTTCTCTGCTGAAAGACGTGGAGGAGTTGAATATTGACAATGGCAATGCATGCCAAATGAATCTTGTTTTCTCCCCTGAGGAGAAACTTCCACCTAATCTGAGGAAGCTAAGTCTTAGCGGAGCGTTAAGTGAATCGTCGTCGATTCCCTTGTCGGGCCTTGGTGCGTTGGAAGAGTTGGATCTCTCTCGAACTGAACGCAAAGCTCTACCTGAGGACGTTCTTCTTCTTGCCCATCTAAGAACTCTCCGCATTAACTTCATGGGGTTGGTTGAGTTGCCGGATCGAATTAACGCATTGGGAGATCTTGAGGAGCTTTATGTGGCTGGAAACAATGTTTCCGCTGCCAAGTGGCCAGACATGACAACGCTAAAGCGCCTGCGTGTCGTTGACCTCAGTAGTACTCTTCTCTCAAAGGATGACAAGCAAGCCATCCGAATGAAGATTCCTCCGTCCACCAAGATCTATTTTGAAGATGATCAGTGAGGACTGTAGAACTTGCTTGGACCGCCCGTCCCGCCGCGTGCAATGAGGGCACGCGGCGCGCCATGCTGCGTTGTGCGGACGTTGCGTGCGGTGGCGCTGTTGATCGCTGTGCCCCCGAAGAGGCGGGCACTCGAACATAACGCTGAGAGGTTTATGCGCAGTCGGCCTGCGGCCGACTGTTCGTGCGCGCTGCGCGGCTAAGAGAGCAATCAGGCCGCGTTCGTAGCGATAAGATCGAGTGCCTGGGCAGCTGGCAGGATGGGTATGTTGTTGAACGTACCGAGCGTGAGCAGATCGCGGTCGCGGGTGACGATGAGCACGGCCAGCGCGCCGAGCGCGCAGGCCAGCACATGATCGTCGTCTGGATCGCGCACGGTGGGCGGGATTGGCGTTGGCAGCTCGACGGCGACCAGTGCGCGGTACTCGGCCAGCACATCCGGCACGGAACTGCCGACTTGCCGGATGCGCGCGGCGAACTTGTCGCGGGACAGCACGTCCTCCAGCTCGGCCAGCAGCGCGGGACTGGTGTGGAGAATGATGCGCCCGTCGCGGGCAGCATCCAGCACTGCCTTGGGTGGCCCACCCCAAAGAAACGCGGAGAGGACGGTGTTGGTGTCAGCGACGACGCGCACGCTCGGCCCGTGCGGCGGCGATCTCGGCGTCGATCTCTTCCTCGGTGAGCCTGGGCTCCAGGGCGGCGAGCTTGTCCATCGTGGCAAAGAGCCGATCGACCTGGCGCTTCTTCATCGCCTCGCGCAACAACTGTTCGATGGCTTCGGAGCGCAGCAGCCCGGCGGACTGAGCCTGGCGCGCCAGATCGTCGGAGATCGAGAGGGTGATGTTGGTCACGGGGCACGTCCGTTGCCGCGCAGCTGCTCGGCGGCGATGAACGAGTCGATGATCGAGATCAGCTGCTGCGTGGGCTTGGGGCTCAGGCGCTCGATCTGCTTCAGGCGCCGCTCCAGGCGCGGGCTCAGGGAGAGCTTGCCGTTGCGGGCGCCGTCCTGCTGGCCGAGCAGCGCGTCGGTGGTGGTGTTGAGCACGCGGGCGAGGTCGGTGAGGAATCCGACGGGCGGGTGGTCGCTCTCGGCCTCGTAGTAGGCGATGCGGCGGCGGGAGATACCGAGTTCTGCGGCGAGCTGTTCCTGGGTGTAGCCGGTGGCCTTGCGCAGCAGCGCCAAGCGCTCACCGAACCCTTCTGTGTCTGTGGCGATGTACTTGGTCATGTGCCGACTCGTAGCGGGTGTCGGTTGAGGAATATATACCGGTTCTCGTACATCGGTCTTGTCCGGTGGCGGGGATGGGGCCACATTGTACGGCAGAAGAGTCCGGTCAACGACGATCAGCCCCTATCCCGATACCAGAACCCATCCAACTGGTGTGGAAACAGGTGAGCCTGGTCCGCAACCGCCGGTCCGGAGTGCCGGATATCCCAGCCCGTCTACGAGACCGTCTAGATGCAACGCTCTGGGCGTTGGCCGCGGCAGTATGGCAAGAGCACATGGCTCGAGTTCCAGCTGCGGGAGACTCTGCGGCAGTTCTGCCCGCGTGCCGCGCTTTTCCTCAACGGTGATTACATCGCCGGCCCTGACGAGCTCGAACGCGAGCATCGCGCCGCGAAGCAAGGCAGCCCGACACCGATGCAATCGCTGTTCTGGCGGTCGGACAAGCACGAGATCGACTTCGTCCGTAGCGGAAAGTCCTGGATCGAGGTAAAGGCCGGGCGCGCTTCGCCGTTCGAGTTCGACTGTTTCGCCAGAGCCTTTCCGCGTGAAAAGCTCCTGGTGATCAATTCGGAGCGGTTCGAAGGGAAGAATGTTCGCGGAGTGACTCTGGAGGAGTTTCTTCTGGATGAGGCGATGTGAGGATGCTATGGAACCCAGGTTGGCGGGGAACCGTGGCGACGAACAGCGCGCCACGCTCCGCCAGTTCCTCCAGCCGCAGATCCCCACCATGCGCACGCGCCACCTGCCGGGCAAGATACAGTCCCAACCCCGTGCCGCCGGTCTCCCGCGCACGCGAAGCATCCGAGCGATAGAACGGCTCGCCGATATGCGCGCGCTGGTCGGCGGGAATACCCGGCCCATGGTCACGCACGCTAAACACCACCTGCCGCTCGTCATTGTGGATCGCAACTTCCACCGGGCCATCCGCAGCTGTGGAATAACGCAGCGCATTGCCCACCAGGTTCTTCAGCATCAGCTGGATGCGCGCGGCATCCAGCTGCGCGCGCGGCTCGCCGGTCACGGTGATGTGCAGGCGGGTCTCGCCTGCGAAGTAGCGCGACCGCAGGTCCTGTGCAAGCTCCGCCAGCGCCACATCGGCAAGCTGCAGCGCCGCATGGCGCGAGCCGAGCCGTTCCGCTTCCAGCAGCGTCTCAACTATCGAGCTCATCTCGTCCACATCCTGCTGCAACGCGCGCACTGATGGCGACTCGTCCAGCAGCGCCAGCCCCAGGGTCAGGCGCGAGATCGGCGAGCGCAGTTCGTGGCTCACCCCCAGCAGCAGTTCGCGCTTGGCATTGAGCATGCCCTCCACCTTGCCGGCCATCAGGTTGATGTCTTCGGCCAGTTCGCCGAGTTCGTCGTCGCGGCGGGTGCGGATGCGGTGGTCGAAGTGCCCGGCACCGATATACGCGGCGCCTTGCCGGATGGTAGCCACGGGCCGGAACAGGCCACGCACCGCGAGGTAGGCGCACAGCACCAGCAGCAGGGCGAAGCCGACCAGGATCGGCACCAGTGGCGGACGCGTGCGCTGGTCCGCGATCTTCGGCGTGACCACGACGATCTGGTAACCACCCTCGTCGAAGCGGAAAAAGCGGTGATTGCCGCGCGCGGCAAATTCCACACCGCGCAGCTCGTCGAACAATGCGCCGGGCTTGTCGCTGAAGTAGTCGCTGGGACCGAACACCAGTGTGGCGGGGTCGGGAAAGGCCGGATCGGAAGACCAGCTGACGCCCGGGCCTGCAATGTGAATGTCGACGGGCACCCTGCGGGTGATCGCCAGCGCGCGGTCCAGGCGCGGCGGCGAACCTATGTCCTGGCGCACATAGTCGATGTGCAGCGACAGATGTCCGCTGATCACCGCGCGCAGGTCGTCCGCGCTGTAGGCCCAGCGGATGCCGGCGACCACACCCCAGGCGAACAGCGCCGCCAGCAGCAGGAAGATGGCCAGCAACCGCAGCGACAGCGAATGCGTGAACAGGCGGATCATCCTGCCGCTGCCTTGCAGGTGAAGCGGTAACCGCGTCCCCACACGGTGTGGATGAACCGGCCGGGCTTCGATGTATCGCCCAGCTTCGCGCGCAGCCGGCTGACGAGGATGTCCACCGAACGCGTCAGGATGGCCGCATCGATGCCGCGCAGTGCCGCCAGGATGTCGTCGCGCGAGAAATCGCGCCCGGGATTGGAGGCCAGCAACAGCAGCAGCTCGTACTCCATCGTGGTGAGCTCGATGCTGCTGCCGTCGGCCACCACTTCGCGGCTGGCGGGGTCGATGCGCAGCTGCTCGAATTCCAGCACGCTGCGACTGGCAACCGGCTCTGCGCGTCGCAGCACGCTCTGTATGCGCGCCACCAGTTCGCGCGGATCGAAGGGCTTGGCGATGTAGTCATCCGCGCCCAGTTCCAGCCCCGCCACACGATCAGTTACGTCGCCACGCGCCGTGAGCATGATCACCGGCACGCGGTTGCGGCGCCGGATCTCGCGGCAGACGGCAAAGCCATCCTTGCCCGGCAGCATCACGTCCAGCAGCACCAGGTCCGGGCGCGTGCTGGCCAGGCGGCGCAGCCCCTGCTCGCCATCGAAAACGCAGTCCACATCGATGTCGAAGCGCTGGCAATAGGTGCGCAGCAGCTCCGAGTGGCGGCGGTCGTCATCGATGAGCAGGATGTTTATCACGCGGGGATTCTAGTCCGCGGCCGCGATGTGTCGCGAACTAGCGGCTGGCCGATTCGGGATGGGCATGAAAGGGCACCCGCTTCAGCCACAGCCGCAACGCCTGCCAGTAGATGGCCCCCAGCACCCGCAGTGTCGACAGCGGAAAGCGCAGCAGCACGAAGGCCAGCGACGCGGTGCCGATCGGCTGGCGGGTGAGGTTCAGCGTCGCGTCGAAGACCCGCTCGCCGCCGCGCCGGTTCTCCATGTGCACGGTCAGCCGCGGGCCCGGGGCGCTGAACTGCCAGCGATAGTCCAGCTCCATCGGCATGAACGGCGAAACGTGAAAGCGCTTGTCTAGATCGAACTGCAGCACCTTGCCCGGCTCGCTGTCCGCGGCAACCGGCAACACATAGGAGTGTCGTTCGCGCCAGGGCGTGTTGGTGATCTCGGCGACGATGGTCTCCACCCGTGTATCCGCGGCGTCATAGCAGTAGTAGAAGACCACGGGATTGAAGCAGTGGCCATAGTTGCGCAACTGCGCCAGCATGCGGATCGGACCTGCAGGCCGGGCGCCCAGCGACTGCGCCACACGCCGGCGCACCGCTTCATCCAGGCTGACGGCCGCATCACCCAGGTAGTCCGCACGGCGGAACCAGGCCAGCGCGCGCCGCCGCGTGGACCAGAACCAGCGCCCGCGGAACACCGAATCCAGCTCGGCCAGGTCGAGCCATGCCATGTAGATCGCGTAGGAGAACGCATGCGGCCGCGGCGCCAGGCGCCGGTGCCTAAGCTGTCCGATGTACAGTGCGCTGTGCATGATCCTGCCCGAAGTGCGCCAGTGCATCGATGGCGCTGACCACGCCATCCTCGTGAAAGCCATTGCGCCACCAGGCACCGCAGAAATAGGTGCCCTGCCGGCCGTTGATTTCCCGCTGCCGCGCCTGCGCGGCAACCGAGCCCGGCGTGAACACCGGGTGATGGTAAGTGGTGCGCAGGATGATGCTGCCGGGATCGATCATGTCGCTGCGGTTGAGCGTCACCATCAGCGTCTGCGGCGCGTCGAGGTTCTGCAGCATGTTCATGTTGTAGGTCAGCGCCAGCGGGCCCTGGTGATTGGCGATGCTGTGGTAGTTCCAGCAGGCCCAGGCCAGGCGTCGGCGCGGCATCAGCCTGCTGTCGGTGTGCAGGATGGCCTCGTTGCGCTGATAGGGAATCGCGCCCAGCACTTCGCGCTCGGCCTGCGTGGGGTCAGCCAGCAGCCGCAGCGCCTGGTCGCTGTGGCAGGCCATGAACACCGCGTCGTAGCGCTCGGAATCATGACCCTGCGCCTTCACGATGACCGAGCCCGGCTGGCGCCGGATCCACTCCACCGGCGTGCGCAGCCGGATGCGGCTGCGGAATGGCGCGGTGAGTTTTTCCACATACCGCGCCGAGCCACCGACAATGGTGCGCCACTGCGGCCGGTCATTCACGGTCAGCATGCCGTGGTTCATCAGGAAGCGGACGAAGAACCGTGCCGGAAAACCGAACATCGCGCCGGGACTGGTGGACCAGATCGCCGCGCCCATCGGAATGATGTAGTGGTCCACGAACGAGCGGCTGTAGCCCTGGCGCTGCAGCACTTCTCCCAGCGGCAGTTCGCCTTCGCCCTGCAGCAGCAGCTGCGGCGCCTGCCGGTTGAATTTCAGGATGTCGCGCACCATGGCCAGGAACGAGGGCCGCAGCAGGTTGCTGCGCTGTGCAAACAGCGAATTCACGGTGGTGCCGTTGTACTCGAGATTCCTGGCGTCGTTGCGCACCGAGAAGCTCATGGCGCAGGGCTGCGAGGCCACGCCCAGTTCGTCGAGCAGCGCGACGAAGTGCGGGTAGGTGCGGTCGTTGAACACGATGAAGCCCGTGTCCACTGCGAGCGGCGTGCCGCCCATGTCGAGACTGTGGGTGTGCGCGTGGCCACCGATGTGGCCGCCAGCCTCGTACACCGTGATGTCATGTTCACGGTGCAGGCGATACGCGGCGACATTGCCCGCTATGCCGCTGCCTATGACCGCGATCTTCATTTTTCCGGCCAGCTCTGCGGCACGCGCTGCACCTTTGAAGTGTCGTAGCCCTGCGTAGCAACGAGGCCCAGCAGGCGCTCGTAGTCCGCAGCAGGTATCTGCGGCGTGCGTGCCATGATCCAGACGTAGTCGCGCTGCTGCCGGCCGATCACGGTCTGGCTGTAGTCGTCATTGAGATACGTGATGCGGTAGTCCGCCTTGATCGGCCAGACGAACCGCATGCCCCACAGGGCATTGCTCCGCCGGTCGAGCACGAAGCCGCGTGGATGATACTGCCTGCGCTTGCCCGTGAAGGAATCCGCACGGAAGGTGAAGGTGGTTGCAATGGTGCCATCCGGCGCCAGTGCGTAATTCTCGACGGCATTGTGGGCGCCTCGCTCGATGAAGGTGGGGATGTTCGCGATCACGTACCAGTCGCCCATGAAGCGCGGCAGATCCACCCTGGCGACCGTCGGCAGTTCCGGATGGCGCGTGCTCTGGCAGGCACCGAGCAGCGTGAGTGCGGGCGCGAGCAGCGCGGCGGCGATGTGATTGCGAAGGTTCATGCCGCCTTCCTCGGGCCCGGGAAGAATGCGTTGGTACGGGCCACATACTCCGCGTAGCCGGGGCGGCGTGCGCCGATGTCCTTCTCCAGCAGCGTCACGCCGGAAACCCGCAGCAGCAGCACACTCATCAGCAGCGGCGAGATGATGGTCCACCACGCGCCGGTGGCGAGCGCAATGAGAAAGAATCCCCACCACACACAGAACTCGCCGAAATAGTTGGGGTGGCGGCTGTAGCGCCACAGGCCGTGGTCCATCACGCGGTCCTGGTTTGCGGCCGCGGCGCGAAATGCCGCCAGCTGCATGTCCGCCACGCTCTCCGTGATGATGCCGGCGAGCACCAGCGCGGCACCGGCGTAGTCGAGCAGCTGCAGTGGCTGTCCGGCACTCATGCCCGCATACAGGGGCGCGGCCACCAGCAGCGCCAGCAAGGCCTGCAGGCCAAAGACCAGGTACAGGCTCTTCCATGCGAACCAGGGCTGGTTGCGTGCGCGTATCGCCTGGTAGCGACGGTCTTCCGGCGCATTCCAGTTGCGCAAGGCCAGGTGGCCGGCGAGCCGCAAAGCCCACAGGATGGTCAGCGCCAGCACCAGCAGTGCGCGGGCGGTGGGCGCGGCCTGGCCGCGGAAGTACCACAGTGCCGCCACCAGCAGGAACAGCGACCAGAAGATGTCGACCAGCCCCACGTTGCGCCGGCGTGTGGCCACGCACCAGGCCAGCAGTGCCGCCACCAGCATCCAGGGCAGCGCGCCGGTGTATTCCTGCAGCGTCGTCATGCTGCGGCGAATCCGTCGAAGTGCTGCGCCGACTTCATCAGCAGCGGCGTCAGCAGGGCCCAGCCCAGTGCGATCACCAGCAGGGCTGGCACTTCATGCACCCACTGCAACGCACCCATGCGTGCACCCGCGTAGTACGCAAGCGGCGCGCCGATCGCGGCCAGCACCGCCGACAGCAGGTAGTGCGGCCGCAGCGCGCGCAGCGAAACATTCAGCGTCGTGGCAAAGGCCGCCCACAGCGCCACCATCCACAGCGGCGTAACGCTGCCGAACAGCACGGTGGGCGACATGCGCACCCAGCCGCTGGCAACCAGCAGGGTTTCGAAAGCCGCGCCGCACAGGGCGGCAATGGCGATCAGGCGCAGCTCGCGCCGGGGCTGCGCCGCACAATGCAGATGCCACAGCACAGCGGCCGCTGCCACGGCCATGCCGAGCAGCGGTCGTTGCGCCGCGGCGCCCAGCACGCAGGCGAACCACGCACACTGATAGGCAATGACATTGATCGCGAGGCGCAGCAGTTTCATTTTGCAGGCCGCTCGAACAGGTAGTGGCTCACCCACCACTCCTGGCCGTCGCGATAGCCGAACAGTTCGGCGCAGGCCATGAAGAACACGCGCCAGCGCCGCAGCCACATGGCGGCATCCGCCTCGCCGTAGGTGCGGGCCAGGATGGGCATCACGGTGTCGCGGGCTGCATCGATGTTGGCGAGCCAGGCGTTGGCTGTCTTTTCATAGTGCCGGCCGTCCCAGCGCCAGCGCTCCACAAAACGCAGGTGGTCCTGGAAGCGCAGCGCCAGCTCGTCGCTGGGCATCATGCCGCCGGAGAAGAAGTGCCGGCTCATCCAGTCGGAATCGCCGCCATCCACGAAGGGGTAGGGCGTGGAGCGATGCACGAACACATGCATGAAGAAGAGTCCGCCGGGCCGCAGCCAGCCGTGCACGTTGCCGAACATCCTGGGCCAGTTGCGCATGTGTTCGAACATCTCCACCGACACCACGCGATCGAAGCCGCCATCGCTGCGGAAGTCGTTCATGTCGGCAGTGATGATCTCGATGTTGGAAAGCTGCAGCGCCGCGGCGCGCGCCAGGATGGACTCACGTTGTGAGCGCGAGTTGGATACACCTACGATGTGACTCGCCGGAAACTGCCGCGCCATCCACAGCGTCAGCGAGCCCCAGCCGCAGCCCAGCTCCAGCACCCGCTGCCCGTCGGTCAGCTGTGCACGCTCCGCCGTCACGGTCAGGGCGCGGGCTTCCGCGTCAGCCAGGTCCGCGGTGCCTTCCGGCCACCAGGCGCTGCTGTATTTGCGATGCGGTCCCAGCACCCGCTCGAAGAAATCCGCCGGCACTTCGTAGTGCTGTGCGTTCGCGAGGCGCGGCAGCGGCGCGATCTCGGCAATGCGCATGGCCTGCACGAACCGTTCGGTGGCGAGGCTCGCCTGCTCGGCATGGTCGGCAGCAATCTCGGTCAGCCGCTGCGCACACAATCGGCGGATGCCCGCCCGGATGAACGAGTCCGGCATCAGGCCGCGCTCGATCAGGTTGATCGAGCTTGCCGTCAGCAGCGAAGTGTTTGCAGCCTGCGCGTTTGTCATGGCGTCGATATCCGTCTACGGGCGAATTACCTGCAGCCAGTATGTGCGAAGCATCGAATGCCTGGAGCGCGCCGCGCCCATTTGTTACAAACCGATACAGACTGTGGTAGGTAGTAGAGTAGTGGATTCAGTCAACCAGATGAACGCAGGAATGCCCCGAAACGCCGAGTTGCTGCTGCCCAAGATGGTGACCGTGGTGCGCGAGGGTTACAGCCTCGCCCTGCTGCGGGCAGACATGATCGCCGCGGTCACGGTTGCCATCGTGGCCCTGCCACTGTCGATGGCCATCGCCATCGCCTCGGGCGTCGGCCCCGAGCGCGGCCTGTATGCCGCCATCGTTGGCGGCTTCCTGATTTCACTGCTGGGCGGCAGCCGCTATCAGGTCGGCGGGCCGGCCGGCGCTTTCATCGTGCTGGTCGCCACGACAGTGGCCGCGCATGGCATCGCCGGCCTGCTGCTGGTCACCGCGATGTCGGGGGTGCTGATGGTGGTGGCCGGCCTGCTGCGTGTGGGCAGCTATGTGCGGCTGATTCCGCATCCGGTGGTGATCGGGTTCACGGCGGGCATCGCGATCATCATTTTCGCGAGCCAGTTGCATGACCTGTTCGGGCTGAACCTGGCCCACGCCGAGCCGGCGGCCTTCGTGCCCAAATTGCAGGCGCTGTGGCAGGCCGCCGCATCATTCAGTCCATCCGCGGCCGTCATCGCGGCGGGCACCGTGGCCGTCATCCTGCTGCTGCGGCGTCATGCACCGCGGGCGCCAGCCCTGCTGATTGCCGTGACGGCGGCGGCGGTGCTGGTGGCGCTGCTCGGCGTGCCCGTCGAAACCATCGGCACGCGCTTCGGCGGCATCCCGCATGGCCTGCCGGCGCCGTCGCTGCCCGATCTCTCCTGGCGGCACATGCTGGCATTGCTGCCCCTCTCCATCAGCTTTGCCCTGCTCGGTGCCATCGAGAGCCTGCTGTCCGCGGTGGTGGCCGACGGCATGACGGGCCGGCAGCATCGTTCGAACAGTGAGCTGGTGGCGCAGGGCGTGGCCAACATCGGCACGGCGTTCTTCGGCGGGCTGTGCGTAACCGGCACCATCGCGCGTACCGCCACCAATGTGCGTGCCGGCGCCCGCACGCCGGTGGCCGGCATGCTGCACGCGGTCGTGTTGCTGCTGTTCATGCTGGTGGCTGCACCGCTGGTGGCCTTTGTGCCACTCGCCACGCTGGCCGGCGTGCTGGTTACCGTGGCCTGGATCATGATTGAACGCCCGGCCATTGCCGCCATGTTGCGCAATGCGCCCGGCGACCTGCTGGTGCTGCTGGTTACCTTGCTGCTGACACTGCTGCACGACCTGATGCTGGGCATCGCGGCCGGCACCGTGCTGGCGTATGGCATGCGGCGCCTGCGCCGCTAGCACTCAGCCCGCGGAGTTCGCCACCAGCAGCACGCGCTCCGGCAGGTGCTCCACGATCTGCTGCAGGGCCTGGTCTTCGGCATCGAGTCCCAGCGATCGCAGCAAGGGCTCGCGTGCCACGCGAAACTGCCGCGGCTCGGTGGGATAGGTGAATCCTGCCTCGATCGCCAGCTGGATCCCCAGGTGCACGAGCGTGGTCAGTTCCTTCGCCGGGCCTGGTGCCAGGGACGGGTCATAGCAATGCAGGGCCGCAAGCAGAATCGACTGCGGTAATTGCCAGCTGTCGAAAATGACCTCTGCACAGCGGCTGTGCGAGACTTTCACCAGCGAGCTTTCCAGCGCCTCTACATCCGCATCGGGTTGATCGCGCAGCGCCTTGATCAAGGCCGCGACGCCATCGGGATCGAGACGTTCCTGCACCGGCACGCCGAAGTCGTGCAGCAGTGCAGCCATGAATGCTTCTGCGGATGAACTGCGGCCACTGATCCGGGCCAGCTGTTCGGTTGCGAAGCCACTGGCAACGCAGTGGTTGACCAGTGCCCTGGGATCGATGGCGCCAAACTGGCTGCGCCGGGCAATGCTGCGATCGAGGCAGGCAGC
>JAATEY010000159.1 GCA_015655465.1 Gammaproteobacteria bacterium | reverse complement strand
GTGGCAACGGCGTCGTTCGTGAACTGCCCGCTCACCGAGAGGAGCAGGCTCTGGTAGCGGGTCACTGCCTGCTGGCGGGACAGGCGCACACCCAACACATGATAGTAGTTGTCGACATCGCCCCGAACGGCCGCCTGCCCACCCGATGGACTGGACGTGGAGCCGCGCAAATAGGACATCGAAGCTTCCGAATAGCCGCGGTAAATGTCGGTGAATCGCACGCCCAGCAACCCCGAGAACGCGTTGACGTGTTCCACGCCCGGATCGCCAGTCGGATATGTCAGCTTCGCCTTCTTGTTTGCGTAAGTCAGGTCACCGAAGACATTCGCCCGCCGCGTGCGATAAAAATCCTGGTGATACCCCACCGTGGCCGAACGCACCTTGCCTGAAATATCCAGTGCCTGCCCGACGTCGTAGTTGTCGGCCGAATAGCCCAGCGAAAACGCACCACGCGCTGCAAACACCGGCAAGTGGTAATCGATGCCACCATAACTGGTCTCGGCAGAGCTGTCGCCGGATGTCGATGTGTGCAGGGCGAAGACGCTGAGCCTGTCGCCGGACCTGAAGGGGCTGTTCCAGCGCAAATTGACGCTGCCGCGCAAATCGCCCGACAGCTTGCTGCCGAAATTGTCAGCGCCCAATACGACATCGAAGGGCTTCTCGCGTTGCACACGCAGCACCAGGTCGCTGGTGCCGACGGCACTGCCGGGCGTCACCACGCCAAACACGGACAATCCGGGAAACTCGGTAAGCCGCAGCAGCGCGGCATCGGTGGCATCCTGCTCGAAAGGCTTGCCAACCAGCGGCTCGAAGGGAGCGGACAGCGCAGCGGAGCGATTGCGTTTGTTGTTTTCGACCTGGACCGAGGCCAGCACACCTTCGATCACACGCAACTGCACGATGCCGTCGCGAATTTCCTGGGCGGGCAACACCACCTGCGCCAGGATCAGGCCGTGCTTGTGATAGACGTCGGACAATTTCTCGGCCACCTGCTGCAATTGCAGCACGGTGTACCCCGCAGCGGGCTGTGACTTGATCGCGACGTCCAGCTGTGCTTCCAGCGCGCTGATCGTGAGGCCGAGCTTCGGCCAGTCATGCGCGTCCACCAGCTTGAAGGCGCTGACCTTCACTCGCGCCCCTTCTTCAAGACCCGGCGGGCGGTTGGGCTTGGTCGGCACGCTCAACGTGGACTCGACTGGTGTCGACGGCGGAGCCACGGACGGCAGGGGCTGGACCGCACCGGGCGTCGCCTGGGGAGGAGCCTGGGCAAGCGCCAGGAACGGCGACATTACAAGCAGACTTCCTGCAACCCATCGATGCTGATGGCGACGAATGACGTGAGGCACGGCGCACTCCCTTGGCTTACCAGCGAAATCTCTTTAGTTCACCAGCGAAAGGTGGCGGCGTTCTTGATTCGCAAGGTGCGCGCTAGCCTATGCCGTGCGCTGCACAATTTCAAGCGAGTCGCAGGATGACAAGACCCCGTCAGGGGTGGAGCTCGCGCACCAGCCTGAAGCCTGTTACAGCCTCACGCGTTCCCCCATTCACTCGCGTGCGCGCGGCCGATCGCAGCTTTGGCAGCTGATCCTTGAAGCTGCCGCCGCGCACCACGCGGTCTCCTCCAGCAGTCTGGCCGCCCGGCGCACCGGAGTAGTTTTCGGTCCAGCTGTCGGCGGTCCATTCCCGCACGTTGCCGGCCACATGCTTGATCGACCATCTGTTGGGCAGGATACTGCTGGCGTCCGCTTCAACTGTTCCCACCGGTTTGCGGCTGCCGCTGGTGTATATCGCCTGACTGGGATCGGGAGGCGTACTGGACCAGTACTCGTCCTTCACTCCTGCCCGCGCGAAGTATTCCCATTCGGCTTCACTGGGCAGGCGATAGTGCTGTCCGGTCACGTTGCTCAACCACGCGGCGAAATCATTGGCATCTGCCCAGCTCACGAATGCCACGGGCATCGCGTCATTGGTCTGTGCCTTGAGAAGATCGCAGGAGCGGTTGGTCTGGACGCAGAACTTGCGATAAATGCCTACGTCAATTTCGCCAACGGTAACGGCGAAAGCGGCGGCGATGACAATCGTGTGCACCGGCTGCTCCTCTGCATTGGCGCTGCTGCCCATCTGGAAGCTGCCCGCCGGAACGATTGCCAGTGTCGGCGCCTCACCACCGCCGCGCAAGCCATCGCGACACTTGCGCTTCCCGGGATTCGTGAAGTACGCAGCGCAGGGATCCGCCGTGGGCGCCGGGTTGGTGGCCGCATTGGCAGGAGCGGCGGGCGGCGGCACGGCCACCGGTGGTGGCGCTGGCGTGGCTATCGGAGTCACCGGCACTGCCGCAGATGCAACGGCCACCTCTGGAGTCTTCACTGGCGGTTTGGCAGCGGGCGGGAGCGACGATGGCCTGGTAGTGCTGGCTGCTGGCGCTGCGACCGGTGCCTGTGCCGGCGCTTGTGTCGGTGCTTGTGCCGGTGCCGGCGGCCGCGGTGCGAAACTCAGCATCACTTGATCAGGCACCGGAACATTCAGATTGCGCGCCAGCAGAATCAACGGTGCGCTCGGATCAAGCGGCGCTGCGCCACCCTGTACTTTCCTGCTGTGCTCCTGAAGCTGGCTGGCGACCTCGGCACGCAATTGCTGCGCCGAAGGTTGCGCCTGCAATCCAGCCACCTGCTCATCGCTGAGATTCCACCAGGCGCTGTTGAATGCCGACACGGCCACATCCGACCAGTCCTTGTGTTGCAGGAAACCAGTCACCAGCGTTGCGGGATCGGGGGCAGCAGGACCCGCAGCGGCCGCGGGCGAGACCTGCGCCGACTGCGGCTCCCCGGCAGGAGGCAGAGCCGATGTTCTGCTCCACCAATAGACCGCCGCCGCGCCGACTATCACGACACCGGCCACGACCCATGGCCATGGCGACCGGGCGCGCGGCGGTGCAGACGCATCGACGTCCCTTCGGGCAGCGGGCACTGCAGTAACGACCTCCTCTTCGATCGGACGAATGGCGGCTGCGACAACTGGCGGAGTGGCAACTGCAACCAGGCCGGCCTGCGGTGTTACCGGAGACTGACGCGGACGGGTAGCGTCCTGTGCTGCCACCACAGCCCGTGGTTCAAGCCCGACGAGCGCATCCAGCATGCGGGCACGCCGCTGCCGGTACTGATCCCGGCTCATGCGGCCTTCCGCATGAGCCTTTGACAGTTCACTCATTTCCATGATGACAGACTCGCTCACGCTCTCTCCTGCCAGCGGCACTCAGGGCATCTGGCGTACCAGTCTGAAGCCCGTCTTCCTGTCTGGTTTGCCATCGTGCTGCTTTGCCGATTTTTCCGAACAATCATCCATCAGATCGCCGATGGCTCCACCCATCGCCTTCCAGTGGGCATCATCGGAACCAGCCCACTCCTGCACATTGCCAAAGAAGTGACGCAATCCCTGTGCGTTGAGCCCACCGTTACTGCCGCTCTGATTGGCGGGCGACAGCTCATTGCCGCGCATGACTTTCCCGGCGTTCATCACGACACAATTCGTGGAGTTGACATCCTTCTCGGTGCCCGCGGCACGCAGCCATTCTGCTTCGGTCGGCAACCTGTACGTCTTGCCCGTATTCCTGCTCAGCCAGCCCGCATAGTTCTTCGCGTCCTGTAGCGATACGTTGGTAACCGGATTCTCTGGTTTGAGTCCCGCAGGCAAGGCGCAGGCGTTCGCAGCGGTGCAGAACTTTGCGTATTCGCTGACGCTGGTTTCGTTGCGTGCGATGGCGAACATCGCCTGCCCCCCTGCGGCAGCAATGACCACCAGCTGCGGCCCCGAGCCGCCGACGTCGAGCGCGTCAAGACAGTAGCCTCTGGTTCCAGCCAGTTTCGCCACACACTCCCTGGGGTTGGCCGGCGTCGGTGCAGGTGCCGGTGTCGGTACAGATGCAGATGCAGATGCAGATGTAGATGTAGATGTAGGTGCAGGCGTCGGTACAGGTACAGGTGCGGGTGCGGGGACAGGCGTCGGTACAGGTGTCGGCGCCGTTACAGTTACAGGTACAGGCGTCGGTACCGGTGTGGGTGCTGC
>JAATEY010000207.1 GCA_015655465.1 Gammaproteobacteria bacterium | reverse complement strand
GCCACGCGGCCTGACTGGCTGGCACCCGATGCGGCGGGTCCTCCGGCCACGTTCGTGCAACGGGGCATCCTGCCCGATGAAAACGTGCGCGCGCTGCTGGCGCAACGGCACCGGCTCGTGATCCTGTCGCTGCTGCCCGCCATCGCGATGCCCGCGCTGCGGCATCGCGATGGCGGCGTGTTCCTTGCCCACCGCAGCCTGCGTGCCGGCTGGGATGACGCAGCACGGGCGGCAGTGGCAGCGGAGTGCGTCGAACTGCTGCCGCTGGCGCCGGAGGCCGTCGCCGCCGTGGTGGAACCGCTGGTGGAACGGCTGCTTGCGGGGGGCACGGCGGTTGCCGTCTGCACCGCTTTCCGCCATGTTCCCGAGCCGCTGCAGTTTCGCCGCGAGGCAGGCGGCATGACCCTGCGGGAATCCATCCGGCACACCAATCTGCAGGCGGCCCGCCTGTCGCAGCGCACGGGATGCTTCGTGCTGGATCTGGACCGGCCCCTGGCCCACGAGGGCGGCGCACCGCTGCATGCGGACTGCTTCGGCGGCTCCGCGCGCGCGACGGAGATCGCGCTGGATGAATTCGCCTCATTGCTGTTCGATGCGCTGCCCGACGGTCTTGCCCTGGCGGAGGCGGGATGATTCTTTCCCTTGCCCTGCCGAAAGTCGGCGCGCAGATGAGCCGCGGCACCATCCACCGGCTGGCAGCCGGCGTGGGTGACGAGTTGCGTCCCGGCGTGCCGCTGCTGGAAGTACGCGTCGATCTCGAATCCGACCAGGCGCAGGATTGTCCGCCGCTGTATTTCTTCCGCGTCATCGCCACGGAGCGTGGCGTGCTGCGCGCATTGAATGCGGCGGTGGGCGATGTGGTCGAGGCCGGCACCGTCATCGGCACGGTCACGAGTACGGCGGGCGAATCTGCCGATGGCGCGCCGACGCGGGCGCTGCGCACGACTTCGGTAGCCATCCAGATCGATCCTCTTTCGAGACGTTAGCAGGCGGGCAGAGGCGTCATGCAGGTCAGCGTCGTTATCATCACGAAGGACGAGCAACCGCGGTTGCGGCTCTGCCTGATCGCGCTCAACCGGCAGACCGTGGAGTGGCAGCGGGACGCCGAGGTCATCATCGTCGATGACGGATCGCAGCTGCCGGTTGGCGCGGCCGACATCCCCCCGGGTCCATTGCAGCCGCGCCTGATCCGCCACGATGCGAGCAAGGGGCGCTCCGCCTCGCGCAACGCCGGTGCGGCGGCGGCGCGCGGCCGGCGCCTGCTGTTCCTCGATGGCGATGTGCTGATGTCGCCACGCGCCGTGGAGCTGCACGGGCAACTGCGGGATGACGAACTCGGCCGCGGCGAACAGCACCATCTGCGCAGCACGCGCTTCTTCCGCGATCCGCGCACCGGCGAACCGTGGCCCGGCAAGGAGCAGCGGGTGAAGAGCCTGGGCAGGCTCGATGCACACATCGTGACAGAGCAGATGGTGGCCGGGGAACCCTACGCGCAGCTGCTGCAACGTTCCGAGGTTGCGATCTACCCTGGTGCAGCGCCGCGACGCCTCTACGAGCTGGAAATGAGCGCATTGCGTGCCGGCAGTGTGCCGCTGGCGCAGTGGATGGCAGCCTCCGGACACAACTTTTCCATTCCGACGGTGCTTTTCCTGGCAGCTGGCGGCTTCCCGCTGGACATCTCCATCAACGAGCACCGCGAACTGGCGCTGCGGTTGTGCCGCGATGGCGCCAGGGTAGTGGTGGTCGAGGGCGCGATTTCACTGCACCTGACCCATCGCGAAGGCTACCGCGATCCGCTGCAGGGCGAGGACGACTGGGAGCAGGCCTTCGCCCGCCGCCATCCCCATGAAACCAGGCTGATGATGCGCTTCTGGCGCAGCCTCGCCGGCGATGCGACCCTGGACCCGGCCGAGCGGCTGCCGACTCTCGAAAGTGTGGAGCAGTTGCTGCAGGAACGGGCCGCCGCAGACGGCAAGGCCGCCTGATCGCGATGCGTCCATCACGCCGTATCGTCCGCATCTTCGCCAAGGGCAATGTGGATGTCCGCGACTCGCTGCTGTGGTCGAAAGTCGGCGGCGTGCTGCAGTGGAACGGCATCAACGAAGTGCTGCGCACCCGGCATCCGCATGCGCTCGCCAGAGTCCGCCACGAGACCTGCACGCGGCTGGACCTGATTCCGCTGCCCGGCGAGACGCCGCTGCTTGCGCCGCCTGCAGAAGTGGCCCGGCGCCTGCCGGCGAAGTCGCATCCCATCGACCGCCAGCAGCGCACCGCCATGTTCGACGAACCTGCCGACGTGGTGGTGCTGTCGCTGCAGTCGGCTGCCACCAACGCGCTGGTGCGCCACCGCCGCGACGGCTGGCTGCTGCTGCCTGACGAGATCGAGACCTGGGATCCCGAGCTGCGTGCCTGGCTGGCGCAGGAGTGCGAATACGCGGGCCTGGCGGACATCGACGTCGTCTTCGGGCGCCTGCGGCAGCTGATCCCTGCCATCGAGGAACGCACCGGCGCGCAGGTGCTGGTCTACAACCTGAACCCGCTGACGCCGGGCGAAGTCACGCACTGCTGGAGCGGCGCGGAGGATTCCATCAAGCTGCGTGTGCAACGGTTCAACCTGCGGCTGGCCGAGTTGTCGGCGGAGCTGGGCTTTTCCATCGTCGATGTCGATCGTGTGGTAGCCAGCGCCGGAGCCGATCATCTGAAGGTCGATCTGTTTCATCTCAGGGCCGAAGGCTGGCGTCTGCTGGCGGAGGAAGTGGTGCGCATACTCGAAGAGCGTGGCTGTCTGGACGCGGCCGCATCATGATCCCGCTGGTCCTTCCGGCGCTGTCGGCCGAACCGGCACGGATACGGCGTTCCGGGCTGCGCTGGCGGCGCGAGTCCGGCGCGCAGGTGCGCGCCCGCGAACCCATTGCGGTGTGCTATGTGCGGTTGTCCGGCGTGGGTGACGCGCCCGTTCCCCTGGCGGAAGAACAGAACGACCTGCAGGTGTTGCTGGCCCCGCAAGCCCCCTGCCGGATCCACCGGAAGGCGGAAGTCTCGGAGGGCGGCTATCGCGATCTGGTGGACACCGGCGAATGGCGACCGGGCGAATATGTCGTCGACGCCGAGTCGCTCACAGGTACGGCCGAACTGCTGCCGATGATCCTCGCCGGCCGGCGCGGTTTCGAAAGCGGCGAGGGTCGCGGTTCGCTGCTGGCCGGCTGGCATGAAAGGGTGCGCGCCTTCTGGCCGGGAACCGACGGGGCGGATCGTTACGGCATCGTGCTGTCACTGGGCACCTGCGAGCAGAGTGCCGTTTTCCGCGGTGACGACACCGCTTTCCTGTCGTGGTTCGCGCGGGCCCCCGGCCCGGCGCAGCTGATCTCGGTTTCGGACGAACGCTGTGTGCATTCGTCGGCCGTATTGCTGCAGCATCTGCGGCGCACGCCGGCCGAGGCGCTCGCCATCACCAGCGCCGTGCACGAGTGGATCGGCCAGCGCATCTCGCGCTGCGGACCGGAGTCATTTCCCGGCTTCGGCGCCGATGCCGCGCATGGCACCCTGCATGGCCGCTGGCCCGAGGCGCAGGAAATTTCCTTCGCATTCCACCTGCTGGCGGAAGCGGTGGGTACCTCGCCCATCCTGGAGCGCACCGAGATCCTGACTGCCGGTGGAGTCGCAGAGTTGCCGCCGCCGGAAGCGATTGCGCTGACTCTCGGCAGCGAACTGGCGCATCACTTCCGCCACAAGCGGACGGGCTGGCTCATCGCGCTGCACAGCTTCCGCTTCGGACCATTCATCGGCCCGGGCGTCATGGACTGGCTGCGCCGCGACTTCGAGCCGGTGAAGCGCACCGTTGCGGATATGCGGCGCGACCTTGCAGCACTGGCCGACGAGGTGCAGGCCCGCGTCGGGGGCACGCTGGTCGTGCAGAATCTCATCGCCTCGAGGGTCACCGACAGGGTGGCCAACTACGCGTGGCTGGGCGATGCCTTCGACGAATGCGTTGCCGTGGTCGGCAATGAAGCCAACCTGATGCTGGGCGAGCTTACCCGCGCGCATGCCATCGTCATGATCGACTCCGATGCGCTGGCGGCCGAACTGGGCGTGGAGCAGGTGCCGGACCGCTTCCATGCCTCGGGCGCACTGGTGGAAGCCCAGCGCGCCGAAGTGCATCGCGTGCTGCGGGCGTTGCGGATACCCGGCTTCTAGCCGTGCGCTTCAGGCCGCGCCCGGCACGCCGAGGTCCAGGGTGTCACGGCGGAACAACCGGTTGTCCGGCAGGGAATGGAGCGTGTGGACGATGCGCTCGCCGTCGAGACTCTCCAGCCGATACCAGCGTTCCGGCGGTGCCGCGCTACCCCAGCCAGTGAATTCCCGCGGCGCGGTTTCTGCCAGCAGGCGCGCGTCAATGCGGCCGCGATAGAAATTGCCCCACTGCGGATCGTCGGGATTGCCGGCGCTGTAGCACCAGGAACCGAAGTCGAAGGGGATCCACAAGCCAGGCGCCAGTCGCACCTCGGCCCATGAATGGGGGCCGACGTTGGCCGGGTGCAGCAGGAAGCCGGTGACCAGGCGCGCGGGAATGCCGCGCGCGCGGCATAACGCGATCAGCAACGACGAGCCCAGGAAGCAATCCGCCCGGCGCGTTTTCAGCAGCCATCCCAGTGGATCGCCTGCGTCCATGTCGGCCCGATGCCAGTCGCCGAATGTCAGCTCCGACATCAGCCATCGCCATACGGCGTGCAGGTATTCACGCGCATCGCTGCAGTTGCCGGCGAGGGCGGCGGCAAGATCCGCGACTGGCCGGGTCGTCACGATCAGGCCTTCGCGATCACGCAGCCACAACTGCTCGTCTGCGGCCACCGGCGCACCGAGTGGCGCTGCGGGCGTCTGTGGATCGCGCGTATCGCCACTCACGAATGCCACGCGGATATCCACCACGACAGGGCCTTCGCACCGCGCAGCATCGAGCCGGATTTCCACGCGACCGGGCGTTTCGCGGATTTCCGCCTCGACCCCGCGCGGTTCCACCATTTCCACCACGGCCGGTCCGCGCTGCGAGTGGCGCGACGGTAGCGGGATGCGCAGCACAACCGGTCGTCCCGGAGTTCTTGCATAGCTGTGCCATTCCCGGCGCATGGACAATTCGTACAGCTGCGGCTCCGGCGGCAGCGAGACGGCATTGCGACGCGTGGTTGCAAGCCATGCCGCCCAGCTGTCGTCGTCCAGTTCGCCGGCCCGTGTCTTGATCATGTTGGCGGCGGCATAGGGATCGAGCCGCAGCCCCCGGGGCCCGTGCTCGCAAGGCAGTCCCCTGGCGAGCAGGCGTTCCAGTGCGAGCTCCGCTTGCCGGCGGGCCCCGGTGCGATCCCCGCCCCGCGCCTGGAACAGCCAGCACTGGATGACCAGCTGTTCGATGACCTCGTCCGCACCGACGACGTACTGGAAACTCACTAGGGGCTCAGCAATGTGGCACTGCGGTCCGCGAGCAGGGCCCGCATGGATTTCAGCATGAAGCGCGTCTCGCGGTCCTCGTCGGGCAGCTCCGTGAGCATGCGCAGCAACTGGGTATTGTGGAATGCCTGGAAGATCCTGTCGTTGCGGCGCGAGGCTTTCACCCTGGCTTTCAAGAGAAACCACCAGTACTTCAGCAGGCGGATGCGGATCGCACGCCGGTACTCATCCTTCGTCAGCACCAGCGGGCCGTAGCGGATCAGCGAATCGACGAACAGGCACAGATAGGTGTTGATGCGGTCCGCAAACGAGTGGGTGAGGGTGTCGGAATGCATGCGGCTGAAGGTGAGTACCCGGTGCACGAAGCCGAGATCCTTGTGCAGCAAGGTGCGCAGCGCGGCATCCGTGTCCGAATGCCATACGGTTTCATCGAAGAAGGGCTTCCGGTGCCGCAGGACTTCCGCTGCGAACAGGATCGAGGTGGGCGCTCCGGTCACGTAGATGCCTTTCAGCATTGCCCGTCGCATCGCTTCCCGGCCCGGCAGGAAGTCTTCGGTGTCGGGCAGCAGGGGGTCCATGCTCACCTGGTCGCCGTACATCCGGTAGGCGCTCACCAGACCCACCGAAGGATACTTCTCCGCGACCGCCACCATCAGTTCGAGGCATTCGGGGTAGATCTTGTCGTCCGCGCAAACGAACTTGCAGTACCGGCTGCCGGGGTCCATGAACTCTATCGTGCGGCAGAAACTCCGGTGCGCATTGACGAATTCCGTGCAGCGGACAAGGCGGATCCTGCTGTCGATGCCGGCGTAATGTGCTGCGATCTCGGCCGTGCGGTCCGTGCTGCAGTTGTCGACGATCACGTACTCCCAGTCGGTCCTGGTCTGTGCGCGCACGCTCTCGATGCACTCGGCAAGATATCGTTCGCCATTGTAGACGGGTGTAAGGACAGTGATGGCCGGGCCCATCGTTCAAGGCTCCATGATTCGTGAACGCGTCATGCCGCCCGCGACTCGACAACGGTAAATCGTCGCTTGAGCAGCAGGAACGGCTTTTCCAGTACAGTATAGGACACCGCTGAAACGGCTATCGTCAGAATCAGCGCGCCACCCATGTGGGAAATCCAGTACAGCAATCCTCCTGCTCCATGCCTTTGCAGCAGCCGGTCGACTATCGCGATGCATAGCAGGTGGAATGCGTAAAGACCGTATGAGATCTTGCCCAGATACTGCAGCGCCGACGAACGGATTGAAGATCCGAGGAAACCGGTCAGGATGCACGCACAACCCAGGGCCGCCGCCGGATAGCCAACCAGAACGGCGGTTGCCGTGAGCAACCCCGATGACGTCAGCATTGCGTCCTGGGCCGCAAACGAGATGGCACCCGCGACGATCAGCATCACTCTCCACGGAGTTGCGAGTCGAGGCGCTCCCTGCCCGAAGACCACACCCAGCAGGATGCCGGTGCCGATTGAATCCAGATGGGCAAGCGTATTCGCCCACAACTGCCGCGCCATCAGGTGATGTGCAAGGCCGTCCAGACGCGTGCAGTTCGCTGCGACCATGAGAGCAATAGCGACCCAGATGATCTGCCGACGCCCAAGCCGTGCCACCAGTGGCGGCCAGAGCAGATAGAACTGCTCCTCCACGGAGACGCTCCACAACGGCTTTGCAACGGAGTAGGGCCAGCCGAACAGCACGAAGCTCCAGTTGCCGACGAACAGCAGGAACGGTACGACGTAGCGGAAGCCGAATTGCTGCGCCGGATCTACAAGCGTATAGGCGGCTGCGATGGCGATCATGAGATAGTAGACCGGCCAGATGCGCAGCAGGCGGCGCAGGTAGAACTGCCCGATCTGCAATTTCCCCGTGTCCAGCCGTTCCTGCAGCAACAATGCGGTGATGAGATAGGCACTCAGGCAGAAGAACAGGTCCACGCCGTAGCCGCCGCCGCGGATGCAGCCGATGAGCGCGGCCGCGATCCTGGCCGGTACGTGATGCGCAACGAGGTCGGCTGGCGACATGCTGTCGGCCCCATGGCAGGTGAAGACGATGAGAAAGGCGCAGAAGCGCAGGATGTCCAGTTCGGGCCGGTATCCGAATCGGGCGCGCGGAGCAGCCTGGGGTGCGGGCGCGACCAGGGCAACGGCGTGTTCCACGGGCACTATGAATCCTTTCTCCATATCTTCGGCTATCAACTGGCGTTATGTCCACGCAGCGCGGACGATCGGTCCCGGTCGAATCCCCGCCGGTTGAACAGGCCTGGTTTCCGACGTATTTTCACGACCAGACCACAAATTCAAAGAGCAGGTAATGGGCGTTGTACATGTCGATCCGCAAGTCTCCAACAAGGAGCTCCGCGATCTCCTTTATCGGGGGGACCTGATCCTCCTCACCCGGCTTCCGGCAGTTGCCGGGTTCGTCGCCTTCGCGCGGGAGCAGCTCGCCGGGTTGTTTGCGCCGCATGAGCCGCGGGATGCCCACGCGCACCACACACCTGCCGAGCTTGCACGCATCCTGGGTGTCTGGAAGCCGCAGTTCATTCACCATCCGCGCTCGAAGGCGCTGCTGAAGGCTGTCGTCACCGCGGCGGGGTTCGATCCGCGCGAGACGATGTACGACGTGCCGAAGCCCCGCACTTCCTATCCCAGGGAACATCTCACCACCGGCATCGCTTATGCCTTTCCGTGGCATCGCGATACCTGGTACGCGGCTCCATCGCAGCAGATCAACTGGTGGTTTCCAGTGAGTGGCCTGACACCGCAGAATGCGATGAAGTTCGACCTGCAGTCCTTTGGCAGGTCTGTCGACAACGATTCGTCCGGCTTCGACTCGTACCAGGCCAACCGGGACCGGCTGACCGCTGCCAGCCAGGTTGGCAAGGACACCAGATCGCGGCCCGGCGCCCGCAACCACGTCGCCCGCGACGAAATGGTCGTCCTGCCGGATCCTGGGCAGATACTGCTGTTTTCCGGCGCGCATCTGCATGCCTCGATCGAGAACACTTCGGGTCATGCGCGCTACAGCGTCGATTTCAGGATCATCGACCGTCGCGATGTGGTCTCCGGCACGGGCGCGCCGATGGGCGATGTCCAGTGTTCGGGCACGATGCTGCGCGAGTACCGGTCGGTGGACTCCGACGAGGGGTTTCCGGAGGAGTTCGTCCGGCGGATGGCCGGCGCACCGCCCGAAGACGCGATACTGCTGTTCGACGAGAAGCTTGCCGCGAAATCCACCACGCTGGTGCAGCCGGCGGGCTCTAGTTGAATCGCCGGTATACCGGTTTGATCGAGCGTCCTTCCAGATACTTCCCGACGCCTTCGTCCAGCGCCTTGCGGTAGACGACGAGAGCCTCCGATACGCACTCGATGGTGCGGTCGATGTCCGCGTCGGCGTGCGCGTAACTCACGATGAAGCTGGGCGCCAGGATGCCACGACGCAGCAGCTG
>JAATEY010000062.1 GCA_015655465.1 Gammaproteobacteria bacterium | reverse complement strand
CAGTACATCCGCGTGATGTTCGACGAGATCACCCGCATCCTGAACCACCTGATGTGGCTGGGCGCGCATGGCCTCGACATCGGCGCCATGAGCGTGTTCCTGTTCTGCTTTCGCGAGCGCGAAGACCTGATGGACTGCTACGAGGCGGTCTCTGGCACGCGCATGCACGCCACCTATTACCGTCCGGGCGGTGTCTATCGCGACCTGCCGGATTCGATGCCGAAGTACCAGGCCTCGCGCTGGCGTTCGAAGAAGGATGCGGATCGCCTCAATGCAGTCCGCGGCGGCTCATTGCTGGATTTCATCGAGGACTTTACCCGGCGCTTTCCGGCCTGCGTCGACGAATACGAAACCCTGCTGACGGACAACCGCATCTGGAAGCAGCGCACGGTCAATATCGGCGTCGTCTCGCCCGAGCGGGCCATGCAGCTGGGCTTCAGCGGGCCGATGCTGCGCGGCTCGGGCATCGCCTGGGATCTGCGCAAGAAGCAGCCCTATGACGTCTATCCGGCCATGGATTTCGATATTCCCGTGGGCGTGAACGGCGACTGCTACGACCGTTACCTGGTGCGCGTCGAGGAAATGCGCCAGTCCAACCGCATTGTCGCGCAGTGCGTGCAATGGCTGCGGGCCAACAAGGGCCCTGTGATGCTCGACGATCGCAAGATCCGGCCGCCGAGCCGCGAAGAGATGAAGGGCGACATGGAGTCGCTGATCCATCACTTCAAGCTGTTCACCGAAGGCTACTGCGTGCCGGCCGGCGAAACCTATGCGGCAGTCGAAGCGCCGAAGGGCGAGTTCGGCGTGATGCTGATATCCGACGGTGCCAACAAGCCCTATCGGCGCAAATGCCGGGCGCCCGGGTTTGCACACCTGTCGGCCCTGGGTGAAATGGTGGAAGGCCACATGCTGGCGGACGTCGTGGCCGTGATCGGCACACAGGACATCGTATTCGGAGAAGTCGACCGATGAGCGCCGCAAAGGGTGGCAAGACTGCGCTGCTCAATGAGCACACGCGGCACGAAATCGATGAATGGGTGGCACGCTTCCCGGAAGGCAGGCAGCGCTCTGCCGTGCTGTCGGCGCTGCGCTTCACGCAGGAGCAGAACCAGGGGTTCCTCACGCCGGACCTGATGGATGCGGTAGCGGAGTATCTGGACCTGCCCCCTGTCCAGGTTTACGAAGTCGCCAGCTTCTACTCCATGTTCGAGACGCACCCCTGCGGGCGGCATCATGTCAGTGTCTGCACGAACATCTCCTGCATGCTGAACGGCTCGGACGAGATCGTCCGCTACATAGAAGGCAAGCTCGGCATCAAGACCGGCGAGAGCACGCCTGACGGGCGCATATTCCTGAAGCGTGAGGAAGAGTGTCTGGCCGCCTGCACCGGCGCGCCGATGATGATGGTCGATCACATTTTCCACGAGTACCTCACGCCGCAAAGCGTGGACGCGGTGCTGGACAAACTGAAGTAGCTACATGGGCAAGTGGGACGATAAAACCAACCTGGTCTGCTTCGAAGTACTGAAGTACCCGGAGCCGTGGAAGCTCGACACCTATCGCAAGGTCGGAGGCTATGAGGCCTGGGAGAAGATCCTGGCCGAGAAGACGCCGCGCGAGACCATCATCGAGACGGTGAAGGCCTCGGGCCTGCGTGGTCGCGGCGGCGCGGGTTTCCCCACGGGCGTGAAGTGGAGCTTCATGCCGCGCAATTCGCCCATCCAGAAATATGCCGTCTGCAATTCGGATGAGAGCGAGCCCGGCACCTGCCACGACCGCGACATCCTGCGCTATGCCCCGCACCAGCTCATCGAGGGCATGGCCATCGGCTGCTACGCCATGGGCGCCACGGTGGGTTACAACTACATTCGCGGCGAATTCCTGGGTGAGCCGGTGCCGCGCTTCGAGGCAGCACTGCAGGAGGCCTATGCCGCCGGGCTGCTGGGCAAGAACATCAAGGGCTCGGGCATCGATGTCGATATCTACACTGCCGTAGGAGCCGGGGCATACATCTGCGGTGAAGAAACCGCGCTGCTCGAATCGCTGGAAGGCAAGCAGGGCAAGCCGCGTTTCAAGCCGCCGTTTCCAGCCAACTTCGGTCTGTACGGCAAGCCGACCACCATCAACAACACCCAGAGCTACGCCTCGACGCCCACCATCATGCGCAAGGGCGCGGCCTGGTTCGCGGGTCTGGGACCGGCGAATTCCGGCGGCACGGTGATCTTCTCGGTGTCCGGGCATGTGGCGAAGCCGGGCAACTATGAAGTGCCGATGGGCATTCCGTTCGCCGACCTGCTGGAACTGGCGGGTGGCATGCAGGGTGGCCGCAGGATCAAGGCGGTCATCCCCGGTGGTTCGTCGGTGCCTGTGGTGCCCGGCGACATCATGATGAAGACCAACATGGATTACGACTCGGTGAAGGCTGCGGGCAGCGCCATCGGCTCGGCCGCCGTGATCGTGATGGACGAAACCACCTGCATGGTGCGGGTGCTGGAGCGCCTGTCGCGCTTCTACATGTCCGAATCCTGCGGGCAGTGCACGCCGTGCCGCGAAGGCACCGGCTGGCTGGATCGCATGCTCAAGCGCATCCTTGCCGGGCAGGGTCGCCGCGAAGACATCGACATGCTGGTGCAGGTGGCCAACAAGATCGAGGGCCACACCATCTGCGCGCTGGGCGATGCCGCGGCGTGGCCGGTGCAGAGCTTCGTGAAACACTACCGGCACGAGTTCGAATACATGATCGACCACGGCGGACGCAGCATCGTCGCCGCACAGCAGGCGGCGGCATGAGTACGCCGAACCCAGTGGCGGCGCCGCCCTCCGACACGGTGACGATTACCGTGGACGGCGTGCCGGTGAAGGCGAAGAAGGGCGAGATGCTGATCCGCGTCACCGACGCGAATGACGTCTACGTGCCGCGCTTCTGCTACCACGACAAGCTGCCGGTGGCGGCCAACT
>JAATEY010000188.1 GCA_015655465.1 Gammaproteobacteria bacterium | reverse complement strand
TCGGCATGCACCACGACCAGGACATCCGCAACATGGGCGGCCTGCGCAAGTACATGCCGATCACCTGGATCACGTCATTGATCGGTTCGCTGGCGCTGATCGGCACGCCGTTCTTCTCCGGCTTCTACTCCAAGGACAGCATCATCCTGGCGGTGGAGCACAGCAAGCTGTGGGGGTCCGGTTACGCGCAGTTCGCCGTGCTGGCGGGTGTGTTCGTGACGGCGTTCTACAGCTTCCGCATGTACTTCCTGGTATTCCATGGCAAGGAACGTTTCCGCCACAAGCCGTTCCCGGGTGAGCATGATCATGCCGATGAGCACGGACACATTCATGTGCATGAGCCGCATGAGAGCCCTGCGGTCGTATGGGGGCCGCTGGTGGCACTCGCAGTTCCTTCCGTGATCATTGGCTTCATCGCGATTGGCTCGATGCTGGGCGGCGACTTCTTCCGTGGCGCGATCTTCATCGATGCCGAAAAGCACCCGGCGATGGAGCATGTTGCCGAGCACGCCGCGCATGCCTGGGAGATGGGGTGGCATTCCTTTGTGACGCCGCCGTTCTGGCTGGCCGCTGCGGGCGTGTTCGTTGCCTGGCTGCTGTTCCTCAGGCGTCCGGATCTTGCCACTGCAATCAGCAGCAGACTCACGCCGCTGCGCAAGCTGCTCGAAAACAAGTACTACTTCGACTGGTTCAACGAAAACGTGCTGGCCCGCGCGAGCCGCGGCCTGGGCCTGACGCTGTGGACTGCCGGCGACAAATGGATCATCGATGGTGCCGCGGTAAATGGCTCGGCCTGGCTGGTGAACTGGTTCTCCGGAGTCGTGCGCCGCGTGCAGACCGGCTTTCTCTACACCTATGCCTTCTGGATGGTGATCGGCCTGGCCTTGTTGCTCGGCTGGTTCCTGGTCGGTGCGGGCCAGGGCTGACCATGTTCAAAACCTCACTTCTTTCGATACTGATCTGGCTGCCCATCTTCGGCGGTGTGCTGGTGCTGTTGCTGGGCGACGCGCGGCTGCACGCGGCGCGCTGGGTTGCGCTGTTCACCGCGGTTGCCACCCTGGCGCTCAGCATTCCGCTGTACTGCGGCTTCGATGGCAGCACGGCGGACTACCAGTTCCAGATGTCCCTGCCGTGGATTCCGGCGTTCCACGCCGAATATCACCTCGGCGTGGACGGCATCGCGCTGCCGCTGATCCTGCTGACTGCCTTCATCACCGTGCCCGTGATCATCGCCGCCTGGACCTCGATCACCAGACGCGTGGCCCAGTACTTCGCCGCCTTCCTGATCATGGAAGGCCTGATGATCGGCGTGTTTTCGGCCATGGATGCGCTGCTGTTCTATTTCTTCTGGTAAGCCATGCTGATTCCGATGTTCCTGATCATCGGCATCTGGGGCGGCCCGCGGCGCATCTACGCCACCATCAAGTTCTTCCTGTACACCTTCCTCGGGTCGGTGTTCATGCTGGTGGCGCTGATCTACATGTACCTGCAGTCGCAGGACTACTCCATCGCCGCGCTGCACAGCCTGCCGCTGACGCTGGTGGAGCAGCGCTGGATCTTCCTGGCTTTCCTTGCCGCCTTCGCGGTGAAGGTGCCGATGTGGCCGGTGCACACCTGGTTGCCGGATGCGCATGTCGAGGCGCCCACGGGCGGCTCGGTGGTGCTGGCCGCCATCATGCTGAAGATGGGCGGTTACGGCCTGCTGCGCTTTGCCTTGCCCATCGCGCCCGATGCCGGCCGCGAGCTGGACTGGATCATCATCTCGCTGTCGCTGATCGCGGTGGTCTACATCGGCTTCGTGGCGCTGGTGCAGCAGGACATGAAGAAGCTCATCGCCTATTCGTCCATTGCGCACATGGGCTTTGTCACGCTGGGTTGCGTGCTGGCCTATGACATCGTTGCCGCCACCGGCGCCACGGCAGGCGCGGGCATGGGGCTGGACGGTGCCATGGTGCAGATGGTGTCGCATGGCCTGATCTCGGGCGCGATGTTCCTCTGCGTGGGCGTGATGTATGACCGTGTGCACAGCCGCGAGATCAGCGCCTACGGCGGCGTGATCAACACCATGCCGATCTTCGGCGCGTTCATGGTGCTGTTCGCCATGGCCAATTCCGGCCTGCCGGGCACCTCGGGTTTCGTGGGCGAATTCCTGGTGATACTGGCCGCGTTCAAGGCGAACTTCTGGTACGCCGCGCTGGCTGCCACCACCCTGATCCTGGGCGCCGCGTATACCCTGTGGCTGGTCAAGCGCGTGATCTTCGGCCCGGTCGCCAACAAGCATGTGGCCGAACTCACCGATGTGAACGGCCGCGAGTTCCTCGTGCTGGGCGCGCTGGCCGTGGGGGTGCTGCTGCTCGGCCTCTGGCCGGCACCGCTGCTCGATGTCATGCGCGGCTCGATTGAACACCTGACTCAGCAGATCCTGGCCACCAAGCTATGAACCCTTATTCCGCCGCAGAAATCGCGCTGGCCTGGCCCGAGATCTACCTGACCGGCGCCATCTGCCTGGTGCTGCTGTTCGACCTGTTCTTCGCGGAGAAGAATCCGGGACGCACCGCCACGCTGACGCTGGTGGTGCTGGTGATCGGCGCTGCCATCACCTGGCGACAGGGCATCACCGAACGTTCGGTGGTCTTTGACGGCCTGTATGTGGCCGACCGGCTTTCGTCGCTGCTCAAGATGGGCGCCTTCCTGTTTGCCGCGCTGGCGCTGTTCTACAGCCGCAACTACCTCGCGCGGCGGGGGTTGCAGAAGGGCGAGTTCTACGTGCTGTCGCTGTCGGCGCTGCTCGGCGTGCTGGTGATGGCATCGGCCGCCAACCTGCTGACCATCTACGTCGGCGTGGAACTGCTGTCGCTGTCGCTGTACGCCATCGTCGCCTTCGACCGGGACTCCGGCATCGCCGCCGAGGCCGCGATGAAATACTTCGTGCTGGGCGCCATCGCCTCCGGCACGCTGCTGTATGGCATGTCGGTGATGTACGGCATGGCCGGCACGCTGGAACTCGGTGCGCTGTCGTCGCGGCTGGGCGATGACCCCGGGCTGGGATTCATCCTGGCAGCATCGTTCGTGGTGGTTGCCATCGCTTTCAAGTTCGGCGCGGTGCCATTCCACATGTGGGTGCCTGACGTCTATCAGGGCGCGCCCGCAAGCTCGGCCATGCTGGTGGCCACTGTGCCGAAGATCGCCTCGTTCGCGATGGCGTTCCGGTTCCTGTCCGAGGGCCTGGCCGCGCAGACTGCCCACTGGACCCAGATGCTGGCAGTGCTGGCCGCGCTGTCGGTGGTTGCCGGCAATCTCATCGCCATCTCGCAGACCAGCCTGCTGCGCATGCTGGCGTATTCGGCCATCGCCAACGTCGGCTTCATCCTGTTCGGATTCGTGTCCGGCACCGCGGCAGGGTACAGCGCCGCGCTGTACTACACGCTGGCCTATGTGCTGATGACGGTGGCCGCATTCGCGGTGATCCTGATCGCCAGCCGCAATGGTTGCGAGGCCGACCAGCTCGAGCACTACAAGGGCCTGCATCAGCGCGATCCGCTGCTGGCCGGTGCGATGGCGGCCGTGATGTTCTCGACAGCCGGCGTGCCGCCGTTCGTCGGCTTCTGGGCCAAGCTGCAGATCATCGAGGCGCTGCTGGGCAGCAATCACCTGGTGCTGGCGCTGGTCGCGGTGCTGGCTTCGGTGGTGGGCGCCTTCTACTACCTGCGCATCGTCTGGCTGATGTATTTCGAAGCCCCGGGCGAACAGCCCGCGCTGGCCAAGGGGCTGGGGTTGCGCGTGGTGCTGGCCATCAATGCGCTGGCCGTGCTGGCGCTGGGCATCGTGCCGGAGCAGCTGCTGGCCCTGTGCCGGGCAGTGATCCCCGGCGGTTGAACGCGCCGCACAATACTTGCCATTCTGGTACCTGATTAGGCTAAGATGCGCGCCCTCGTGGTGCGGGGTGGAGCAGTCTGGCAGCTCGTCGGGCTCATAACCCGAAGGTCGTAGGTTCAAATCCTACCCCCGCTACCAATCTGGGCTTGCTGGCTCTCCGGCCAGCCCGAATGCCCCCCGGTCATGTCACTGCCGGGGGCAGGACCTGCCGGTCGAGCAGGTCGCTTTCCGACAGCTTCCTGACCTTGTCCGCGGCAATGGTGAGGAATTCCGGCCAAGTCCCCATGCAGATCGATTGACAGCCCCGCAGGGGGCGTCATGGGGTGGACAAGGGTCGCTATTTTTTTGAGGTTGGCTTGCCGCTCTTCTTCGCGGGCTTTCCGGCGGGCTTCCTGGATACCTGGTTGCGGCGTGCGCGCACCTGTTCGATCAGTGCCGCATCGTCGCGGGGGACGACAGAGACGTGCTTGTCATCGGCGTTCTTTCTGATCTGCGCCACCAGGTCATGCGCCATGTTCGCAGGCAGCAGGCCGTAGCATTCACCGATGCCTGGCACGGGCCGCAAGTCCGGCCCCGGCCAGATGAAGCGGTTGACTTCGGTGGTGATGATCCGGGAGCGCTCATCGTCGAGATGCAGACGCTTCCTGGTTTCGGAGGGAATCTCCATGGCGCGCTCCGGGCTTTCAGGCGGGCTATGGGTGACAGGTGCAATGAAAACTTCGGTTTCGCCATGCTCGTTCACGCGCTTGTGAACGATCACGCAAGGACGATCCTTGCTGGCTTCCTCACGCCCGGCGCGGGCCTCGTTCCACCAGAGATAGGCGTGGCGGATAACCAGCCCGATTTCCGGTTCGAGCGCCGCCATGTATCAGGGCGTATATTCGCTGTTGAACCTCTCCGCCGCTTCCGGCGGAGCAACGCTGCCCAGTTCAGCAACCATTTCGCGTGGAAGCTGCGAGACATGAAACGCCTTCTGCTCGTAGCGGCGCAGCCGGGCGTAGTCGTCAGCGGCGATCAGCACCACGTCCTCGCGGCCATGATTGGTGATGATGATCGGCTCGCGGTGGGCGAGTGTCCGGTAGCGCCCGAATTCGCGGGTGAATTCCCCAGCGGTGACTTTGGTCATGGGATGACTCCTTTCAAGGCTCTTTGAAGTCAACATATCACGTAATTCACGTGAATCCAAGAAAACACACATTTTACGTGAATTGGCCCCCGCGGGGCGCGGCAATCGGCGAGAAGCCGATTTGGATGCTTGCGGACGGGCGCCTGACTGTGGGTGGCGAGCCTGTTGACGAAGCCGCAATCAAGATCTTCAGCAGCCGGCTATGACGGAGCTAACCATGGCCCCCATCGTAGTGCTCGCCGGCTCGGAGAAATGGAAGAAGCACGAGAAGGAACCACTGAAGAGCGTACGCGCGTACGAACGGGGCGACATCCGGTCGGAGCAAGTATCCAGGCAGATGGCCGCGCTGACCTGACCGCATCAATCGATGAAAGGACTGGCTTCCCACGATTGCGCATGGGCTCGATATAAAGGCGCTACTCACTTCCAGCGACGCGCTTTAACGAGACACACATGCAAAGAGATATTCGGCGCGAGTGCAGGGCAACCTGGTATTCGCCGTGATGACCGACGCAACTGCTGGCAGCGCATGCTCACATTGCCAACATTACAGAAGGTTAATCGTCGTTGCCGTCAACGCGTGGCGCACTCGCTCGTTGCACCCATCATTTGTAGGGTATAAACCCCGCTGGAAAGGGGACAACATGGCCATGCCCAACTCGACGAATCTCCGCACGACCCAGCTTGCCACTACGCCCGTCCGCAACGGTTGCCTCCATCCGAGCGCCGTCGCTGGCCTGGGCGTAGTACGCACCGGCGGCGAATACTGTCTGGTGGCCACCGGCCCGATCCCCACCGGGCAGCAGCTCTTTCGCATCGAGGGAGACCTGACGCAGCAGCCGTCGCGCTACTCCGTGCAGATCGGGCACCAGCTTCACATCGACCTGCGCAGCGACCACACGATGGAGGAGATTCTCGACCGTTACTTCTGGCGTTTCATGAATCACAGCTGCGAGGCCAGCGCGCTGATCCGCGAACGCGACGTCATCGCCGCGCGGGACATCAAACCCTGGGAGGCCGTGACCTTCAACTACAACACCACCGAATGGGAAATGGCCGAGCCGTTCCGCTGCGGTTGCGGGAGCAGGCATTGCCTGGGGCAGATCCAGGGCTTCAGGTTCCTGACCGCGGCGCAGCGCGCCCAACTGGGTCCGGTGGCCCCGCACCTCGCAAGTTGCCGGGCGTAGCTGACCGGTCGAGCTTGCTCCCGGATATTCTTGAAGATGTCGCCCGCCGCTGGCCGGAGCGCGTGGCGGTGGATATTCCACCGGGGCACGACCGGCCGACCCGCGTCCTCGTCACTTACGCCGAACTGCATGCCGAAGCGCAGGCTTTGGCGAATCACCTGCGGCCGTCGATCCACGGCGAATGCGTGGTCGGCATTCTTCTGCCGCGCACCACGCCGCATCTGTTCAGTGCGCAACTCGCGGTGCTCAATGCCGGCGCGGCCTACACCTGCCTGGATCCTGCGTTCCCCGATGAGCGTGTGCAGGAAATCCTGGCGGACGCGGATGTGCGGATCCTCCTGACTGACGGAGAGGGCGCTGCGCGGATGCAGCGTCGCGGATTGACCGCATGCACGGTGCTCGATGTCGGCGCGATCATGGCCACGTGCTCGCGCGAGCTGCCTGCTGGCGGCGCGGCAGTGACGCCGGCCTGGCTGACGCCCGCCAGTCTCGCCTATGTCATCTACACCTCGGGCACCACCGGGCGGCCGAAGGGCGTGATGATCGAGCATCGCAGCATCGCCAACCTGGTTGCATCCGATCGCGAAGTCTTTCAGCTCACGCCGGCTGCGCGGGTAGCGCAGGGTTCGTCAGCTGCCTACGATTCGTCGGTGGAAGAAACGTGGCTGGCGTTCGCTGCGGGTGCCACGCTTGTCGTGATGGACGATGACAGCGCCCGGCTCGGCCCCGATCTGATCGCGTGGCTGCAGCGGGAAAGGATCAGTGTCTTCTGTCCGCCGCCGACTCTGCTTCGTGCCACCGGTTGTATTGATCCAGCGAACGCCCTGCCGGAATTGAAACTGCTCTACGTCGGAGGAGAACCCCTGCCGCGCGATGTGGCAGACCGGTGGTCGGTCGGTCGCGTGCTGGTCAATGGCTATGGGCCGACCGAGTGCACCGTGACCTGCCTGCGCGAGCGCGTGGAGGCCGGGCAGCCGATTGCCATCGGCAGACCGGTGAGTGGCGCGACGGCGTGGGCGCTGAATGAAGCGGGGGAAGAACTCGCTCCCGGCGAGCAGGGTGAACTGTGGATGGGCGGCATCGGGGTGGCACGGGGCTACTGGAATCAACCCGCACTCACCGCGGAAAAATTCCTCACCCATCCGCAGCGCGGCCGGCTCTACCGCACGGGTGATCTCGTGCATTGCGACGAGGCAGGGCGATTCTTCTATCACGGCCGGATCGATGCGCAGGTGAAGCTCCGCGGTTACCGCATCGAACTGGGCGAGATCGAATCCCGACTCGCGGAATTTCCCGGTGTACGCGCGGCGGCCTGCCGGGTGCAGACAGACGCGGGCCATGACGTGATCGTCGCGTTTGTCGTGCCGGAGAATTTCGCCCAGCCGCCGCATCCGGAGCAGCTCAAGGCCGCACTGGGGAAAATGCTGCCCGGCTACATGGTGCCCGGCCGGATTGGAGTGCTGGACGAACTGCCGACCACGGTGGGCGGCAAGCTCGATCGCGCCGCGTTGCCGCGACTCGACGTTGCCGCGCCGCGGTGTGATGAATCAACCTCCGCACCGCGCAACCCGATGGAAGTTCGCCTGGCCGCGGCTTTCCGGCAGGTGCTGCAGCTCGCTCGATCCGTGTCGATCCATGAGGATTTTTTCAACGACCTCGGCGGGGATTCGCTCGGAGCTGCGCTGCTGGTGTCATTGCTCCGCCAGGATCCCGCCACGGCGTGGGCCACGGTGCGCGACATTTACGACGCCCGCAGCGTCGCCGCGCTGGCCGCGCGCGCGCGTCCCGTGCGCGAACCGGAACCGGCCCGGCCACCCCGGCAGTCGAGTGATGCGCCGGTGCGTCCTGTTCTGGTGACGGTGGTGCAGGCCGCCTGGCTTGTCGGCGTCTTCACTGCGACCGCCATCGCCAGCGGGTGGATTGCCTTCAAGGGCCTGCACTCGCTGACGCACGCCGAAGGGCTCGTGCCGTCCATTCTGCTCGCGCCATTGCTGGTGCTTGTGGCAATCGCGCTCTATGTGCCGCTGTCGCTGCTGGCCGCGGTGGCAGTCAAGCGCCTGCTCATCGGCCGCTACCGGGCGCTGCGCGCGCCGGTGTGGAGCGGTTTCTATCTGCGTCACTGGATAGTGCAGCAGACGGTGCGGTTCGTGCCGTGGCCGCTGCTGGCCGGCACCATCCTGCAAATCGTGGCGCTGCGGGCGTTGGGCGCGCGCATCGGTCGACGGGTGCATATTCATCGCGACGTGGATCTGCAGCGGGGAGGCTGGGACCTGCTCGAAATCGGTGATGACGTGACGCTCTGCCAAAGCGCGGCAGTGCGGCTGGTCGAGCTCGATGCGGGCGAGATCATCGTCGGCCCGGTAGTGCTGGGCGCCGGCAGCACGCTGGATACGAGAGCGGGCGTGGCCGGCCATACGATTCTCGAGGCTGGCGCGTACCTCACCGCCTTGTCCTCGCTGCCGGCGGGCGCGCGGATTCCCCGCGATGAGTGCTGGGATGGCGTTCCCGCGCGTTCAGTCGGGCCTGCACCGCTCGCACCGCCATTGACGAATTCCGCGCGGGTGCTGGCGCCCTGGCAACACGGGATTCTGCTGTCGCTGGCCCGGGCGGGTGTTGCGCTGCTGCTGGTTGTGCCGTTTGAGGCCGTGACCATTCTTGCCTGCCAAGCATTCGATCTGAACGCAGAAGAAGTGGGGGAGTGGATGTTCCACGGCTCTGCCGGTTGGGAGCCGTGGCTGGTGGGGTTGGGAATGGAGCTGCTGCTGGTGCCCCTGACGCTGGCGTGGATGGCGGTGGTGATGCGGCTGCTGGGGCCGGTGCCGGAGGGAACGATCAGTCGCTGGAGTCCCGCCTACCTGCGGGTCTGGCTGAAGCCGGCCCTGGTCGAAGGCGCGGGCGAGTGGCTCAGCGGTACCCTGTTCTGGCCCGTGTGGCTGCGCTGTGCCGGCATGAAGATCGGCCGCGGTTGCGAGATCAGCACCATACTCGACGTGGTGCCCGAGCTGATTGAAATCGGACCGGATACTTTTTTTGCCGACGGCATCCATCTCGGCGGGCCGCGCATCCAGCAGGGCCGCGTGATGCTGGCGCGGACCCGGCTGGGCCGAAATACTTTTCTCGGCAATCACGTAGTGGTCGCGGCAGGCCAGCAGTTGCCGCAGGATATTCTTCTCGGCATCGCCACCCCGGCGAAAGACCGGTCGATGCGTGCAGGCAGTTCATGGTTCGGGCATCCGCCGTTCGAACTGCCCCGCCGGGAAGTGGTGGCAATGGATCGGCGCCTCACGCATGAACCTTCCGCAATCCGCTACGCCAACCGGGTTTTCTGGGAAGCGCTGCGCTTCATCTTGCCCGTGTTGCCCCTGCTGGTGCTGGTGGAGTGGTGCCGCATTCTGGCCGCGGCCGCCACGGTCTTCTCCGCGACGCCGTTCCTGGTGGTCGTGGTGCCGGTGGTGACGTTCGGGGCAACCGTGTTCCTCTGCCTGTTCGTCCTCGTTCTGAAATGGAGTTTGCTGGGCCGGGTGCGACCCGGCCAGCACGCCCTATGGTCCTGCTGGTGCAGCCGCTGGGACTTTCTCTATGTCGCCTGGGGGCAATACGCCCGGCGCGCGCTGGAAATGCTGGAGGGCACATTGCTGCTGCCGTGGTACCTGCGCGCCATGGGCATGAAGCTTGGCCGGCGCGTGGTGCTCGGTCCGGGTTTCGCACAGGTGGTGGATCCCGACATGATCGAAATCGGAGACGGTGCCACCGTGAACGCGATGTTTCAGGCGCATACCTTCGAGGATCGTGTCCTCAAGGTGGACCGCGTCGTCATCCAGCCTCATGCGACGCTTGGCTGCGCGACGGTGCCGCTCTACGGTGCGCACATCGGGGAAGGCACGCATGTCGCCGCGCACAGTGTCATCATGAAAGGCGAGCACCTGCTGCCCTGGTCGCGCTACGAAGGTGTGCCTACCCAGACGTGCTGGCAGTGAGTTGAGAAGGCGGGATCTGCGAATGACGTTCGACTCTCCGGCACGCGTGGCAAAGCCGCCTCGCCATGGCGTGGCGCGGGTGGTTTCAAAGATGGGCCTGGGTTCGCGAACACAGGCCGCGCAGTGGGTGCGCGAGGGGCGCGTTCGCGTCAACGGTCGCGTGGTTCACGATGCGGAATTCCCTGTCCGTCAGGGGCTGGACCGTATCGACATCGACGGTCAGGTATCGACCTCGACGCAGCGACTGGTGCTGATGCTGAACAAGCCGCGCGGCCTGGTCACCACAGTGAAGGATGAGCAGGATCGCAAGACGGTCTATAGCTGCTTCTCGGGCGCAGGTCTGCCATGGCTGGCTCCGGTGGGACGCCTGGACAAGGCCAGTGAGGGTTTGCTCCTGTTCTGCAACGACCCCGCCTGGGCGGCCAGGATCACCGATCCCGAAGCCGGTCAGTCGAAGACCTACCATGTGCAGATCGACAGACTGCCGGACGCAGCCCTGCTCGCTGCACTCGAGCACGGGGTGGTGCTGGGCGATGAAAGTCTGGCTGTGCCGTCGGCGCGATGCCTGCGCAGCGGCGGGAAGAACGCATGGCTGGAAATCATCCTGGACGAGGGGCGCAACCGGCAGATACGGCGACTGCTGGCGGCTCTGGATGTGTCCGTACTGCGTTTGGTGCGCGTGGCCATCGGCCAGCTGTGCCTCGGCGACCTGCCCAAGGGTCAGTGGCGGATGCTCACCGGGCAGGAAGTCGACGCGCTGGCCGCGGGGAGCCAGCCCAGGGCCACGGGTGGCCTTTGTCGTGATGACGCTGAATAATGCCGGGATGAACACAGCTAATCCGGCTCCGATTTCCGGCGTGATCGCCTTGCTGGCAATCCCGCTCACTGGGTATTCCGCCGACCAGTCGCACCGCTGTGCCACCGTGTACGAGGATGCGCAGCGACTGGCCTGTTACGACACTGCATTCGGCAAGCCGGTGCGCGTGATCGAAGCGCCCGCGGCGGCACCTGCACCCGCACGCGCAGCCGTACCCGCGCCTGTGACTGCAAAGGCTCCTGCTGAACCGCCCGTTGCCGCGGAGAAGACGCCGAAGCGCGATGCAAAAGAAGGCAAGGCTGCTGCGGAGCGCGTCAGGATTACCTCCGCCGTTGCAGCCCTCAAGCGCGCGCGGGATGGCCGCTTTGAAGCGACGCTCCAGAATGGAGAAGTGTGGGCACAGCTGGAGCCGGACTCGCGAATCGAGGTAGGTGTCGGTGATGTGGTCACCATACGTCCCGCCGTGCTCGGCTCCTTCCTGATGGATACACGGTCTGGCGCCACGACGCGTGTCAAGCGGGTGAACTGACTGCCATAGCTCCGGTGTCAGACTAGTCCTACAAAAGAGATGGCAGGCCACCGACCGCGGGTACTTCTGCCTGACCGATAGCATGGCTGCCAAATTCGTGTCTTGTCCTCCAGGTCTACTGCGGGATTGCAGATCAAAGACCCAGGAAAAAGGCCGGGTGCAGCCCAGCCCGGTCTCGATGATATGCCCGGCCCAGTGGGAAGGTCTGCCAGTTTTGAGCCGGAGTTGTGATGGAAGCACCAGTACGGATGAGCCGCCGCTCGTCCCGGTCCGTTTCGCAGGTCGATGTCGATGATTCCGAACTGGACGTACGCCGACTGCTGAAAGTCCTGCAGGGCATTCGCGACGGCGATTTTTCGATGAGACTGCCGGGTGACAAGAGCGGCTTGTCGGGCAAGGTGGCCGATGTGGTCAATGACATCGCCGCGGCCAACCAGCGGTTTGCACGGGAAATCGAGCGTGCGGGCCAGCTGGTGGGCAAGGATGGCCGGACGCGGCACCGTATCTCCGCAGAGCGCCGTTCCGGCTCCTGGGGCGAAATGGAGGGCTCCCTCAACACCCTCATCGACGACCTTCTCTGGCCCACGGCGGAAGCCACCCGCACCATTTCGGCGGTGGCCAAGGGCGATCTTTCCCAGCTCATGCGCCTTGAGGTCGAGGGCCGCCCGATCAAGGGTGAGTTCCTGCGCTCCGCGACCATCGTCAATTCCATGATCGAACAGATGCGCGGTTTCACCTCCGAAGTGACCCGCGTGGCGCGCGAAGTCGGCACGGAAGGCAAGCTCGGCGGCCAGGCTGTGGTTCCCGGCGCGGCCGGTACCTGGAAGGACCTGACCGACAACGTCAACTCCATGGCCGGCAACCTGACCGGCCAGGTGCGCAACATCGCCGACGTGGCCACCGCCATCGCCAGTGGCGACCTGTCGCGCAAGATCACGGTGAACGTGCGCGGCGAGATCCAGCAGCTGAAGGAAGCCATCAATACGATGGTGGACCAGCTGCGCTCGTTCGCGTCGGAAGTGACGCGCGTGGCGCGCGAAGTGGGCACCGAGGGCAAGCTCGGCGGCCAGGCGCTGGTGCCCGGCGTTGCCGGCACGTGGAAGGACCTGACCGACTCGGTCAATGCGATGGCCACCAACCTCACCGGCCAGGTGCGCAACATCGCGGAAGTGACCACAGCCGTGGCGCGCGGCGACCTGTCGCGCAAGATCACCGTGGACGTGAAGGGCGAGATCC
>JAATEY010000172.1 GCA_015655465.1 Gammaproteobacteria bacterium | reverse complement strand
TCGTGGGCACTGCGGAGGAAGCCGCAGCCCTCGGCATCAAGGCCGGCCTCGAGATCAACTGCGGCAGAACCTATGCAGCGCTCATCGAAGCGGTGAAGAAGGGGCTGGTCACCGAGGCCGAGATCGATGGGGCCGCGCGGCGCGCATTCCTGTCGCGCTTCCAGCTCGGCATGTTCGATCCTCCTGCCATGGTGCGGTGGGCAGGGATTCCCTACAAGGTCAACCAGTCGCCGGCGCACGATGCACTGGCGCGCAAGGCGGCGGAGAAATCCATCGTGCTGCTGAAGAACAGCGGCATCCTGCCGCTGGCGAAGAGCCGGATCAAATCGATCGCGGTCGTTGGCCCCACGGCCGACGAGATCATGTCGCTGCTGGGCAATTACTACGGCACGCCGGCAGCGCCGGTCACCATCCTGCAGGGCATACGCGAGGCTGCGGGGTCGAACGTGAAGGTGGCCTATTCGCGCGGTGCGGATCTGGTCGAAGGTCGTGCCGAGCCGCGTGCGGCGCCGCTGATCGATCCAGCCTATCTGCGCCCTGCTGCCGGTTCCCGGCAACAGGGACTCAAGGGCGAGTATTTCCGCGGGCGCGAACTTTCCGGCAAGCCGGTGCTGACGCGCGTCGATGCACGCGTGGCGTTCCGCTGGGACCGCGGTGCGCCCACCGACACGATGGTCGCACAGGGCGAACTGACACCGGACACCGCGCTGGGATCGGACGACTACTCCATCCGCTGGACCGGTCAGCTGCTGCCGCCGAAGTCGGGGAAGTATGAACTGGTGGTTGCCGCGAATGATGGCGCGCGCCTGTTCATCGACGGCAAACAGGTGATCGATGGCTGGCAGCCTAACCAGCGCGTGGCCAGCGTCAGCGCATTCGTCGATCTCGAAGGTGGCAAGGCCTACGACATCAAACTCGAGTATTTCGAAGCCGACCGCGATGCCGAGGTGCGTCTGGCCTGGCGCCTGCCGGATTCCAAACCACCCTTCGAGGAAGCGCTGGATATCGCGAAGGCAGCCGACGTGGTGGTGTTCGTCGGTGGGCTGACCGGCGATGTCGAAGGCGAGGAAATGCGCGTCAACTATCCCGGCTTCTCTGGCGGCGACCGCACCGACCTGCTGTTGCCTGGCAGCCAGCAGAAGCTGCTCGAAGCACTGCATGCCACCGGCAAGCCCGTGATCCTGGTGCTCACGGGCGGTTCGGCGCTGGCGGTGGACTGGGCGGAGGCCAATCTGCCTGCCATCCTCATGGCCTGGTATCCGGGGCAGCGCGGCGGCAACGCGTTGGCCGACGTGTTGTTCGGCGCGGTCAATCCCGCAGGACGCCTGCCCGTGACTTTCTACAAGGCCGACGAGAAGCTGCCGCCCTTCGATGACTACAGCATGAAGGGCCGCACCTACCGTTATTTCGAAGGGCAGCCGCTTTATCCCTTCGGCCATGGACTGTCGTACACGCGATTCGAATATTCAAACCTCAGGATCGACCGCAACACGGTGGCATCCGACGGCACCGTGCAGGTAAACGTCACGGTGAAGAACGCCGGCAAACGCGATGGCGACGAAGTCGTGCAGCTGTATCTGCGGCCACTGGATCCGCGGCGTCCGCGTGCCCTGCATGAACTGCGTGGCGTGCAGCGGGTAATGATGAAAGCCGGGCAGTCGCGAACCCTGACGTTCACCGTGAAGCCCGCTCGCGATCTTGCGATCTATGACGACGTGGCGAAGGCCTATGCCGTGGATCCGGGCCGCTTCGAAGTGCAGGTCGGTGCGTCGAGTGCGGATATCCGGCAGGCGGTGGCGTTTACCGTTACGCGCTGAGGGACTGGGGGCGGAGCGGATAGGCGGAAATTCAACCCGCCTGCCCCATTTGGATCTGCCCGGCCCAAGTACAGATGCGGTGCCCAAGCTCATGGAAAATGCTGAAGTAACTGCCGACACCTGAATCCAGGCCGGCGGCAGATCAATTGCTCAACGCTTCTCAACTGGTTCCGGAACGACCACGTCGCGCCTCAGATACAGCTCCGACCCCGATGGTGCTGCGCGCCGGCACGGTACGCGGTCTGGGGGAATCTCTGCCCAGGAAATCCCGGCGCGAGCGCGCAGTTCACGCTCCAGCAAGGAACGTTGTGCTGGATCGGTTCCCATATACCGCGGAGTCACGAGCCTGTGCGAAAGCTCATTCTCCTCATGCGTACTGAAGCCGCGCACCATGGTTACAAGCGCGTCAACATCGCGCGGTGGCAACTGGTAGTAAGACTCACCGAGGACGGAACGACCCGCTCTACCTTCGGCTTCAGGGAAATGCTGCGCGTTGTAGTAGACCGTACCGTCCTCGTAGACGTCCACTGTGTGGTAACTTGAACACGTGCCCGCTTCCCACACGACCAAGGCCATGAGCGGCCTGGGGTAGTCGTGGCAATACGTACTCAGTTTCAGTTTCTTGATGTAGGTCCGGCCCGGACACACCAGCCTGTTTTCCAGCAGGACTGCGTCGATCAGTGTCACGATCTCCGGACGCCGGTCGTAGAGGAACATGCTCCTCACGACCTTCGTGCGACCGCCGCCCACTTCCCTCACTTCGACACAGTAGTCATCGGTTTCGAGACCCGGTTCCGCACGGATTCCGCGTCTGGATCCGCCAGCAAGGAACAACTTTGCCGCAGAGGATATGGCCTCGACCTGAGAAGCGGTCGCGACCACGTTCTTTGTGCCCAGCTGCCTTGTCAGCTGCATTCCGGAATACGTCAGCTGGCCGCTCTCGGGAATCGACACGCGGAAGAATTCGGCTCGGGAACGGCCACTACAGGCCGAAAGAATGCTGACTACGACTTCGCGCGAAACGGCGGGAATCGGTGGCGTACCAGACCCGACCCCTGCCCCCACGCACCCGCACAACAGGGCGGCTCCGAGAAAAATCCGCAGCACCTTCGGAATCCGCATGCCCGCCGTCAATGACGATGCCATGTCTGCCGCATCAGGACTCCGCGTGTGTGATTCTGGGTCTGTACTCATTGTGTTGACTACTCCTGCCGGCTACCTTTCCTGCGCTGAATCGTTGACCACTCTCCGCACCGGAGAGAGCAGATACTCCATGATGGTCCGGTGAAGTTTTTCAATGATGCTGGAGGCCTGGAAGGCCACTATGCCGCAGCCGAGCGGCGGCAGGGAGGCGCGCGATGGTACACATTGGCGTTGGCAAGGTTGCTCTACTGACAGGGATTACCATGCTGGCCGCGAGCGAAGCCATTGCCCAGGCGCGCGGCGCAACCGTGACGAAGGTCCCGGATCAGGTCCAGGGGTAGATGGCGCAGCGGAAGTCGCCTATTCCGCACTGCGGAATGCCTGGCTCGGGCGGTTGGTCGGTCGGTTTCGGATCCAGATCTCGATTACCTCCCAGATCGTGGTGGTCAATACGTGTGAGCAACTTCTACGCGCGAACGTTGGCCATGATGTTGGCTGCGGAGCAGATCCACCTGAGCCACCACCAGATATCCATCAGTACGATGGCCTGGCGGATTGCATCACCGTGGGCACTGGACCCGGCGTGAACTGTCTGTTCAAGATCGACCTGTCGGTCATCGAGGGACTGGGAGAGGTGCTCCTGACACTGCCCCTGGTGAATCTGTATGGCGTGGATCCCGGCGTGCCGGAGATCCGTTACATGCAGATCAACGCCAAGGGCCTGCCTGACGAGGCATGGGGTACTTTGAAAGGTGATACGGTCACCTTTCAATTGCATTGCGCGAGGTCCGTTGACGATGTGACAGTGCGCACCTCCTGTCGTCGGACCGTGCAGATTTATGCTCCGCCCAGCCGTCAGCGGATCGGGATATCAATGAATATGCCAGAGGAGGAGGACACGACCGCCAGGTATGCACCCCACCTGCCTCCGAATGTACCTCCGCCCCACCTGCAGATGGATCTACAGCGCGTGCCATCTGACCAGAATCATTGAAGGTAACGGCTTGATCCGATCATCGACGCAAGGCGATTGTCGCTGCCGTTCACTGCTATGTTTTTTTTGAGTGTTCTTGGCAGACACGCGTCGGAAAGAACTCGGCAGCAGCCAATGTATCGCGCGATCTCTGGATATCGAACTGCCGCAACGGCTTGATCTTGTGGTTGATGTCATGCGATCGCCTATGTCTCTGCGTTCTGTATCACCTTGCTACTGCTGACGAGACAATTATGACCTTCGATGATCGTGATAGAGGTATCTCAATGTGTCTGCTCAAACATCGTGTTCCGAAATAACGGAGAACATGGTGGACTATGCTGATTGCGTAAAGCACGGCCTTGGTTTCAGCACAATACACTTTTCAGACCACTCTCAATTTGTGAGCGCCGACTATCCTCTCAGACATGCAAAATTATAATGCGTATTGCGCCGACTTCCCTTGGGGGTGTGCGGGCTCGTTGGCGTATATCGCGTTTCTTGCAGACGTTGTCAACGACATTAATTTCCAAATGGACTGCTGGCATCCGTAAGGATTTGGCAATGGCAATGAAGCAACTTGGGTTGTTGGCATTGGCGTTTGCGCGAGGCGTTCTCGTTACTGCGCTTCTCTATGCCGGCAAGTTGCATACCCCGGCTTCGACGGAAGCTGGGGTATCCATCGAGAACTCGGTGAACATTGGTCGCGTGCGTGCCGATTACGAGCGACGAATCGCGGACCTCAAGAGTCAACTC
>JAATEY010000313.1 GCA_015655465.1 Gammaproteobacteria bacterium | reverse complement strand
GCCCACCGACTAGATAGACCGACTCCTTCCAAGGCCCGAGTCCACGCAACAAAGTCACGAGCACACGTTCGCAATCCTGCGTGTATTGATCGCTGTAGTCATCAAGCGTCGCTGGCTTGGCCATCAGAAACCGATCCTCTCGCGACGCAGGTGTTCGGCCATCTCCTTGGCACGACCTTCACCGCGCAACAGGTCGAGATAGACCTGAATCGGGCTCGCCAGCCAGACTCCGCCGATTTGCTGGCGGAACAACAGTTCGCTCGCCGACTTCACTTCGATGACAGCGAGGTTTGCCCCTTCACTGACAATGCGCGCGTCCAGCTCGGCTATCGCCGCATCGGCGCCGACATTCGGCAGCAACCGGGTGCGCACTTGCGAGATACCGGACAAGAACGGTGCATAGCGCTGCGCGGCAGCTTCGTAACTCACGGCGTAGCCAACCTGATGCGCGTCGAAAACCTGACCGAGCCGGTCAACCAAGGCATCGGACTTCAAGCCAGGCACGTAGTAGCGACGCAGCGCTGGCGCACGCAGAGCCGCAAGTTGTTTGACCCAGGCATCAAGTAGCGCGCCGGGCTCGCGTAAGTGACGCTCCTTGCTTGGTCCCTGCCCGCGAGACACCAGCCAGTCGAACCTGTCCAACTGACTCAGCACATCGGAAGCAGTGGACGGTGCCACTTGAGCCTGTTTGGCCACCTCAGTAACGCCAAACCAGTCCTGGTGATGGACCAGGAGCGCGTGCAGCACCTGCGCACGGCGCCCTGAGAACAGCGACCGCACCGATTTTTCCAAGGTCTTCGGAGGCGGTTTGTCGATGTAGACGTAGGCGCCGGAGGCAGGCAGAAACAGGCTGCCGCCGCTATCGTAGTAACCGATGCGTTCGTTCCTGAGCAGTTCCTTCGCACCCGGCGACAAGGATTCGGCGACAAGCAGGGGCTGTTCGTCGGCGTGTGGTCGCTGATGTAGCGCCTTGAACTGCCATAGCACCTGACGAACGTCTCGGGGGTAGACGGCTTTCTTCGCCTCGATCAGCAGAACGATCGCCTTGCCGGCGATGTTCAAGTGAATCTTGGCGTCGAGACGGTTACTGGCCGCCGTGGCAAATTCCAGCCCATCCAGTTCGGCATGCACGTCTGGCAGTTGCCGAAGGGATTCCAGAAACTGGTCAATCAGAGCCCGTTCGGCGGCGGTCGACTCGGTCATCGTTGGCGTTATTCCCTGGGCAGCGAATAACGCGACTATATCGAATATTCGCTCTAATCCGCAAATTCACTGTTCAGCGAATTTGATAGAATTTCCGCCAGGCCTGCGTGCGAGGGCGATATTCTGAAAATTACCCCAGACTTACCCCAATCACGAATTCTGAAAATACCTAACCTATTGATTTGAAAGTGGAAGACTCAAATACAAGTACGCACGCCGATCACACGCCGATGATCCAGCAATATTTGCGCATCAAGGCCCAGCACCCGGATGTGCTGCTGTTCTATCGCATGGGCGATTTCTACGAGATGTTCTTCGACGATGCGCGCCGGGCTTCGTCGCTGATCGACATTGCGCTGACGACGCGCGGCCAGTCGGCGGGCCAGCCCATCGCCATGGCGGGCGTGCCGGCGGTGAGCATCGAGAACTACCTGGCGCGGCTGGTGCGGCGTGGCGAATCAGTGGCCATCTGCGAGCAGATCGGCGACCCGGCGAAGAGCAAGGGGCCGGTGGATCGCCAGGTGGTGCGCATCGTCACGCCGGGAACGCTGGTGGAAGATGCACTGCTCGACCGGCAACGCGAGAGCCTGCTGGCGGCGCTGTCATTTGATGGTCAGCGACATGGCCTGGCGTGGCTGGATCTTGCCAGCGGGCGCTTCTGCGTCAGCGAACTGGGCGATGCCACTGAAGTCGCCGCGGAGCTGGAGCGGCTGCGCCCTGCCGAACTGCTGCTGCCCGAGGACCAGCGCCGCGACACGCTGCCCAATGCGCGGCTGCGGCCACCCTGGCACTTCGATGCGGGCGCGGGGCAACGTCTGCTCGTTGCGCAGTTCGGCACCCGCGATCTGGCCGGCTTCGGTGCTGCGGAACTTACCGCGGGTCTCGGCGCGGCAGGCGCACTGCTGCAGTACGCACAGGACACGCAGAAGGCGGCGCTACCGCATATCCGCGCGCTGACCGTGCAACAGCGCGACGAGGGACTGCAGCTGGACGCGGCCACGCGCCGCAACCTGGAGCTGGATCGCGGCCTCAACGGCGATGACAACGTCACCTTGTTCGCGCTGCTGAACCGCAGCACCACTGCGATGGGCTCGCGGGAGCTGCGACGCTGGCTGAACCGGCCGCTGCGCGACCGCGGCGTGCTGCGCCAACGCTATGCGGCCGTCGGTGCATTGAGTGAGTCGCGTCGTTTCATCCGGGTAGCTGAAGCGCTGGCGCCGATTGGTGATCTGGAGCGGATCATTTCCCGGGTGGCGCTGCGTTCGGCACGGCCACGCGACCTGGCGCAGCTGCGCACTACGCTGGCAGCACTGCCGGCATTGCGCAATGTGATCGGCGCGATCGACTCGCCCTTGCTGCAGTCGCTGCACGCACACATTGGCGAACACCGGGACGAGCACGCGCTGCTGGTGCGCGCGATTGCGGAAGAGCCCTCTGCCATCCTGCGCGACGGCGATGTCATTGCCGCGGGCTTCGATGGGGCGCTGGACCAATTGCGCCGCATCTCGACGAATACCGAAGAATTCCTGCTCGACCTGGAGAGAAAAGAGCGCGAGCGCAGCGGCATCGCGCAGCTGAAGCTCGGCTACAACCGCGTGCAGGGTTTTTTCATCGAGATTCCCCGTGCCCACGCAGAGAAGGTACCCGCCGACTACCTGCGCCGCCAGACAGTGAAATCTGCCGAGCGCTTCATCACGCCGGAGCTGAAGAGCTTCGAGGATGAAGTGCTGGGCGCGCGCGACAAGGCGCTGGCGCGTGAAAGGGAATTGTATGAAGGCGTGCTCGACGCACTCATCGCCGTGCTGCCGCAGCTGCAGGAATCTGCCGCCGCCATCGCCAGCCTCGATGCGCTGACCAGCCTGGCCGAGCGCGCCGATACCTTGCAGTGGGTTGAACCCACGCTGGTGGCAGAACCGGTGTATCGCGTCGACGCAGGCCGCCATCCCGTGGTCGAACAGTTCAGCGGCACCAATTTCGTACCCAATGACCTGGCCTTCGACGACAGCCGTCGCATGCTGATCGTCACCGGCCCGAACATGGGCGGCAAATCCACCTACATGCGGCAGGCGGCGCTGATCGCAGTGCTGGCGCATATCGGCAGCTATGTTCCCGCGCGCAGCGCCACCATCGGTCCGATCGACCGGGTGTTCACGCGCATCGGCGCAGCGGATGACCTGGCCGGTGGCCGCTCCACCTTCATGGTGGAAATGACCGAGACCGCCAACATCCTGCACAACGCCACGGCGCAGAGCCTGGTGCTGATGGATGAAATCGGCCGCGGGACGAGCACCTTCGACGGCCTGTCGCTGGCCTGGGCGGTGGCCCGCCACCTGGCGACCCACACCAGCGCGTTCACGCTGTTTGCCACGCATTATTTCGAGCTCACCGTGCTGGCGAATGAACTGCCCGGCGTGGTGAACCTGCACCTGGATGCCACCGAGCATGGCGACGAGCTGGTGTTCCTGCATGCGGTGCGCGAGGGGCCGGCCAACCGCAGCTATGGACTTGCCGTGGCGAAGCTCGCTGGAGTGCCGGTGGCCGTCATTGCGGCTGCCCGGCGTTACCTGGCGCAGCTGGAGGCGCAACGGGACGCTGCGGCGGCACCGTCACCCCAGGGCTCACTGCCGTTTGACGTGGCGCCTCCTCCACCACCTCGCGACGCGCTGCGTGAACGGCTGGGCGCCATCGAACCCGACACCCTTTCGCCCCGCGAAGCACAGGCGCTGCTGTACGAGCTGCGGGGCATGCTGCCCTAGAGGCTTGACCCGGCCTCGGCCCGCATGGTTTTCTCGGGCCGAACCATCCATCGAGTGAGGAGCATTGTGACGAAGTCGCGACTGACCACCCCGGGCCTGCTGCTGGCAGCAATCGCCGTCACCCTGCTGGCCGGCTGCGGCAAGAAGCCCGGCGCGGCAGCGCCGCAGGACCTGGTGGTCAGCATCGGCATCGGCGAACCGAAGTCCCTCATCCCCAGCTCGACCACGGAAACAGAAGGGGCGAAAGTGATGGATGCACTGTTCACTTCGCTGGTGGATTACGACAAGGACATGCGGCCGGTGGACCTGGCGGCCGAATCGATCACGACGCAGGACAACAAGGTCTGGGTCATCAAGCTGCTCCCGGGCTGGACCTTCCACAACGGTGAACCGGTCATCGCGGATTCCTACATCAATGCGTGGAATGCCGGTGCCTGGGGTCCCAATGCCCACGATGGCAACAACTTCTTCGTCAAGATCGCGGGCTACGACGCGATGAACCCGACCAGGAAAGGCGCCACCCCCACTGCGAAGAAGCTGACCGGCCTCAGGAAGCTGGACGACCTGTCGTTCGAAGTGACACTCACCAGTCCGTACGTCAATTTCAAGTCCATGCTGGGTTACACGGCATTCCTGCCCCTGCCTGCAGCCGCATTCACCGACCTTGCCAACAACCAGATCGACCCGGCATTCCAGGATGCACCGATCGGCCAGGGTCCATTCCGGATGCAGGGCAAATGGCAGCATGACCAGCTGATCCAGACCGTGCGTTACGAAAAATACGCCGGTGCCGGCAAGCCCCATGTCGCGGGCGTGGATTTCAAGATCTACCAGACGCAGACCACGCAATATCAGGACCTGCTCGCCGGCCAGCTCGACATCGTGCCGCAGATCCCCCTGGAGAACCTCAGCGGCGCCATCGCCGATCTGGGCGCACGCTACAAGACCAGCCCCGCCTCCACCATCCAGATCCTGGCCTTCCCCACCTTCGATCCTCGTTTCTCGAAGGTCGAGATACGGCGCGCGATCTCGAAGGCCATCGATCGCGACGAGATCATCCAGAAGATATTCCTCACCTCGCAGGCACCGCTGCGTTCGTTCGTTTCGCCGCTGGTGCCCGGCTACCGGCCCAATACCTGCGGCGAGGCCTGCGTCTTCAATCCGCAGAAGGCCCGCGCGCTGTTCAATGCAGCGGGCGGCCCCGCCGCGGTCAAGGGACGCATCGAGATTGCCTACAACGTGGATGGCGGCCACAAGCCCTGGGTGGATGCCACCTGCAACCAGCTGCGCACCAACCTCGGCGTGGAATGCCTCGGCAATCCGCAGCCGAAATTCGCGGAGATGCTGACCAAGGCCGAACACAAGGAACCCATGGGGATGTTCCGCATGGGCTGGGTGTTCGATTACCCGGCCATGGAGAATTACCTCTGGCCGCTGTACTCCACCCACGGCTCCTCGAACTACTACGGCTACAGCAACCCGCAGTTCGACCATCTGGTGGAGGCAGGCGACCAGGCCGCAACTCCTGAAGCCGCCACCGCGCTTTACCAGCAGGCAGAAGACCTGCTGGTGCGCGACGTGCCGGTGCTGCCGCTGCGTTACGCGCTGAACAGCTTCGGACACTCCACGCGCGTGGCCAACGTGGAGATGGACATGTTCTTCCGCGTGAAGCTGCTCGACCTGACGGCGGCGCCGAACTGAGCCCCGGGCAGATTGCACGCAACTGAATGACTGCATACCTGATCCGGCGCCTGCTGCAGATGATGCTCACTTTCGTGGGCGCCACCTTCATCGTCTATGCACTGATGTTCAGCATCGCCTCCGACCCGCTGCAGGCGCTGGCGGGTGACAAGCCACTGAACCCGAGCCAGCGGGCGCAGCTGACGGCGCAATACCACCTCGACGAACCGTTCATCAAGCAGTACGGCTACTACATGAAGGGCCTGGTCACCGGCAAGTTCGGGCGCGCGATCAGTGGCCGGCAGATCGCGGATGTCATGGCGGAAGCCTGGCCGCGAACGCTGCAGCTGGGACTGATTGCACTGCTGATCGCGATCGTGCTGGGTATCAGTGGCGGTGTGTACGCGGGTTTGCGGCGCGGCGGCGCGTTCGACCAGACCAGCCTCGCGCTCACGCTGGTGGTGATCGGCACGCCGATATTCGTCATCGGCACGGTGTTCCAGTCGGTATTCGCCGTGGAACTGGGCTGGTTCCGTCCGAGCTATGCGCCGGAACTGGGAATCGCGACCTACATACTCCCCGCGATCGTGCTTGGCCTGCTGTCGCTGGCCACCGGAATGCGCCTGACCCGCACCTCCGTGGCGGAGAACCTGCGCTCGGACTACGTGCGCACCGCCAGTTCCAAGGGACTGACGCGGCGACGCATCGTGGCCGTGCATGTGCTGCGCAATTCGCTGATTCCGGTGGTGACCTTCCTGGGCACCGAACTCGGCGGGCTGATGAGCGGCGCGATGGTAACCGAGGGCATCTTCAACATCCCGGGCATCGGCGGACGCCTGTTCCAGGGCATCCGCCTGGAGGACGGACCGCTGGTAGTCACCATCGTCAGCCTGCTGATCCTGATCTACCTCGTCACCAGCCTGCTCGTGGACCTGCTCTACGCAGTGCTCGACCCAAGGATCCGTCATGGCTAGCGCGCCCATTGAAGCGCCGCGCAGCCTGGCCCGCGACGCCTGGCATGACCTGCAGCGCAATCCCGTATTCTGGATTGCCGGCAGCCTGGTGCTGCTGATGCTGCTGCTGGCCGCGTTTCCCGGCCTGTTCAGCAGCGTCGATGCACGCACCGCAAGTTGCTCGCTGGGCGATTCGCTGCGCGGCCCCAGTCCGGAACATTGGTTCGGCTTCGACAAGCAGGGCTGCGATGTCTATGCGCGCGTGGTGTATGGGGCGCGCTCATCGGTGCTGGTGGGCGTGATCTCCACGCTGATCACCGGGGTGATCGCGCTGGTCGTCGGTCTGCTGGCAGGCTACTACGGCGGCTGGCTGGATGCGCTGCTGGCCCGTACGGTGGACATCTTTATGGGCATTCCCATCCTGCTCGGTGCAGTAGTCATGGCCAAGGCGCTGTCCGGACGGGAGCTCGGCATCTGGCCGGTCATCCTGGCCTGCGGCCTGCTCGGCTGGCCCGCGGTGGCGCGGGTGGTGCGTTCGTCGGTGATCGCTGCCAGGCATCAGGATTATGTGCAGGCTGCGCGGGTGCTCGGCGCCGGCCATCTGCGCGTCATGCTGCGCCACATCCTGCCGAATGCCCTGGCGCCCATGGTCGTGATGCTGACCATCGCACTGGGTTCCTTCATCGCACTCGAAGCAACGCTGTCATTCCTGGGTGTCGGCCCGCGCAACACCGTCTCGTGGGGTGTGGACATCGCCGAAGCACAGCGCTGGATCCGCGAGGCATCGCGACCATTGATGTTTCCTGCCGGGTTTCTCACCGTCACGGTGCTGGCCTTCATCATGCTGGGCGACGCCGTGCGCGAAGCCTTCGACCCGAAGCTGCAATGAGCCATCTGCTGGAACTGCAGGACCTGCACGTGGATTTCCGCACTCGCGAAGGTGTGGCGCAGGTGCTGAACGGTGTCTCCTGCCACGTCGACGCCGGCGAGACACTGGCCATCCTGGGTGAATCCGGCTCCGGCAAGTCGGTGACCGCACAGGCCATCATGGGCATCCTCGACATGCCGCCGGCGGTGGTACGTTCCGGCCGCATCCTCTACCAGGGGCAGGACATCCTGGCGATGTCGGAGAACGCGCGCCGCGAGCTGCGCGGCACGCAGATCGCGATGGTGTTCCAGGACGCGCTGTCGGCGCTGAACCCGGTGTTCACGGTAGGCTGGCAGATCAGCGAAGCACTGCGTGTGCGGCAGGGCATGGACCGTGGCGCGGCGCTGGAACGCGCGGTCGAATTGATGGAGCGGGTGAAGATTCCCGCCGCGCGTGCGCGCCTGCAGGACTATCCGCACCAGTTCTCCGGCGGCATGCGCCAGCGCGTGATGATCGCGATGGCGCTGGCGCTGCATCCGAAGGTACTGATCGCCGACGAACCCACCACTGCGCTGGATGTGACCGTGCAGGCGCAGATCATGGACCTGCTGGCGGAGCTGAAGCAGCAGCTGGGCATGGCACTGATACTGATCACGCACGACCTGGGCGTGGTCGCATCGGTGGCCGACCGCATCGCGGTGATGTATGCCGGCCGCATCGTCGAGCAGTCGGATGTGTACGAACTGTACCGGCGGCCCGCGTATCCCTATACGCGCGCATTGCTGGAATCCATTCCACGACTGGATCGCGGCGGCGAGCCGTTGAAGGTGATCCGGGGCCTGCCGCCGAACCTGCAGCGCATTCCGCCGGGCTGTCCGTTTCATCCGCGTTGTCCCATCGAACAGCCACGCTGCCGCGAACTGCTGCCACCGGAAGTGGCCGTCGGCCCGCAGCGACTCAGTGCCTGTCATCGTGCGCAGGAGGTGCTGAATGGCACTGCCTGAAGGCGACCGGCCACTGCTCGAGGTGCGCGGGCTGGTGAAGCATTACCCGATCGAGCGTGGCGTGGTGCTGCGCCGCGTGACCGGCCAGGTGAAGGCCGTGGACGGTGTGAGCTTCGAACTGCGTCGCGGCGAGACACTGGGCATCGTGGGCGAATCCGGCTGCGGCAAGTCGACGCTGGCGCGCCTGCTGCTGCGGCTTGAAAAGCCCACTGCCGGTCAGGCGTTGCTCGAAGGTCGCGACATCTTTGCGATGCATGGCACCGAGCTCAAGCAGCTGCGCCGCAATTTCCAGCTGGTGATGCAGGATCCCTACACCTCGCTGAATCCACGCATGACCGTGGGCGACATCATCCGCGAGCCTTTCGAGATCCACGCTGACGTGCTGCCGAAGGCTGCGCGGGCAGCACGGGTACGCGAGCTGCTGGACCTGGTCGGGCTCAATCCCGAGCATATCAACCGCTATCCGCACCAGTTCTCGGGCGGGCAGCGGCAACGCATCGGCATTGCCCGCGCGCTGGCGCTGGACCCGCGGGTCATCGTCTGCGACGAGCCGGTATCCGCGCTCGACGTATCGATCCAGGCGCAGGTCATCAACCTGCTGGAGAAACTGCAATCGCAGCTGGGACTGTCGCTGATCTTCATCGCCCATGACCTGTCGGTGGTGCGCCATATCTCCGACCGCGTGGCCGTGATGTACCTGGGCAAGCTGGTCGAAACCGGCTCGGTGGAAGACATCTACCGGCACGCCATGCACCCCTACACGCAGGCGCTGCTTTCGGCAGCGCCGGTACCCGAGCCCACGCAGCGCG
>JAATEY010000283.1 GCA_015655465.1 Gammaproteobacteria bacterium | reverse complement strand
GGGCTGGTTGCGTACTTCCAGCATGCGCATGGCCAGCGGCAGCACAGCGTCGCGCCGCTCGCGCAAGGCAGGAATCGCCATCGGAAACACGCACAGTCGGTAGTAGAGATCCTCGCGGAAGCGGCCTGCCTTTACCTCGGCCCGCAGGTCACGGTTGGTGGTTGCGACCACGCGCACGTTCAGGCTGAGCATCGCGCGCGCACCCAGCCGCTCGACCTCGCGTTCCTGCAGCACCCGCAGCAGCTTGGCCTGCAGCGACAGCGGCATCTCCGTGATCTCATCCAGCAGCAGCGTGCCGCCCTGTGCCTGCTCGAACTTGCCGGCATGCGCATTGTGCGCGCCGGTGAAAGCGCCGCGTTCGTAGCCGAACAGCATTGCTTCCAGCATGTTCTCGGGAATGGCCGCGCAGTTGATGGCGACGAAGGCCTGCGTGGCACGCGGCGACCGGTCATGGATGAAACGGGCCAGCACTTCCTTGCCGGTACCGGATTCACCGCTGATGAGCACGGTGCAGTCGGTGGTGGCCACGCGGGCAGCCAGGGCATAGAGCGTGCGCGTCGTGGCGTCGACTACTACCGGCTCACGAACCGGCGTCAGAGTTTCGTTTGAAGTCTGCATGCCACGGATAAGAGCAATATCCGTGCCGGACAGTGGTTGCCCCTCGCGTGAGGTCCGTCACAGAAACGGACCAGGCACAGTCAATCGTCCGTCGATTCGTCCACCGCGCGGATGTCGAACTTGCGCAGCTTCTCGACCAGCGTCGTGCGCCGCAGTCCCAGCAGGCGCGCAGCCTGCGCCACGATGCCATTGGAGCGATCCAGCGCCTGCCGGATGAGCGATTCCTCGATGCCGGCCACATGCGCCCGCAGATCGATGCCCTGCGGCGGCAAAACCATGCCGCTGCCAGCCGGTGCATCCTCCAGCAGGAACAGCGCTTCCCTTTCGGTCATGTCCGCATCGCGCGCCCCTGCCTGCACCAGTGCCGCAGGCGGTCCCATGTCGACAGCCAGCGGCAGCACCGCCGGAATCTGGTCCGCTTCAGGAGCAGGCGTCCAGTCACGCGGCCGGTAGCGCGGCGGCAGGTCCGCTGCGGCAACCATGCGACCGGCACAGAGAATCGACAGCCGCTCGACCAGGTTGCCCAGCTCACGCACATTGCCCGGCCAGCTGTAGCGCACCAGGCAGTCGAGCGCATTGGCGGAAAACTGCACGCGCTGCCGGCCCGCAGCCACATTCATGTCGGCGAAATCGCGGATCAATGTCGGCAGGTCATCGATGCGCGTGCGCAGCGAGGGCATTTCGATGGGAAATACATTCAGGCGATAGAACAGGTCTTCGCGGAAAGCGCCGCGCTCGATGGAATCTTCCAGGTTGCGGTGCGTGGCGGCGATGATGCGCACATTGCACTTGTACTGCAGCGCGCTGCCCACGCGCTCGAACACCCGCTCCTGCAGCACGCGCAGCAATTTGACCTGCATCGGCAGGCTCATGTCGCCGATCTCGTCGAGGAACAGCGTGCCGCCCTCGGCCAGTTCGAAACGCCCCTTGCGGGTGGCAACGGCACCGGTGAACGCACCCTTCTCGTGTCCGAACAATTCGCTTTCCAGCAGGTCGGCAGGGATGGCGCCGCAGTTCACCGCAATGAATGGCCGGTTGCGCCGCGGGCTGGAATGATGGATCGCGCGTGCGACCACTTCCTTGCCAGTGCCGGACTCACCCAGTACCAGCACGCTGGATTCGTGGATCGCAACCTGCTCGATCAGCGAGACGATATGCCGGATGGCACCGGATTGCCCGGTGGGCCCGCGCGCAGCGGTGATTCCGGTGAACGCTTCGGCTTCTGCGGTTGCCATGAGACCTGCTTATTATTCGATAAGGACAGGATGCATTTTTGCAGGCCGGCAGCGTCAGAAAAGTGACGCACTGCGACGGTCAGTCGCGCATGCGCGTGATGCCCGTCTCACTTCCGCTACGGCGGGGTTGTCGCACGCCAGCCACCTGACGCCGGTGCCGGCGAAATGCCAGCTTTTCAATCAGATCGGCCGCTGCCTCACCCGGTGGCGAGAAGGTGGCGCGCACCTGGCCCTCCGGCGACACATGGGTGATGTTCGCGATCATGGTCAGGGGCTGCGGCAGGCTGTCGCGCAGGTAGATCTCGAGCAGGCCCTGCTCGCCAATGCGCGGCGGCGCAGTGCTCTTCCACACCGCACCCAGCGCATTGAAGCGGATAACCGTTGCCGGCGGACGCGGCCTGGTGGCGGCAAGCAATTGCCCCACCAGGTCCAGCAGCAGGTTCATCTTCACTTCCAGGCGCATGATGTCCGCGGAATGAGGCGATTTCTCGTCCTTCTTCTCGACAGCGCCCTGTTCCTCGATGGCTGCGCAGACCTGCAGGATCCTGACGTTGCCGTCGGCCATGCTGGCGACCATCGGCAGATCCGGCGACTTTGCCAGCACCCGCCAGCCCACCGGCAGCATGTCCTGGTAAGCCAGCTCGTTCTGCAACACCACCGTATCAACGCCTTCGTACATGACACTCTCCGGTGCCGAAGTACGCCTATCCGAGCAGCGCCTCCAGCGTGCGATCCGATTCGACGACTGCCGCGCGCAGGGCCCACAGGGGTCCTGGCTGCCCTGGCACAATTGCGTCCAGTGCGAGCTCCGCCAGCATTCGCCGCCTTTCCAGCATCAACCGGCGTACGGCCGGGGCTTCCCGCCCATCCCGCACGCCATGCACCAGCTGCATTGTTGACGCTACTACGCCCTGTACTAGCAAACGCTGTGCCGCCGGCTGCTTGCCGAACACGATTCTTACATCCGCCGTGCAGGAATCTGGATCCACGCACTGCGTATTTCGCGCAGCAGATGGCTTACTTCGTCCAGCAGCTCGGTGCGATTCTCGAGATTGGCCCGCAGCAGCTGGCGACTGGAATAGTCGTAGAGATCGGCCATGTTGGCTGCGATCTCGCCGCCCGCTTCGAGATTCAGGCTGGCGCGCAGCTCATTGATGATCTCCACCGCACGGTGTATCAGCCGGCTCTTGGTTCCTGTCGCGCCGTTCTGGATCGCTCCATGGGCCGCAGACAGGCGCTCCAGCGCGCCATCCATGAGCATGGTGATGAGCCGGTGCGGATCGGCTGCTGCGACTCCTCCATGGGCCGCGACCGATTGATAGGCCGCCAGGCTGGCACTGCGGGAATATGCGGACATACGTCAAACTCCATTTCTTCAGGGAGCTTAACGGCATCGATGTCCAGGACTTGAACCACGCAGGCCCGAAGTGTCAGCTGCCTGCGCTCTTGGCAATGCTGGTGGACTGCGCCAGCTGCTGGGTGAGATAGGTCGAGGTCGACTGCATCTTCGACAGCAACGAGTCCAGGGCCGTGAACTGCTTCTGGTAGCGCGCCTGGAATGCCGCCATGCGCACGTTCAGCGCTTCCTGCCGCGTCGTCAGGTCCTTGCGCTGCGCATCGATGCTCTTGTTGCGGGCGACCATGGTGCCGGAAGACGACAGCTGGGTCTCGAGGAAATCGTTGAGCTGGTTCGCCACACCCCTGGTCGAGCCGAACAGCGCACCGACAGCGGTGGAACTGGTCTTCATCGCCGACTCGAACTTCGTCGCATTCAGCGACAGCGTACCGTCCGCCCCGAACACGACGCCGACACTCGACAGCGTGGTGAAGGCCGAGGTGAGATCCGGCACCTGGCTGGTGACGATCCGCCGCAGCTGCGTCTCGATGTTGAGCAGCATGCCATCGCCCAGCAGCGGCCCGGCCTTGCGGTTCGAGGCATCGTAACTGCGCAGGGTCGCAATCTGCCTGGCAAGCACATTGTAGGCGTTGACGAATTCACTGACCTTGCCCTGCACCGCGCTGTCGTCGTTGGCAACCGTCAGCGTTGCAGTGGTGCCCGGCGCTTCCTTCTTCAGCGTCAGCGTGACGCCATCGATGGCACCATCGACCGTATTGGTCGTGCTGTGCACCGGAAAGCCGGAAATATTGACGATGGCATCCTGGGCCGTGACGCCCGCAACCGGCGTCATCCCCGAGGGATTCGGCAGATCGTAGACCAGCTGGGCAAGTCCGCCATCCCCACCGGCCTGCGTAACCTTGACCGCATTGGCCGCACCGGTCTTGCCGCCCGTGAGGATCAGGCGGCTGCCATCCACACCGGTGATGATGGTCGCGCGCACGCCGGTATTGTCGGCGGCATCATTGATGGCATCGCGGATGCCGGCCAGCGTATTGTTGCCGGATCCGATCGTGACGCTGAAGGCAGCGCCGCCCAGCGACAAGGTCAGTGCACCGGTACCGACAACGGTCGTTGGCCCGGTGAGCAGCGGAGCGGATGTCAGCTGCGCGGCTTTCGCCAGCTGCACCACCTCGACATCGTAGGCACCGGCCGTCGCGGTGCTGGAAGCCGAGGCGGCGAAATTCGTGTCGGCACTGACGGTGGCCTTGCGGACGATGAGAGTACCCGCAGTCTTCAGGCCCGACAGCGCCGTCTGGAAGGCCGACATCGCGCCCTTCAGCTGGCCCAGCGCCGTGAATTCAGTCGTGAGCTGCGTATCGATCTTCGTAAGGCGTGCATCCTGTGGCGCGCGCTCGGCGGCCACCAGCTGCGTAACCAGCGAGTTGACGTCGAGGCCCGAACCAATGCCGCTGGAGATGATGCTAGCCATGCCAGCCCATGTTCTCAGGCTACGCCGTCGAAAAGCGTGCCCTGTTCCGCAGTAAGGTTCTTCAGCACGCGCAGCACATCTTCATTGGGAAACTGGCGGATCACCTCGCCACTGGCCGCGTCGCGCACCGTCACCACCTGCGCATGCGTGTCCGCATCGACACGGAACTCGATGTTCCGCTCCGACGAACTCAGGAATTCCTGCAGCTGCGATGCGATGGCTTCGATCTGCTGCTGACTGCGTTCCGGCGCCACAACGGGAGGGACCGCAGCGGGACGTCCTGTTCCCGACGCGGTCTGTGGACTCCGGTATGTCGTGGAAGGAAGGCCCGGTGACACCGGTGTCAGGGCCTTCGCCAAACCAACTTCCATTTGGCCTCTGCATCCGTTGGCGGCAGGTGGGGAGTTCCCACCCGCCGCCCGCGGGTCATGACACCATTACTTCTACTTCAGCAGTGAGAGCACGCTCTGCGGAGCCGCATTCGCCTGCGCCAGGATGGCGGTGCCAGCCTGCTGCAGGATCTGCGCCTTCGTCAGGTTCGCCGTTTCAGCAGCGAAGTCCGTGTCGAGGATGCGGCTGCGGGACGCCGAGAGGTTCTCGGTGGTGGCCTGCAGGCTGCTGATCGTCGACTCGAAACGGCTCTGGATGGCGCCCAGCGAAGCGCGGCTCGAGTTCACCGAGGTCAGGGCAGCGTCGATGGCCGACAGCGCGGAGTTCGCGCCGCCCTGCGTCGAGATGTCGATCGCCGAGATCGCCGTGCCGGTCGCCGCAATCGCATTCGGACCCGGATCGAACGCGCCCGTCCAGGTCAGGTTGCCGGTGATGCCGGCTGGTGCCTGGTAGCTCACGTTGATCGTGCCACCGGTCGTGCCGGCGGCTGCGAGACCGAAGTCCGCCACGCTGGAACCCGTGAAGCCGCCAACGGCGTACGCGACCGTGATGTTGCGACCATCGGCAGCCGCCAGGCTGACGCCCGTGCCGGTGTCCGTGGCGACAACGCCCGTGACCGCCGACTGCGCGTTGAGCGCTGCCACGGCGTTGGTGCGATTCTGCGAACCGCTGGTGGTCGTGCCGGCGACGGAGATCGCAACGCCATTGACGGTGATCGATGCTGCGCCGTTGGCCGTTCCGCCGATGACCGTCGCGGCTGCCGCAACCGAAGTCGCGTTCGCCGAGGCCGAGAGGCCCGCGATGCCCGACGAATTGATCGCCGCAGCCAGGACCTTCGCATCGTTCGCGATGGTGCCCAGCGATATCGTCGAACCGCCGACCGTCACGCTCTTCGCAGCGGCCGTATTCGAGGCGGCCGAGGTAAGCGCCTGGTTCGTGAGCGAGAAGCCCTGGAACTGGCCGAGGGCGCTGGTGCGGGCGCTGGAGATCGAGGACACGGTGATGGTCTGGCCGGCATTCGCGCCGACCTGGAACTGCTGGGCCGAGAACGAACCATCGAGCAGGTTCAGGCCGTTGAACTGCGTCTGGGTCGCCACGCGGTCGATTTCAGCAGCCAGCTGCGACACTTCCTGCTGGAGAGCGGCGCGGTCAGAGGCGCTGTTGGTCGAATTGGCCGACTGCACCGACAGTTCGCGCATGCGCTGCAGGTTGTTGCTGACTGACCCGAGTGCGCCTTCAGCCGTCTGCGCCAGCGAAATGCCGTCGTTCGCGTTGCGGGCAGCCTGCGTGAGGCCGCGGATCTGGGTGGTGAAACGTTCGGAAATGGCCAGACCGGCGGCGTCGTCCTTGGCACTGTTGATGCGCAGACCTGAAGACAGGCGCTGCAGGGACGTAGCCAGCTGAGAGGCCGAGGTCGACAGGTTGCGCTGAGCGTTCAGCGACAACACGTTGGTGTTGATCGACATTGCCATGAAAAATGCTCCTGTTAAGAAAAAAATCGACTCATCATCCGGCTATTCAGCCGACGGGTGCTTCGGTCGGTCTTCACCCGCCGTTGCGCTGTTCAAATGCTGTATCGGTGCCGCTGCTTGCTTCTTTAGTGCTGCACTGCTCACCTGTGGAAAACTGAGGAATCGTTCACGCTGTGCCGGGCCGATTGAGAGCGGCGTCACAGATAGTTGAACAGCGACAGCTGCGCGATTCGGGTATAAGCGGCCTGCGCCGCCTGCAAACCGGTGAGCTGCTGGTTCATGCGGCTGATGGCGGCGGCGTAGTCCAGATCGCGCAATGCGCCGACCGAACCCGCGAGCTCATCGTCCAGCTGCTGCCGCGACGCCTGCGCATGATCCACGGTGGCAAGCCGGGCGCCGACAACGGCGCGCGTATCGATGATGTGGTCGAGCGCCTGGTCGAGCTGCGTCAGGCCATTTGCAACGGCAGTACTGACCAGTGAGCGGCTGGAGGCCGTCGTTCCTCCGACTTCCAGGCTCGACGCCAGATCGTTCAGTGTCCTGAACACATCTTCGGTGGTCGCCGGCGCAATCGTGAAGCTGTCACCCGTGCCGGGATCACCCGTCACGGTCACTTCCGCACCATTGAATGCGATGGCCGAGCCGGCAGCATAGTTGCCGCTGGCCACCAGATTGCTCAGCGAGTCACGCACTTCCCAGCTCGTGGACGAGGTGAAACCCAGCGTATAGGTGCCCGGCACCCAGGCTGCCGGGTTGGTCACATGACCACTGTCTATCGAACCGGCGCCGGTGTGCACATCCGTGGCGGTGGTAAACGTACCGTTGCCTTCACGGATCCGCTGAAACAGGTCGGCACCCGAGAAGCCATCGGCAACGCGCTGGTCGGCACCGATCTGCAGGCTGCGCACTCCCTGGTCGCCCGCATACACCACGCTGGCCCCCGCCCTTGCAAAGGGCTGGGTCTGCGTCGAGAAGCCCGCAAACAGATACTCGCCATTGCCATCGCGGCGATTGGCGATATCGAGCAACTCCTGGGACATCGAGCGGATATCGGCGCCGATCGAACGCCGTGCCGAATCGTCCATCGCAGCGCTGTTGGCCTGGATGGCGCGTTCGCGCACGCTTTGCAGCAGTGCACTGGCATCCGCCAGCGCCTGCTCGCCGATGCTGAGCCGGTTGGCCAGGATGTCCGAATTCCTGCCGTACTGTTCGAGGCTGGCGCGATTCTGTTCCATGCCGAGAATGCGCATGGTGGCAATCGGGTCGTCGGCCGGCGTCTGGATGCGCTGGCCCGAGGCAACCTGCGTCTGCGTCTTCGACAGCAGCGTCTGCTGCTTCATGATCTCGCTGACGGCTGCAGCGTGCACACCAGCTGAGGAAATGCGATTGATCATCGACGCGCCGCCTCCAGCAGGGAATCGAATATGGTCTGTGTCACACGGATCATCTGCGCGGCAGCCTGGTAGGCCTGCTGGTAGCGCAGCATGTTGGCCGCTTCTTCGTCGAGATTGACGCCGGAAACGCCGTCCACGGCGGCCTGGCTGTCGTCGTAGATGACCTTCTGGGCATCGAGGCTGGTGTTCGCCTGATTGGTCGCCACTCCGACCGAACCAATGAAGCGCGAGACGGAGGCATTCAGCGACTCCGTGCCACCCGACAGCACGCCACGCGACAGCGCCGTGGCCATCTCCAGCGCATTGCGATTGTCGCCGGTGCCGGCGACATTGTTGGCCACGGTGAAACCGTCGCCGGCTGCCGGAGTGCCGTTGATCTGCACGCGCCAGCCATTGATATCGATATTGGCCCCGGGTGTATACAGGTTGCTGCCCGCACCATTGACCGAATAGTGGGTCGCATCGATGAACTGCAGCGATGCGGAGTTGCGCAACTGCGCATTGCCTGCATCCAGCACCTCACCGGCAGAAATCGTGGCAGCACCGGTATTGCCCACGGCCGCTGCAGATCGAATGGGCGCCGCGGCGGCAACGCGGGCGGGATCGCTGATCAGCACATCCATGCCCTTGATGGCCTTGGCGGTGGGCCGCACCAGGAAGCGGTCACCGGCGGCAGGCGTGCCGCTGAGTACGATCGAAACGCCGTCCGCCACGATCGGATCGGCACCTGTACCGGTGCCGGTGAAGGTAATCGGTGCGCCATTGTCCGCCCGCTGCATGGTCCAGGCGCTGCCGTTGTAGCGCATGACATAGTCATACGCGGTCAGCGCGCCCGCGCCCGTGCGCGTCGCCGCCACTGCGGCCGAGCCGGTATTGGTGGTGTCCGTCAGCACCTCGACCGCGCCGACGGCAAACAGGTCGCCACCCATGTTGCCGGCCAGGTCGATGCCCTCGCGATGCTGGGTGTTGGTGACCTCGGTCAGCGCCACCGCCATCTGCCCGATCTGGTTACGCGCCGGATCGAGCAGTTCACGCCGGAAATCCAGCAGCCCGCCGACACTGCCGCCACTGAGCGAACTGCCGATATCGACGGTGATGCCGGGGGTCTGGAATGCCAGCGTCAGGCGCGTCGGCTGGAATACATCCTGTTTGGCCACCATGGTGGCAGAGGTGCCACCCAGCACCAGCGCCTGGCCATTGCCGACGAACACATTGATGGAGCCATCGTCCTGGCGAACGATGCTGGTATCGAGACGCGCCGCCAGGTCAGCCAGCTGCCGGTCACGTGAGTCCAGCAGATCGGCGGGCGCCTGCCCGGCCTGCGACTGGGCAGTCACTATTCCCTGGTTCAACCGTGCAATGCTGGCAGCGATGCTGTTGATCGCCGAGGCTTCACCGCCCAGCTGCTGGTTGACCTCGGTCTCAAGCTCGTCAAGCCGCTGGTCATAGGTCTGCAGCCGCTGCACGAGGCCGTCTGCTTCGGACAGCAGTACCTGCCTTGCCGCAGTCGAGGTCGGTGTGTTGGCGACCCCCCTGCAATGCATTGGAGAAGCGCTGCAGGGATGCAGACAGGCCCGTGGAGCTGTCGGCAAAAAGATTGTTGAGCGCGCCGGCCTTCTGGGCATAGGCATCGAGGCGCGAGAAGCTGCTCGAGGCACGCTGCATCTGCGCCGTCAGCAGATCATTGCTGTAGCGGCTGATGTTGTTGACCACCACGCCGTTGCCAAGGCTGGTGCTGCCGAACAACTGCGGCTGCTGCGTAGCCAGGTCCACGCGCTGCCGGCTGTAGCCGGCCGTGGAGACATTGGCGATATTGTGACTGGTGGTCTCCAGCGCGCGCTGGAACGCCCGCAGACCGGATACCGCCACATTCAGCATGTCAGCCATCTAGAGAACCCCGTGTGCTGCAGGTTGCTGGCTCATGCAGAGCCGCTGCCTGTCACACTTATCGGCAGCGCCGGATGTGACTTGAGTCGCGCTGCAAGGGCGGAGAGCCGGGTTGCATAATCCGGATCAGTGGCATAGCCGCCGCGCTGCAGGGCTTTTGCATAAGCCGCCGCATCGCTGCCCGTGCCCAGTGCCGCCGCATAGCGCGGGCTTCCTTGCAGCAGCTTCACGTAGTCACCCAGCGATTGCTCCGGTGACTCATAGCTGCGGAAGTCGGCCATGACCTGCTGCATGCTGCCTCCCTGGAATTCCCGTGTGGCAGCACTGGTGGAATCACCCTTCCAGCTGCCGCCTGCCTTGATACCGAACAGGTTGAAGCTGGGGCGACCATCGGCCCCCGTGGGCACGGACTTGCCCCATCCCGTCTCGAGCGCGGCGTGCGCGATGACCGTGGAGGGATCGACTCCCAGTTCCCGGCCAGCCGCAGTCGCCGCCGGCAGGATCGCGCGCACAAAATCGTCCTGGGTGCGTGGCGGCCAGGCCTTCCCGGCCGCAGTGCTGGCCGTGCCAGCCTGTGCCGCTGTCGCACCGCCCGTTTCATCTGCAGCGAGCCCCGCGCCCTGCATCAACTGCCGCATCAGCACATCGGCAAGGCCCAGCCCCTTGCCCTTCGAAAGCTGCGTCGACAGCTGCTGGTCGAACATGTCCTGGTAGAAATCCTGCTGGTCGCTGCCGAACAGCGAATCCCCTGGCGTGGCGTCGCGCATGCTCTTCAGCATCATCCGCGTGAACAGGCTCTCGAACTGCTTGGCAGTCTCGCGCAGCGCCGCGGGCGTCTGGGCCGACGCCTCCCGCTTGAGCGCGGTCAGGCTCGCGGGGTCGGCGTAGAACGAATTGTCCAGCGGTGCAATGGCCACGACTGTTCCTAGATGACAATGAGCTCGGCGCGCAGCGCGCCTGCTTCCTTGAGGGCTTCGAGGATGGCGACCAGATCGCTCGGCGCCGCACCCACCTGGTTCACGGCCCGCACGATCTCGTCGAGATTCACGCCGGCGTTGAACAGGAACATGCGTCCGGCATCCTGGTTGACGGAAATCTCGCTGCGCGGCGTCACCACGGTTTCACCCTTGGAGAACGGCTGCGGCTGGCTGACATCCTGCCGCTCGGTAATGGTCACCGTCAGTGAGCCATGCGCCACCGCGGCGGGCGACACGCGCACGCGCGCGCCGATCACCACGGTGCCGGTGCGGGAGTTCACGATCACGCGCGCCGGTGCTTCGCCCGGCTCCACTTCAACCTGCTCCAGCGTCGAAATGTAGGCAATGCGCTGATTGGGATCGAGCGGCGCAGCCACCTTCACCGACACG
>JAATEY010000373.1 GCA_015655465.1 Gammaproteobacteria bacterium | reverse complement strand
TGCGCGTGAGGATGTTCGCGCCTTCCACCGTGATGCCGATGGGCGCGGCCTGCCAGCCACGGGCGAGATAGTTGCGCGGCCCGAGCATCACGCCCTTGCCGCCATGCACATCCATGGCATCGGCTGCGACGATGCGGCCCATCTCGGTGATATGCATCTTCAGGATTGCCGCAGGCACGGCGGGTTTCTCGCCGCCGTCGATGGCGCCGGTGGTGACCGAACGCGTGGCGTCCATGATGTAGGTGGTGCCCATGATGCGGGCGAGTACCTGCTCCACACCTTCGAACTTGCCCACGGGCAGGCCGAACTGCTTGCGGATGCGTGCATAGGCGCCGGTGGTCCAGGCCGCCGTCATCGCGCCGGCCGTGGCGCTGGCCGGCAGCGAGATGCAGCGGCCCACCGAAAGCTGCTCGACCAGCATGCGCCATCCCTTGCCCGCCATCTGCACGCCGCCGATGATGAAATCCACCGGCACGAATACATCCTCACCCTGTATCGGGCCGTTCTGGAACGGGATGTTGAGCGGGAAATGGCGTCGGCCAATGTGGATGCCGGGTGTGAGGCGCGGAATCAGCGCGCAGGTGATGCCAATGTCTTCTGTCGGTCCCAGCAGATGCTCGGGGTCGAACAGGCGGAACGCGAGTCCGACCACCGTGGCCACCGGCGCCAGCGTGATGTAACGCTTGGAGAAGTTGAGCCGGATGCCGATCACTTCGCGGTCTTCATACATGCCGCGGCACACGATGCCCGTATCGGTAATCGAGGTGGCGTCGGAGCCGGCAACGGGACTCGTCAGGCCGAAGCAGGGCACTTCCTTGCCAAGCGCGAGACGCGGCAGGTAGTGATTCTTCTGTTCGTCGGTGCCGTAGTGCACCAGCAGCTCACCGGGTCCCAGCGAATTGGGAACCGCGACGGTGGTGCCCAGCACGATGCTGCGGCTGCAGAGCTTGATCAGCACCGACGACTGCGCATAGCGGCCGAGTTCGAGTCCGCCGTACTGCTTGGGGATGATCATCGCGAAGAAACCGTGCTGCTTGATGAACTCCCAGGCTTCAGGCGGCAGGTCCGCACGGCGATGGGTGACGTCGAAGTCGTCGACCATGGCGCAGAGCTGCTCCACCGGCCCGTCGAGAAATGCCTGTTCTTCGGCGGTCAGTTGCGCCGGGCGTGTGGAGAGCAGCTTGTTCCAGTCCGGCTTGCCGGTGAACAGTTCGCCATCCCACCACACCGAGCCTGCCTCCAGTGCCTCGCGCTCGGTGGCCGACATGGTGGGCAGCATGCGCAGATAGGTCTTGAGAAACGGGCGCGAAATGAGCGCCTTGCGCAGTGGCCGGAAGTTGAACAGCCACATCGACACCAGCAGCAGCAGCAACAGGCCTTTCCACAGGCCGGCAGGATCGCCGAACCACAGGTAAGCGGCGAGCAGCGCCGTGAATACCACCGAGAAGGCCAGCAGCGGCAGACGCTGGTAGGCCAGCACCATGGCCGCAACGATGAACAATGTGGCAAGCAGCATGAGCCCGACTATAGCGCTGGTCCGAACGCGCTGCCGGAACCGCGCTTCCTCAGGTGCCGCAGAACGTCGCCGGCACCCGCTCCTCTTCACGGGGCGGCTGCATCCAGGATTCCCGGCCGGGGTGATCCTGAAAGGGATGCTGGACGACGGCCAGCAGGCTCCGGAAAGGCGCGAGGTCACCGCGGTCGCTGGCGGCGTTCAGCGCGGACTCGACCAGGTGATTACGCGGTATGAATGCAGGGTTCACGCGGCGCATGGCCGCATGCCGGTCGGCCGGCGACAGCGAATCAGGCTGCTGACGCATGCGCCATTCCTGCAGCCAGTCGTCCAGCCCATCGGCATTCCCGAGCAGGGCGCGCAGCGGACCCTCATGCGTTGCGCCCAGTGCGGCTGCCGCCAGGTGATGGAACGCCAGCGTGAAATCCGCCCGGGACTGCTGCAGCAGCGCCAGGAATCGACTGGCCAGCGCGGCGTCGGATTCGCGCACCGCGGTGATGCCGAATTTCGCGCGCAGCAGCTGCTGATGCCGCGCTTCGAATTCGGCCGGGAAGCGGTTGATGACGGCAGTGGCGCCCTGGATCGCAACGGCCTGGTCGGGGTCGATCAGCGGCACCAGGGTTTCGGCGAAGCGCGCGAGATTCCACTGCGCAATGGCGGGCTGATTGCCCCAGGCATAGCGGCCGCGGTGATCGATCGAGCTGAATACCGTCGCAGGATCGTAGTGATCCATGAATGCGCAGGGGCCGTAGTCGATGGTCTCGCCCGACAGCGCCATGTTGTCGGTGTTCATGACGCCATGGATGAAGCCGACGCCCAGCCAGCGGGCGATCAATGCGGCCTGCCGGTCCGCGACCCATTTGAGGAATGCGAGTGCAGGCACCGGTGCGCTGGCGAGTGCCGGGGCGTGGCGGCCAATGGAATAGTCGAGCAGCGCTCGCAGCGCGTCGTGATCCGCGCGCGCCGCGAAGTATTCGAACGTGCCGACCCGCAGGTGGCTCGCCGCCACGCGAGTGAGCACGGCACCGGGCAGAATCTCCTCGCGACGCACGGGCTCGCCGGTGGCAACCACGGCCAGCGAACGCGTGGTGGGAATGTCCAGCGCATGCATGGCTTCACTGATCAGGTATTCACGCAGCATCGGGCCGACCGCAGCGCGGCCGTCGCCACTGCGCGAGAACGGGGTGCGACCCGAGCCCTTGAGCTGCAGGTCATGCAGCTCGCCATCCAGGCCACGGCGCTCACCCAGCAGGATCGCGCGGCCGTCGCCGAGCTGCGGCACGAAGTTCCCGAACTGATGGCCGGCATAGGCCATGGCGATGGGTCGCGCGTCACCGGGCAGTTCATTGCCCGACAGCAGCGACGCAGCGTGATCGGCGAGGCCGGCGTCCAGCTCCAGGAACGACGCCAGCGCGGTGTTGAAGACGAGCAGCTCGGGACTGGCAACGGGAGTTGGCGCCACGTCGACGAAGCACTGCGGTGGAAGCGTGGCGTAGCTGTGTTCGAAGCCGAAATTCATGATGGCCGCGGTAGATTACATGAGCTCCAGACAGGATGTGCCGGGGCGCCAGCGTCACGCTTTCGGGCGAAAGGCCTTCATGAGCGGTTCGTTGGTTTCCAGCCGCGGGCCGCCCATCAGGTCGATGCAGTAGGGAATCGCCGGGAACACTGCCTCGAGATTCTCGCGGATCGATTTGGGGCGCCCGGGCAGGTTCACGATCAGCGTGCGGCCCCGGATGCCGGCGGTCTGGCGTGACAGGATCGCCGTGGGCACATATTTCAGCGATGCCGCGCGCATCAGCTCGCCGAACCCGGGCATTTCGCGCTGGATGACGCGCAGCGTGGCTTCGGGGGTGACATCGCGCGGGGCGGGGCCGGTGCCACCAGTGGTGACGATCAGGCAGCAGCCCGCCACGTCCGCCTGACGGATCAATTCGGCTGCGATCAGGTCGATCTCATCGGGCACCACGCGATAGTCGACCTCGAACGGCGTGGCCAGCCACTCACGCAGCAAGGCGATGCAGGCCTGCCCGGGTTCGTCGGCGTAGACGCCCGCGCTGGCGCGGTCGGATATGTTCAACACGCCGAGTACCGGGACCATGCGCAATCCTCCTCCAGGCAAGGTACGGGAGACTAGCTGGTAGCCGCCGTGACGGTCAGCGATATCTGCAGGAAACAGCGTTTCCCCGGTGACGCAATCCATGGATGGCGTGCTAAGGTCCGCGCACCAGCCGACAAGAACTACCAGAAGGTCGCTTCCCGATGTCCCGGCACTCCATTCCGCAGCTCGCGAAGAGCGACCTCGACCGTCTGCGCCGTTTCCGGCTGCTGCCCAACCTGACCAAGATTCCGCTGTTCAGCGGCCTGATGGTGGCCCTTGGTCTTGTGGCCTGGAACACCGAATCGCAGCTGGTGTTGTGGTCGGCATATATTGCATTGGGCTACCTGTGGATGAGCATGGTGACGTTCATGCACGACGCCACCCACAGCACGCTGTTCAAGCGCCCGCTGCTCAACTGGATGTTCGGCATCCTGTGCATGCTGCCGATCTTTGCGACCTTCGTGGCTTTCCGCGAAGACCACATCGAGCACCACCGGCACAACCGCTCGCCGCGCGACCCGGATGCATTCACCATGGGGCGGCGTGGCGTGGCCGATTTCCTGCTGTTCTATGCCTACGCGCTGATCGGCGGTGTGCTGAGCTTCATCCACTTCAACTTCATCTATCCCTTCACGCAGTTCGGGCCGCGGCAGTGGGCGATACAGCTGTTCGAAATGGCACTGAAGGGCACGGTGTACTGGCTGGTGCTGGACCTTGCCGCAGAGCACGATGTGCTGGACAAGGCATTGGGGCTGTGGCTGTGGCCGGTGCTGGTGTTGTCACTGCTCAACTCGATGCGATTCATCGCCGAGCACTATGGCACGCCATGGAATGCCGGCCAGCTGGTCGGCACGCGCACGGTCACCTCGAATCCGGTGCATTCCTTTTTCTGGAACAACATCAACTGGCATATCGGCCATCACGTGTATCCCAGCGTGCCCTGGTACAACCTGCAGGAACTGCACCGCGTGCTGGAGCCGCAGATCCTGGCCAGTGGCGCCGTGGTGGACCGCAGCTATCTCGCGGTCTACTGGCAGGCGCTGCGGCAGGGGCCGGAGTCCGAGCCGCAGCTTGAAGCCAGCCTGGCGGCGCGCACGGCACGTGCGGCTCCCGCAGTCGCCCCGGTCTAGGGGCGGGAGGGCGACTAGCGGTCGCCCCATACCTCGCGGGCGACATCGACCACCAGCTCCAGCTTGCGGCGCTGGTTGTCCCAGCTGATGTCATTGCCTTCGGCGGAGCTCGCGAAGCCGCATTGCGGTGACAGCGCCAGCTGGTCGAGCGGTGCGTACTGCGCGGCCTCTTCGATACGGCGCTTGATGTCGTCCTTGTCTTCCAGCGCACCGACCTTGGTCGTGATCAGGCCCAGCACCGCCGTCTTGCCCTTCTTCAGGAAGCGCAACGGCCGGAAATCACCGCTGCGCAAGTCGTCGTATTCGAGGAAGTAGGCGTCGAGGTTCATCTCCGACAGCAGCGCCTCGGCCACCGGCTCGTAGTCGCCGCTGGCCGCGAAGGTGCTCCTGAAGTTGCCGCGGCACAGGTGCATGGCCAGCAACATGTCTGCAGGCTTGTGTGCTGCCAGCTTGTTGATGAAGCCCGCATAGCGGCGCGGCAGCTCGTCCGGATCGTCGCCACGCAGGCGGGCCGCTTCGCGCATCTTCGGATCGCAGAGATAGGCCAGGTTGGTGTCGTCCATCTGCACGTAACGGCAGCCGGCGGCATGCAGCGCCTTGAGTTCATCGCCGAAGGCGCGCGCCACATCGTCATAGAAAACCGGTTCCAGCTCGGGATAGGCGACCTTGCTGATGCCGCCACGACCGCCGCGGAAGTGCAGCATGGTGGGCGAAGGGATGGCGACCTTTGCGATGCTGCCGGGGCTCAGCTCACCCTGCAGGTAGAGGTAGTTGTCCACTTCGATGGGCCGGTCGTGGCGCACCTTGTCGATTACACGCATCACCGGCGGTGCCAGCGACCTCGTGCCATCGGCGTTCTCGATCATGACCGGAGCCGCGGTCTTCACGCCGCCCAGCTGATCGAGGAAATCGATGTGGAAGTAGGTGCGGCGGTATTCACCGTCGGTGATGGCCTTCATCCCGACGTCTTGCTGGAACTTCACCACTTCGGTGATGGCCCGGTCTTCGACCTTGCGCAGGGCGGCAGCGTCGATCTCGCCCTTCGCGTGCTGTGCGCGGGCCTGCAGCAGGTATGCAGGACGCAGGAAGCTGCCCACGTGGTCGTAGCGGGCGGGAAGCCGCAGGTGGTCATGGGGCGCGATGGATGGGTGGTGCAGGGCGGCAATGGCGGTCATGGGTCGGATCCTTGCTGTCAGCTCAGGGGCCCATGCTAGGTGCGGTGACGAATGAACAAAAATGATATATATTCAGTATTCAATGAATAATATTCATTTATAGGCAGCGCCGTGCTGGAACGCAGCCATCTGGCCATCGTGCGCGAGGTGGAGCGGCAAGGCTCGATGACGGCGGCTGCCGCCAGGCTCCACCTGACCCAGTCGGCACTGAGTCACGCCATGCGCAAGCTGGAGCAGGCGCTGGGCACGCCGGTGTGGGAGCGCGAGGGCCGCAACCTGCGCCCCACGCAGGCAGGCCGGCACCTGCTCGAAGTGGCCAGCCGCGTGCTGCCGCAGCTCGAGCAGGCGGAACAGACCCTGACCGGGTACGCCCGCGGACTGCGTGGCAGCCTGCGCATCGGCATGGAATGCCATCCCTGCTACCAGTGGCTGCTGAAGGTGGTGGCTGGCTACCTGCCGCACTGGCCCGATGTGGACGTCGACGTGAAGCAGAAATTCCGTTTCGGCGGCATCGGCGCGCTGCTCGATCACGAGATCGACCTGCTGGTGACGCCCGATCCTGAAGTCCGGCCCGGCCTGCATTTCGAACCGGTGTTCGACTACGAGCAGGTGCTGGTAGTCGCCCGCGATCACCGGCTGGCCAGTGCGAAATTCGTGCAGCCGGCACAGCTCGTCGACGAGGTGCTCATCACCTACCCGGTGGAAACCGACCGGCTCGATGTCTACAACCTGTTCCTCACACCGGCGGGTGTGCATCCGCGCGTGCACAAGACCATCGAATCCACCGACCTGATATTGCAGATGGTGGCTGCAGGTCGTGGCGTGGCGGCATTGCCGCGCTGGCTGGTGGAAGAGCACGCGACGCGCGTCCCGATCGCGCCGGTAAAGCTGGGCCGGCATGGCGTGCCCAAGCAGATTCACCTGGGTCTGCGCGAGGCGGATCGGCAGACGGGTTACCTGGGTGCATTCATCGAGACCGCGCGCCACGCCTGAACGACCAACTGTACGTCCGGTTTCGCGGATGTCATCCGTCGCATATCGGCCAGAAGTAGACAGTGGGCTGCAGAAGTTGATAGCTCCAAAGCCGACATTCGGCGCGGCCCGTCGGCCTTTGAAGCATTCAACTTTCGATGGACATCGCAGGCGTCAACTCACAATGATCCCAATCCGCGCAACATCCTGTTCGACGGGAAACGCCTATGGCTAATCGACTGGGAGACTTGGCATCGCAACGACCCGCTCGTGGATGTTGCGATACTCATCGACAACCTGGCGCCGACGCCCGATCTGGAGGGTGTATTGCTCAGGGCGTGTCTGGGTCGGGAGCCAGATGACGGGTATGGCCAGCGACTGAAAGTCTTTCGAGCACTTACCCGCTGTACTACGCGGGTCTTCTGGTGCCTTTGCCCACCTTCGACCCCCAATCGTCGGTGACCTTGTCGCGCTGGGCCCGGAGGAGTTCAGGTGCCGCATTGCCGATGGTTCCCTGCGAGCTGCGGCATCGGAGACACGTGGTGTGCCGCTCAAGATGTACCTGGCGGGATTTCTGGCGTTGCTATGGCGAGGGCCGCTGCGGCCAGTGGAAATCACCCCGAGGTGGATGCTGCATCTGGGTCAGATTGATTTCCCAAAGCCGCCGCTCGTGACCCTCCGCTTCGCGTCATCAACCGCCAAGCAGCCTGCGCGCCAGAAGCGTCTGCATGTCCCGCCGTCCATCAGCGACAAGATAGATAACAACTTGTTGTTCCACGACGCGGTAGATCAGGCGATAGGGCTTGAAGAACACCTGCCGGTATTCCCGATCCCCCAGCGCGCGGAGTTCCTTGGGAGTCGAGCCACGCGTCGGCTCGATGGCCAGGTTGTCGGCAATATCAAGGATTCGGCCGAGGACATACTCTGCGCTTCGCGGCGAATCGTTCTTCGCAACAAAGGTGACGATATCACTCAGGTCGCGCTCCGCGTCTTCGGTAAGGACAACCCGGTAAGCCATCAGTCTTCTGTCGCCACCGTAGCCCTGATCCTCCTGGCGACATCGGAGATCGGTGCGACCCTGCCTTGGGCAAGCTGTTGGTTACCAAGTGCCAGGATCTTCAACAGAGCCATGGTTTCCTGGGCCTGTTCGTACGAAGCCACATCCTGGAGCACGGCTTTCGCCTCACCATTTTGCGTGATGACCATAGGCTGGCGCTGATCAGCCAATTCCTGAAGCACTTCTGCTGCATTGGCTTTCAGGTAGCTGATTGGCTTGATCTGGGTGGAGTAGCGCATGGGGGTTTCCAGTGATTCTGTCAGGACTGAATATAGTCTTTTAAAGGACTGGCTGCAACGAGTCGCGGAATCGGCGGGCGGGACGATGGGTGTGTTGCGACTCGGTGGCCGCCTCCTGCAGCTCAGCGCCGATGGCGCGCACCAGACGGGCGTTCCGGGCCAGCGCTCGCGGATCCGGGTGACCAGGCGTTGGACCTCCTCGGTCGCACCAGCGGCCCCGTCGATGTTCGAACCTGGTGCCCGTGCAGCGGATCATCGGTGGCATCCAGTAACAGATCCACCCACAGCGACTCGATGGCCTGACTGTCCGGGCGGATCTTGTGATAGCGGCCGTTGCCTTCGCGCTCATGCAGCTCCAGGCGGTTGAGCGTGCTCTTGCCCGCCAGGGCTGCACAGTCGGAGCGGTGCGCGGTGAGCTTGCC
>JAATEY010000345.1 GCA_015655465.1 Gammaproteobacteria bacterium | reverse complement strand
GTGGCTCTCGACGCAGATGGCCTGATCGACCGCGCGCAGGTGGGTGGCGGCCAGCAGCGGTGAGCCGGGATAGAGGCTGCGCTTGTTGCCGTGGTCGCGACGGATGCGATCGACGGCTTCGATGTAGCCGCGGATTGCCGCGTGGCCGGGGCCCGGAGCCTGGGCGAGGTTGCTCTCCAGCAGCGTGATGCCGGCGTCGCTTTCATTGCTGTGGCGGGCCTCGGCACCGGCCAGATCGTGGAGGCCCTCGCCGGCATGCGTGTCGAGATAGAGAAAGCCCTTGGCCTTCTTCTGCAATGCCTGAATCAGTTGCAGCAATGAGATGTGCTTATGCACGTCCGCAAAGTTACCGGCATGGAAAGCGTGTTTGTACTGCATTTTCCCGGGGATTCTAACAGTCGCAGCTTTTTGCACTGCACTTGTGGAGAAAGGCTGTAACCAGTTGGTAACCACTCTGCTACTGACCAGCTAACCGGCCGGCCGCCACCCTTGCCGCACGAATTTTGTCATTGCAGGAGCGATCAGCGTGAAATTGCAAAAATTGCTGGCGGCAGGAATTGTGACGGCGGCATTGCCGGGAAGTTTAATCTTCGCGGCCGAGGCGGAGCTGGCTGTATCTGCAGCCGCCACGTCAGCTTCAGCCAGCAGCGCCACTGAGCCCGAAGAACTCGCCGAAATCAAGGTCACGGCCCGCCGCCGCGAGGAGGAGTTGCAGGATGTGCCGCTGCCGATCACGGTAGTGACCGCTGCAGCCATCGACGATACGGGCAGCTTCAATGTGCAACGGCTGGAGAAGCTTGCGCCCACGCTGCAGTTCTATGCATCGAATCCGCGCAACTCCCAGATCAACATCCGCGGCCTCGGTGCGCCGTTCGGACTGACCAACGACGGCATCGAGCAGGGCGTGGGCCTTTATGTGGACGATGTCTACTATAGCCGCGCGGCGTCATCGACCCTGGATTTCCTGGATGTGGAGCGCATCGAAGTGCTGCGCGGCCCGCAGGGCACCCTGTACGGCAAGAACACCACGGCGGGCGCGGTCAACATCACCACCCGCAAGCCGACCTTCGATCCGGAAGCCCGTGCCGAACTGTCGATCGGCAATCTGGGCTTCTACCAGGCGAAGGCCGCTCTTTCAGGTCCGCTGGTCGGAGACAGCCTCGCTGGCCGTGTTGCGATTTCCGCGACCACCCGCCAGGGCACCCTCGCGAGCAGCGCCATCGGTGCTCGCGTCAACGAACTCGACAACATCGGAATCCATGGCCAGTTCCTCTGGCGCGCCAGCGACAATCTCGACGTAACCCTCGCCGGCGACTACAACAAGCAGAACCCCGAGTGCTGCGCGCAGGTTTTCGTGCGCTATGGAAGCACGCAGCGCGCGGCGGCCCGCCAGTACCCGGCACTCAGCGCGGCGTTCAACTATACGGCGCCGGCCAATCCCTTCGACCGTGTGACCAACTTCAATTCGGAGCTCAGTGCCCGCAGCGAACTGGGTGGCGCTGCGTTGCGCGCGGTATGGGACCTGGGCGCGGCCGGCACGCTGACCTCGGTAACCGCCTGGCGCTACTGGGACTGGCTGCCGAAGAACGACCGTGACTTCACGGGCCTGCCGCTCACGCTCAAGTCGGAGAACCCCTCCCACCAGGACCAGTACACGCAGGAATTCCGCTACAACTATTCCGGCGAGAGATTCGATTACGTGGTCGGTCTGTTCGGCTACAAGCAGACGGTGCACACCGATGGCCTGACCCAGTTGGGATCGGGGGCGAGCCGCTGGATGATCAACCGGAGCGGCGGCAACAACACCCTTGCGGCGGACGATCCGGCGACGTTGAACGGCCTGCGTGCCGACAACAACATCGACTTCAAGAACACCAGCGCGGCGCTGTTTGGCCAGCTGTCGTGGAAGGTGACGGACCAGTTCCGCGTCGAACCCGGCGTGCGCCTCAATTACGACGACAAGACGGGATCGTATATCTCCGTGGTGACCAATGGCGCCGGCCTGAACGTGCCTGAAGATCTCACGAATTCCTTCTATACCAGCCCTCCCCAGACCGCGCTGGAGCGGGTGCGTCGTCTTGCCCAGCGTGACGCGCTCACGCCCCAGCACTACGCAGCAACGTTCAGCGACTGGAACGTGTCGGGCGACCTGAAGCTTTCCTATGAGCTGACGCCGGATGTGCTGGCATATGCCTCCTACGCCCGCAGCTTCAAGACCGGCGGCATCACGCTGAACGGTGTGCCGCTCGACGCCAACGGAACAATCAGGACCGATCTGGCAACGGTTCGTCCCGAAAAGGTGGGCAGTTACGAGCTCGGCTTCAAGACGCAGTTCCTGGAGCGAAAGGTCACCGCGAACCTCGCGGTATTCCGCACCGACGTGAAGGATTTCCAGCTCACCGTGAACAACGGCGAGACGTCAACGATCCGCGGCTATCTGGCCAACGCACCGAAGGTGAAGATCCAGGGCGCGGAGCTGGATTTCTCGTATCGTCCGAACAGGAGCCTGAACTTCTACGTGAATGGCGCGTACACCGATGCCATCTACGAAAAGTTCGCCCCCGACTATGTGGCGCTCACCGGTGCGCCATGCCCGCCCGAGACTTCTGGCGGGTCCACGACGTCCACCGATCCGGCAGTGCAGTTCGCCAACGTCGGGGTTCCTGGGTCAGTCAGCCCACGCTTCTGCGACCTCACCGGCCAGTGGCTGCCGGCTGTCTCGAAGTGGGCGGGTTCCTGGGGCTTCCAGTACCAGCATGCAGGCAACTTCCTGGGTCGTGAGGGCGAGGCGTATTTCGGCTATGAGGGCAATGCCCGCAGCAAGTGGTCGTCGAACCCGTCGCGTTCGATATACACGGATGTCCCCGGTTACGGTCTGACAAACTTCCGCCTTGGCTTCCGCAGTCGCGGCACCTGGGACGCATACGTATGGGTCAAGAACGCCTTCGCCAAGGACTACTACGAGCAGTTGAACGCCGCCACGGGCGGCAACACTGGCCTCGTCGTGGGTCAGCCGGCAGATCCACGTACCTGGGGTCTGACTGTGCGCGCGGAGTTCTGATGGCAGCGGGCATCCTGGCACTGGCGCTTGCCGCGCCAGGATCTGCCCCACAGGCTGCGGAGACTTCATCGCTGAAGTTCTCCGGCAGCTTCCGGATCCGGCAGGAATCTCTCGACGGGCAGTACCGGTCCGGCTTTGACGACAAGGACGACATGCTCGCGTTGCGGACCAGCGTGATGGCGGAATGGAAACATGACGCCTGGAAGCTGGTCGGCGAAATCGTCGACAGCCGCGCTTACGACACCGATGCCGGCAGCGTGCTTTCGGCCAACGAGGTCAATGCCTTCGAACCGGTGCAGGCCTATGTGAGTCGTGAGTTCACTGCACCTTTCGGCAAGAACAGCTCTGCCACCGTGCAGGCAGGGCGCATGCTGGTGAATCTTGGTTCACGGCGACTGATTGCCTCGGACGAATTCCGCAACACCTCGCAAGGTTCGACGGGGATACGTGCGGATATGCGCTTTGCCGGCAGGACGCAGTGGACGCTCTTCTATCTGATGCCGCAGCAGCGGCGTCCCGATGACTTTGCTTCGCTGCGTGACAATGAGGTCGCGTTCGATCACGAGGGCAGGGATCTGCGCTACTGGGGCACGATGGTTGCGCGACCCGGGCTGCTGCCCGGCGGCACGCTTGGAGAATTCACCTACGTGCGCCTGCAGGAAGATGATCACGGCAGCCGCGCGACGCGCAACCGCGATCTGCACACATTAAGTGTGCGCGCGATCCGTGATCCGAAGGCCGGCCAGGGAGACTTCGAGCTCGAAGCCATCATCCAGTCCGGCGACATCCGGGCGGGCACCGCCGCCAGTGCGCCGACACTCGATGTGCGCGCGTGGTTCCTGCATGCGGATGCCGGTTACACGTTCTCGTCGTCGGGCAAGCCGCGTCTCTCGGCGGAATTCGACTACGCCAGCGGCGATGGACCGGGCACTGACTATCGGCGCTTCGATACATTGTTCGGCATGCGTCGCGCGGACCTTGCGCCCTCCGGCATCTACGGCGCCATCGGCCGCACCAATCTGCAATCGCTGGGATTGCGGCTGGAAGCCACGCCTTCCGCACGTGTCGATGTGCTCGGCACCTGGCGGTTGTTGTGGGCGGCTGATCGTCACGACAGCTTTTCCACCAGCGGCATCCGCGATGCGAGCGGTGCTGCGGGCAGGTTTGCAGGCCAGCAACTGGATGGTCGTGTGCGCTACTGGATCGTGCCGCAGAAACTGCGCGCTGAAGTGAATGCGGTGTGGCTCATGCGTGGCGAGTTGCTGCGTGATGCCCCAAATGCATCTCCATATGGCGACACGCACTACCTTGCAGCCGCAATTACGTTGTCTTATTGAACGGGTAACTTTGGAACCCCAAATACCCAGGCAAGGAGTTCTCCGCATGTTCAAGTCTTCATTCACCCGTCGCAGCGCCCTGGGTTTTGCCATGGCTTCGGTCATTGCAATCAGCGCGCCGGTGCAGGCGGCGGAAGTCACTTTGCTGAACGTTTCCTATGATCCGACCCGCGAACTCTACGTCGACTTCAATGCCGCGTTTGCGAAGTACTGGAAGGCCAGGACCGGGGACAACGTCAAGATCAACCAGTCACATGGCGGTTCGGGCAAGCAGGCCCGCTCGGTGATCGACGGCCTTGCTGCCGATGTCGTGACGCTGGGCCTGGCTGGCGACGTGGATGCACTGGTAACGCAGGGCAAACTGCTGGCGCCGGACTGGGAGAAGCGGCTGCCGGACAACAGCGCGCCGTACACCTCGACGATCATCTTCGTGGTGCGCAAGGGCAACCCGAAGGGAATCAAGGACTGGGGTGATCTGGCGCGCCAGGGGGTGGCCGTAGTGACGCCCAATCCGAAGACCTCGGGTGGCGCGCGCTGGAATTACCTTGCCGGCTGGTCCTGGGCGCTGAAGCAGCCCGGTGGCAGCGACGCCAAAGCGAAGGAGTTCCTGCGCAAGGTCTAC
>JAATEY010000107.1 GCA_015655465.1 Gammaproteobacteria bacterium | reverse complement strand
GCGGGCCTGGGCTCCAACGACATCGACTCGCGCGGCATCGACAAGACGCCGGCACAGGCCATCGAAACGCTCAAGGTGCTGCTGGCATACAAGGCGGACATCAATCGCAAGGATTCCGTCGGCCGCACGGCGCTGCACGGCGCCGCCATCTGGGGCTGGAACGACGTCATCCAGTTCCTCGCCGACAATGGCGCGGACCTGTTCATCAAGGACAATGGCGGGATGCTGGCGCTGGACTCGGCGCTCGGCAAGGCGGGCGGCTTCGGGCGTCAGGGTGTGACCACCGTGCGGCCCGAAACCGCGGATCTCATCCGCAAGCTGATGGCTGCCAGACAGGCGCAGCCAGCGGCCCAGGTGGGGCAGAACGCCGCGAAGTAACTCTTTACGCAACCGGTGCAGATCGGTTTCGACGCAGCCGGTGATCTCGTCGTGACGATTCCAGCAGGGGCGCCGCCGTTACGATCACGAAGCGGTCGCAAGGACCGGTTCGCTGAAGACACGCGCTCACTGCATGGCGTTGGGCTGCACGCCGGGATCGAAGTCCCGGGCAATGTAGCTGCGGATTCGTGTGCGCGCCTCGTCGCTGATGGGTGTCAGCTCGAGCAGTTCCAGCAGCCGATCGAGGCCAACTATTCCACGGCGAGCAAGTTCGCGAGTGAACTCCTTGTCCTTGTCCCGACGTGCGACGTACTTTGCGATGGCGAGGTCATGTGGGTCGAGACACAGTCCACGCACACCTTCAGTGTCTCCTGGCGGAAGATTCACAAGGCGGCTCTTCCAGCCCCTGGGAAGCGTCGCAGTCTTTTCATCGACGGGATCGGCGTAGTAACCGAAGCTCATGTGAAAGGGCGAGTCGATACCGATCACATTCAGCCATTCGGTGCGGTCCGGTGTCCTGCGCGCAATCAGGTCCACTTCTGCCGATCGCACGATGTCATCAGGCAAATCGGGATACTTGCCGTGCAGGGACTGGCTGCCGATGATGATGAACTGCTTTTCGCCAGTGATCCGGCCGGCCGCACGCAGGAAGTGATCAAGCTGCTGCTTGTTCATGCAGTGCCCGCACGTTTTCCTGCGAGAGCAGCCCGACGAAGGGCATGGACTGTCGCAGCCGCACTGCGTTTTCGTCGCTTCCCAGCATGGCCGCAAAAAGGGCGCCGTCCCCCGGCTGTTCGGCAAGTGACTGCCATTCGTCATACGCGCTGACCCACATGCCTTGGCTCTTCCAGCGGTGCAGGTTCCCGAGAATCTGGGCACGTATCTGATTGGCGGTGAAGTCCCGCACCACCGCGAGGGCAATGGACCGCTTCAGCTCATCGAGCACCTGATGCGAGAGCCCGGCGCTCTTGTGAGGCCGGATGCCGCGATCGGAGAGTTCGAGATGATCGCCTTCACCAACGTTCCAGGCATCCAGCGAGGCCTTGGGGACGATCACCCCCAGGGAATTTCCGATGCGACGGAGTGCGAGTTTCATGTGGTAATTATAACGTGTTATAACAATGACTGCAAGCAAGGCTAAGACCGTGGCTGAGTGCCCGTTCAGGATTCGAGCCAGGCGAGCAGGGCGGCAGTGATGGCCGCTGGTCTCTCCATGGTGCTCATGTGTCCGCAGTCGGGCACGTCGACCAGATGACTTCCCTGGATGTGTCGCGCCATGTCCTGATGACGTGCGAGCGGGCTCCAGCTGTCGTCGTGTCCGCAGAGCACCAGCGTGGGCAGGCGCAGGCTCGTCAGCAACTCCGTGCGGTCGGGCCGTGCGAGCAGGGCGCGGATCTGCGCGTCGAATTGCGCCACGGTCGCGCGCGCAATCATCGTGTGAATGGCGTCCATCAGGGTGACATCGGTGAGTCGCGCGGGATGCACCATGCCGCGTGCCCAGTCCCGTGCCATCGCCAGCATGCCATCGTGTTGCGCGATATCCAGCAGGCGCTGGCGTCCGGCCCGTTCGCGCTCGCCGGCATCGCCCGGCGCCAGGGGTCCATAGCCGGTGTCCAGCAGCGCCAGGCGCGATACCCGCTGCGGCGCGCGTGCGACCACTTCGAGCGCCACGCGGCCGCCCATGGAATGTCCGGCCAGTGCAAAGCGCGGCGGTGCGCTATCCAGGATGCGTTCGGCCATCGCGCCCAGCGAGTCACTCAGGGCGTGCTCGGCCACCTGGATGTTGCAGCGGGCGCCAAGAGTCGCGATCTGATGCAGCCAGACCGTGTCATCGCACAACAGACCCGGCACCAACACCAGTGATTCAGCATTGTTCATATGTTCAGCCGCGATTCTGCGGCGGGGGCAATGATTTCTCCAGCGCGGTCTTCAACCACGCAAGCAGCGTGGTGATGCGCGCAAGCCTGGCGCGATTCTGGGTAACGTGCGCACGGAACCAGGATTTGGGCAGCGGGTAGTCCTGCAGCAGCTCCACCAGCTGTCCGGCGCGGATCGCATCGCCGGATACATAGCGGGGCAGCATGGCGATTCCATTGCCCGCCAGTGCAGCGGCGCGCAGCGTCAGCGTGTCATCGGCAATGAGCCGCGGGCGGACGTCCACCGCGAGCTGACCCTGTTCGCTGTCGAACCGCCACGCGGCACCCAGGGGTTTGAAGAACAGGCCATCGTGCCCCTCCAGGTCATGCGGCTGCCGGGGTGTGCCACGCCGTTGCAGATACCCGGGCGACGCGCACAGCACCTGCTCGAACGAGTGCAGCGGAACGTCGAGCACGCCCTCGTAGCTGTTGGCGGCGTGGCCGGTGATGGCGAGATCGAAGCCTTCTTCCGCCGGATTGACCGAGCGGTTCACCAGCGCCAGTTCCATGGTGATGTGCTCATGCTGGCGCAGGAAGGCGCCGAGCACATCCGACAGCACCAGCATGTGCAGCGTGGTCGGCACCATCATCAGGATGCGCCCCTCGAGGCGGTCGCCCGCGCGCCGCAGGCCGGTCAGGGTGTCATCGAGATCCGCGATGAGGCTGCGGGCGCGCCCCAGGAATTTCTCCCCCGCTTCGGTCAAGGCGACCTTGCGCGTGGAGCGCTCGAACAGCTGCGTGCCCACCGTGTGCTCGAGCTGGGTGACGCGTTTGGCGGCCACGGAGGGCACTACGTTGAGCTGCCGGGCGGCCTCGGAGAAGCTGCCGAACCTCGCCACGCCCAGGAAGGCCCGCAAATTGGCGACCATATCCATGATTTATCTCAAATCGCAAAAACTGATGTCGTAATATGGTCTTAGTTGTTGCGTATCGCAATGAATATGATGCAGGCAGGTCCTCAAACCTACCCAGCAGGTGCGCCGATGAGCAATCCGGACTTCAGCGATATCCCCGGCACGTATGTGTTCGATGGCGACCGGGCTGTCCAGGGCCGGCATCTGAACCGCTTCTGCATGTCGCTCATGAGCCCGGCCAATCGCGCCCGCTTCAAGGCCGGTCAGCGCACGTACCTCGATGAATGGCCGATGAGCGAGGCGCAGAAGCAGGCTGTCATTGCGCGCGACTTCGAGGCGCTGCTGGAACTTGGCGGGAACATCTTCTTCGTGCTCAAGCTGGCGGCACTGGATGGCCGGCCGACGCAGTCCGTTGCAGCCTCGTTCTCGGGCCAGTCGACGCAGGAGTATGCTGCGATGATGCGCAGCGGTGGACGCAGACCGGAAGGTCTCAGGTCGATTTCCGGCGGTTTCTGATGGGCCGCATCACCGCAGGCATCGGCTCGAGCCATGTGCCTGCGATCGGGGCCGCCCTGGATCGCGGCGCCACGGCGCATCCCGACTGGGCGCCGATCTTCGCGGGTTACGAGTGGACGCGACATTGGATCGCGGCGCAGAAGCCCGACGTCGTCATCCTCGTCTACAACGATCACGCCTCGGCGTTTTCGCTCGATGCCGTGCCCACCTTCGCCCTGGGTTGCGCCGACTCCTTCACTCCCGCCGACGAAGGTTGGGGTCCGCGCTGCGTGCCGGTCGTTCAGGGACACTCGAAGCTTGCCTGGCACATGGCGAACAGCCTGGTGCTGGAGGAATTCGATCTCACGCTGATGAACCAGATGGACGTGGACCATGGTCTCACCGTGCCGTTGTCGCTGATGCTGGGGCAGCCCGCGGAATGGCCGGTGAAGGTGATCCCGCTGGCGGTGAATGTCATCCAGTATCCGACGCCGACGGCCAATCGCTGTTTCCGTCTGGGCGAGGCCATTGCACGCGCCGTGAAATCATTCCCCGAAGATCTCGATGTGCAGGTGTGGGGCACCGGCGGCATGAGCCATCAGCTGTCCGGCAAGCGTGCCGGGCTTATCAATCGCGAGTGGGACACGAAGTTCCTGGATCAGTTGACGGCGGATCCGGATGCGCTGCGCACCATGTCGCACGAGGAGTACATCCGTGAAGCGGGCTCCGAAGGCATGGAGCTGATCATGTGGATGACCATGCGCGGCGCGCTGGGACCCAGGATCAGGGAACTGCATCGTTTCTATCACGTGCCGGCTTCGAACACTGCCGTGGGTCACGTGGTGTTCACGCCCGAGGATTGAGGACGACATCAGAATCCGAATGTCATGCTCAATTGATGGCGTCCAGAAGGTATGGAGCAACGTACCTCGATCCATGCCAATTGAGGTGACTCCTGTCGCCATAAAGCACGTGCCCGCCGCGCGAAATGTAACAGTCCCTGGCATCGCATAGCGGCACCGAGAGATCGACCATCCTGATTTGCGGATAGTCCCTGAGGACACTCTCCAGCAAGGCGCGATAACTGGAGTACGCGGTGGTGTCATCAAACTGCTCTCTGGGAAACGAACAGCGATCCGCTCTTGCTGTAATCCTGAACGGACGATGCACGCACATCCCCAGATCAAATGGCAACGGAGGATTGTCCAGTACCACCATGACTGCCTTGTTTGCCTGAATCAGGGCGGAGAATGTTCTTCTCATTCCATCGGTCAGGACTTTCCGATAGTCCTTGTTGTCCGGGTTCAGCATGTCCACTGCATCCTCATATGAGCAATACGGATTGTGGGCAAGCAGTACGGTCGTAATGGCGGACTCCCTGACGATGTATTCGTAGGCACGAGCTATCAGTTTGTATGCGCCCTCCCGGATCCTGCGGGCACTGGCATCCTTGAGGGCGCTGGCCACACCCAGGTATGGCGCAGCACAGCTGGCGGGGAATACCGCTACCGAGTTTGCTGGCGGCAGCGCCTCGCTCAAACCGACATACAGATGACCCGCATGCGAGTCGCCGACAATTGCAATCGTGTTGTTCGAGGCTTTCTGGAAGAAGCAACCGGTGTCCGTGACAGCACTCCAGTCCGGAAAATATTGCGCGCAGTTTTTCCGGGACTGCAGGATGGAAGCTTCCACCCTGACCTGCTCGGGATCCGGAGCAGGTCTGAACAGCAGGGTTCCGTAGCCTGCGCAGCCAACCAATGCCAGCGACGAGGCAAGAATGGCCACTTTTCGACCCCCATGGCCGCCCGCCCTTGCAGGCATCTCCACGAACCTGCAGGTCACCCAGGCGAGCGCGAGGGACAGCATGACCGCGCCCGCACGAATGCTCTTGCCCGGAAACTCCCCCTCGAGGATGCGGGAGAATGCGAGCAGCGGCCAATGCCACAGGTATAGCGGAAAGCTGATCAACCCAAACCAGACCACGAGCTTGTTGGACAGCACGGCACGATTTATCCAGGCATTCGCGCCGGCAGATATGATCAGCACCGTACCCAGCACCGGGATCAGCGCCAGATTGCCTGGAAATTTCAAATCGCGGTTGAAGCGTAGTGCGCCGTAGGCCAGCAGAATCGCGCCGAGGACGGAAACCAGATTTGTCCAGACTGTCCCACGGATTGCGCGCATGTGGAGAGCTGACCAGGCCAGCAAGCTGCCGCTCAACAGCTCCCAGAACCGGGTTTGCGGAGAGTAGAAGGTGGCAACAGCGTCGCGGCCGATCCCCCGGACATTCAGAAGATAGGACGCCATTGCACTGACGATGATCACCGCCAGCAGGTTCAGCTTCCACCGCCATGCGAGCCACAGCGACAGCGGCCAGACGATATAGAACTGTTCCTCGATGCCAAGACTCCAGAGATGAAGCAGTGGCTTCAGTTCGGCAGAGGCATCGAAGTATCCAGACTCATGCCAAAGAACCAGATTGGATGCGAAACCCGCGCCCGCTGCGATGTGCTTCCCGAGTGCCATGCGTTCGTCGTCCAGCAGCGCAAATGCTCCGAACGCGTAGCAGGCCGCCAGGACAATGATCAGCGAGGGAAATATTCTCCTTACGCGACGGGCATAGAATTCGGCGAAGCTGAAGGTTCCTGTCTCCAGGTTCTCGAGAATGATCGACGAAATGAGAAATCCGGATATGACGAAAAACACGTCTACGCCGATGAATCCACCCTTGATCGATCCCGGAAAGGCATGAAAGGCCACGACCAGCAGCACAGCCGTCGCCCTTAGCCCATCGATGTCGGGACGATACCTGGGGTGTGAAAGACGGGACTGATCGGGCGTCATGTTCCGTGCAGCAAGTTGAAGACGCTGCATGAGCTTGCGCGGTTGAGACAACCGCGCATGCAGATGATCTGGATCAGGGCAGTCGCCAGATATTGACGATTCCGGTGGGGATCGTCGCAGGTGCTGGCGCTGGAGCCGCGCCCGGCGCGCCCGGGCGGCCACCGCCGAAGGCGAAGCCCTGGATCGCCCCCTCAGGCAGCGCGATGCGATCGTCGGCCACGATGATGCTGTTCCAGTGCCCGGTGCCGCTGGTGAGATCGGCCACGGACTTGCCGGTGGCCGCGTCGAGGACCCGCACCTTGCCGCCCGCTGCGTCATGGATGTACAGCAGCCCGCCCGCATAGAACGGATTGTTGCCCCCGATGGTGCTCTTCCAGGCTTCCGTGAGCTTGTGGTCCGCACCAAACGTCCACGCCGTGGTGCCGCCGCGCCCCTGCGACACAAACAGGTACGTGGTATTGCCGATCTTCGCGGTGGCCGCAGCAGAGAGCATCTGCTGCTTGCCAGGCACTTCCACGATCTGCAACTCGCCGCCCTGATGCGGGGTGGTGCCCTTGATGATGTCCATGTTCAGCAGCCGGATCGTGCCGTCCTTGCCGCCCTGTGCGATATAGCCATCGCCCAGCAGCATGGGGGAGGTGGAGCCCATGTCCAAGTCCCGGCTGTTGAGCTCGGCATTGTTGGTGGTGGTCCAGTTGCCCAGCATCTGCGTGACAGTGGGGTCGAGCATGATCACGGCATCGCCCCAGGCGGTCTTGCCATCCCAGGGCCCGTTGCCGGTGGTAAACAGCAGGTTGCCGGTATCCGGCTCGATCACGATGCCCGCGCGTCCCCAGATGGCCGACTGGGTCTGCGGGCAGGCCGCGGGCTCCAGCAGCACGGGTCGATCGCTGCACAGCGAGTTCCACACCTTCTGCACCGCGCCCGTCTGCGCGTCGAGCATCACGATATGGCCCTGGTAGGGCGGGGTGTCGCCGACGTAGCCGGCCGTGGGCACCAGCACATGCCCGTTCACGAAGGACAGGGGCGAGTCCATCTTCTCCATGCTGGGCATCTTCGTGACCGCAGTGCTCCACACGGCCTTGCCGGTGGCAATCGCGATCCGGGTGACCTTGCCGTCGGCCGATGCGGCGTAGATGAACTGGCGGTTGGCGTCCGCGACCGGCGTCGAATTGGTGATCTGCCTGACCGAAAAACGTCCGCCGGGCGGCGTTGCACCGGCGGCGGCGGCCGCTTCATCGAAGCCGGGGGCCGCATATTCCCACAGCACCTTGCCATCGTTGGCATCGATGGCCACCGTCCGGCCCACATTGGTGGTGCCGAAGAACACATCGTGGGCGGCGCCGTTCACCTGCACGCCGCGCAGATAGATGAGACCGGCATCGATGGGGGCAGAGACCTGCACCTGCTGGCGCACCATGGAGCCGACGTTGGCGGCGGTGATCCTGGTCGCCGCCATGTTGGCATTGGTGCGGGCATTGCCACCGCCGAAGGTTGCCCAGTCGGCCGAGTTGCCAGTGGCTGCGGCAGCGGTCGGCGCCGCAGTGCGCGCGGGGGGCGTGCCGGCTGGTGGCGGCGACTTGACGGCCACACAGGCCGTCATTGCAGCGCAGATCGGAAGTACTCCATGGATGATTCGCATGCGTTCGCTCCCCAACTTG
>JAATEY010000340.1 GCA_015655465.1 Gammaproteobacteria bacterium | reverse complement strand
TCTTCACCCGGCTATGCGAACAGGTGGCCGCGGATCTGCAACGCAAGGGCTACGCGGGCCGCACCATCGGCATCAAGCTGCGCTTCGACAATTTCCATAGCGTTACGCGCGACACCACCATCGAAACACACACGGCCGATGCGAAGGCCATCCGCCAGCAGGCCGGCCTCAATCTCAAGCGCGTGGATCTGTCGCGTCGCATCCGGCTGCTGGGTGTGCGCGTGGGCAAGCTCGTCCGAACCGGGACCAGGGAATCACCAACTTGAACGCCGGCACATCTACCTCCAGCACGCAGTCCGTCTACCGCACGCGCGCCAAGCTCTGGCGGTGGGCCGGCGGCAAGGCCAGCTGGTACTTCCTCACCCTGCCTGCAAAGGTATCCCGTGAAATCCGGCTGGTGGATGCCGGACCGCGCCGGGTGGGATTCGGCGCGTTGCGCGTGGAAGCCACCATCGGCGCGTCCACCTGGCAGACTTCCATCTTTCCCTCTGCGAAACTCGGGAGCTATCTGCTGCCGATAAAGGCTGGTGTGAGAAAGGCCGAAAAGCTGATGGACGGAAAGTCGGTCAACGTGCAGATTGTGGTGCGCCGCGCCTGGTAACTGTTGCCTGCACACAGGAGAAAGACATGACTGGCAGTTTCATCTGGTACGAATTGATGACCCCTGATCCCGACATCGCCGCAAAGTTCTATGGCGCCGTGGTGGGATGGAAGATTGCGACACAGGCTGCACCGATGCCGGATGGCAAGGACTACCGCATGATCGCGCGCAGCGATGGCGGCTCCGCTGGCGGCGTGCTCGGGCTGTCGCCAGACATGCTGAAGCACGGCGCGCGACCCTGCTGGCTCGGCTATCTGCATGTGGCGGATGTCGATGCAGCAGTCAAGGCGATCGAAGGCGATGGCGGCAAGACGCTCATGCCCCGCATGGATCTGCCGGTGGGAAAGATCGCGATGGTCGCCGATCCCATGGGCACGCCCTTCTACGTGATGGCACCGATCCCGCCGCCGGACAAGCCGGAGGCAAAGAGCGATGTATTCGACACGAAGGCCGTGCAGCGTGTGCGCTGGAACGAACTCGCGAGCCCGGACCTTGCGCGCGCGAAGACCTTCTATGCCAGGCACTTCGGCTTCCAGTTCAATGACGTGATGCCCATGGGTCCGATGGGCGACTACTGTTTCATCGACCACGACGGAGTGCGGCTCGGGGCGATCATGCAGAAGCCTGCAGAGAGCCCCATCGCTGCATGGCTCTTCTACTTTGGCGTGGGCTCGGTAACCGCAGCCCGGCAGGCCATAGAGGCCGGCGGCGGGCGCGTTCTCCATGGCCCGCAGCAGGTGCCGGGCGGAGACTGGATCGTCGTAGCCGCCGATCCCGCGGGTGCGACATTCGGCATCGTCGGCCCCAAAGGCGAATGAAGGAGGAAACACGGTCATGACAACCCCTACGCCCAACTCGCGCGTCTGCCTCTGGTATGACCACAACGCCCAGGAGGCTGCGGCATTCTATGCCAGCACCTTTCCCGGCAGCGCCGTCGGCGCAGTGCAATATGCGCCGGCTGATTACCCGAACGGCAAGGCAGGCGATGTGCTGGTGGTCGAGTTCACGGTGCTCGGCATCCCCTGCATGGGCCTGAACGGCGGCCCGATTTTCCAGCACAGTGAAGCCTTTTCATTCCAGGTGGCAACTTCCGACCAGTCCGAAACCGACCGCTACTGGAATGCCATCGTCGGCAACGGCGGGAAGGAAAGCGCCTGCGGCTGGTGCAAGGACAAGTGGGGCGTCTCGTGGCAGATCACGCCCACGGTTCTCGTGGAGTCCCTGGGCGATCCGGACCCGCTCGTGCGCAAGCGGGTGTTCGCGGCGATGATGGGCATGAGCAAGATCGATATCGCGGTGATCGATGCCGCGCGCGCCGGGTACTGACATGTCGATTTCTGGGCCTGCCTGGATTCGAACCAGGGACCAAGGGATTATGAGTCCCCTGCACTAACCGCTGTGCTACAGGCCCGCCGAAGGGCCGGCATTGTAGCTTACGCGAACCTGCAGGGGTTCTTCCCCGTCGATCACTTGCCCTATTCCTGCGGCGTGGCGGCGTCCCTCGGCAGCACATCGGTCACGCATTGCTTCAGGCGTTCCAGCGAGTAGGGCTTGTCTTTCCGGACTCGCCTGTGGTCGTCGTCGCCAAAACGGATGAGCGACACGGCCTGGCGCTTGAGGAAATCATCGGCCAGCCGCGACATCTCGCTGCGGGACGAGGGCCAGTCGCCTTCGAATTGCACGCCCGCCGTATCCAGGTAACTCCTGGTCGGCACCCACATGATGTAGGTCCCCGAGGTGTTCCAGTTCATGTGTCCGCCGCCGGCGTTGCGATCGACAATCAC
>JAATEY010000287.1 GCA_015655465.1 Gammaproteobacteria bacterium | reverse complement strand
TGCGTTGGTCCAGATCGCCCTTCGCGCGCTCCTGGAAACCTTGCATGGACTGCTGGGCCAGCTGCAGGAAGCCCTGGCTGTTTGCCTGTAGTGCCTGGGCTGCAAGCGCACTGAACGTGTCGGCCTGCTGCGAGCGCTGGCGCGACATGATGAGCCAGGCGAGAAACGCGCCGACGAGCGCGCCCGAGAGAGCGGCGAGGATGATTTCAGTCACTGGCGCGTCTCGCGTGCATCCGATGCGACGAATGAAGGGGGCCTTCGAAGCGGCTCGTTGCGATTCCAGGTTGTGACTATGTTGCCATGGTCCTCGACGACGGTGACGCCGCCTTTGTCCAGCACATGCATGGCGAGGCGCAGGTTTGCCTGGAGGGACTCCACCACGCGGAGGGCTTCGCGACGGTCCAGCACATGGCGGTCGCCCTCTACGCGTCCGTGCTCGAGGGTGAAGGCCACCAGGCGCTGCGGGATGCCGCGCTGGGACATGCGGAACTGGGAATGGCGGGTCAGGCGCATGGGAATCTCCTTGGGAAAGCCGGTTATCGGATGTCTTCGGGGAGATTTGAGCAGGGGGGAGTCTCAATACCTGAGACCGGCTCTGCTCCTGGTAGCACCCCTGCGCCCAATGTGACCCGCTCGATTCATGAGGGTCACTGTGCTTAGCTAGTCTTGGCCACGATTCAAACCGCCACAGGGGCTGCCCGTGTCGACCATCGTCCACCTCTTGCTTGATCTGGAAAACCGCACACCGTCTGCGGAGGACCTGCAAATGGTCCGCGGTCCACAATTACAACTCTGGGTACATCACGGCCCCCAGCAGAAGAACTTCAAAGCGGACTTGGTTCGCGCCTGGCAGCCATTGGGCGATCAGGTTCGCTTTGTCCAAAGCGCAAAGTCAGGCAACAACGCGTTGGATCTGCATATCGCCTTCAGTCTGGGTGTGGCGCGTCAGGAGGATCTGAGTGCGGGAAGGCAGGCGCACTATGTAGTGATCTCCGGAGACAAGGATTTCGATGCGTTATTCGGCTACCTGCGCAGTTTCGGAGTCAGGATTGATCGGGCCGAATCGATTCCGGATGCGCTGAAGCTTGCTGGTGCCGGAGTTCCTGTCGTCGCTGTAAAGCGCATTCCAGCTCAACTGGTGAAGAAGGTTCCAAAGCCAGCAGCTGCACCTGTGTCCGCGCTGGACTCGTTCGCGCAACGTGCAGAGTTGGTGCGTAAGAACCTGCGCGAACATCCCGAAGCCCGTCCAGGTACCCTGAAGAAGCTCCAGCGTCATATAGATTCGGTTCTGGGCCACAAGGTTGACGAAGCTGGTATTGCGAAGGTGATTCAGTTGCTGGAGAAGAAGGGCGCACTTGCTTTCATCGGCACGAAGACGGCAGAGTCCAGCGTCATCACCAAAGTGAGGTTTCCGCGATTCTGCTCACCCGCGGCACTCGCACCATCGTAGTCCTCGATGCCACGCAGATCGACCCATGTGCCTCTGTCCAGCGGTGGACCAGGAATACCCAGATAGAACCCGGGGTATGGGTCCCCGTGGTAGCACGGAGGCCTTTCGGGGCGCCCATGCTGGCGGCTGGTGAGTAGCCGGAACACGATATCTCCACCAGGAAGTCTGGCCAGTACTACCAGATACTTGCCACGGAACTCCCCGGTTTCCCGGTCGATATAGAAGTTCCTGTGGAAGTGGATCTCGCCCGGACGCACGGACTACAGCCGATCAGTGACGCGCGCGCTGTGCAGCGCTGATGCTCTCGTACTCTCGCGCCGCTTCCAATACGGCATCGCGGTGTGCATCGGTTTCGGGAATACCGAGCGTGTAGGGAATCCGCTCGTTGAATCCGCGGCCGTTGTCCCAGATGGCGGCCCAAGGCCCGCGTTCTTCGTGCGTCACATTGACCATGGGCTTCGAAAGATCTCTGGCGTGCTGAAGGGCGATCTGATTCATCAACTCGAGCTCTCGACGGGTGAAGAGACTGTCGTCGAACTGAACTCTTGGCACGACCCGCTCCCTGACATGGTCGATCACCTGCTCCGGGACGATGCTGATCGCCTCTGCCATATCTGGTTCGAGTTGATCCCATTCCTGCGCCAGTTCCACTGGCACCGGGCCGAGCTTCCACGCGACGTACTCCAGCCCGGTCACGCTGCGCCCCGTGGCCCGAAAATGCGTGAAATCCAGCAGGTAAAGCAGTTTGAAAAGCTTGACCTTGCCGCACCCCTCGGTATTGGAGGAGAAGTAGACAGCGGACTGAATCAGCTTCTGCCGGTTTCGGGAGATCAGCACGCGCATTCTCCCTGAGGGCGCCACGAATGGAGCATGTGTGAAAGATAGGCCGGTGCTGGCCTGTTGGCAACCACCATTACCTTGCGTATGGCGCCATAAACCCCTTCAGTTGCGGTTCAGAGAGATTGCTTGATGATTCCGCCAAGGTCACTTGGAGGTGCGCCATGAAACTCAACAACCCACAGAACCCTGCGCTTCCGGTGCATGACTACCGCACGGCGCTGCAATTCGCACTGTCCTGGCTCGGCGATCGATATCTGCTTGCGCAGCCCGTGAATCGGGTGTCTGCGCAACGCAGACCGAACTTCGCCGAGACCAGGCGCTGGATGCCTGACACACTTAATTGAGGTGGCACGCAATCGCACCTGCAAGCACGGCCTGAATGTTGCGCGTCTCTTCCTAATACAGGTTTCGAGGGAAACCTATCTTGCGAAAGGTAGAGACGAAATCCGCGGCGCCTGGTAGCGGGAACCACGCCTTCAGGGATCGTTTGAGCCCTGCCTGACTCTGCTCGCCCACCCACGCCACATAGCCATCAGGCCGCACAAACACGGCGCGCGGCGCAGGCACCACCCCGATCACCGGCAGTTCCCACGAACGCGCATTTCCGGCATCGACAACACGAACGCAATCCGCCCATGGAGTGATATCGACGCCACTCGCCTTACCGAAGTTGAGCAGCAACGACGGAGCCCTGTGCAACAGCGGGAACACCCGCACCTGCCCCTCACCCAGGTCGTAACGAACATCCAGCCCAGACATCATCCCGCCCAGCCATCTGCGTGGCTCGTCCATGTCGAAGATCCCGGAAACAATCTCCCCCAGCACGCGGGTGCGCTCATCCATGCGCCGGTCGCGGTAAGCGGCAGCCTGGCGCGTCATGTCGGTGAACCGGGAGATGAAGCGCGGGCTATGGATGCCGAAGTCGATGCCGTACACGGCGACGAGCGGGTGCTTCACATCCTGCAGCGTGGGTTCGCGGTTCTGTTGGAGTTGTGCCAAGGTCAGGCCGATGCCTGCGCGGCCATATTGGCGAGCGTGACGTCAACGCCGGACTCGTCCTGCGTGAAACCGGCGCCTTCACGTCATCCAGGATCAGCAGGGCGGCGGGCCTTGCCGCAAGCGCCGCAACCTCGGCACCTTCAAGTCACGTGCAGCGGCCGGGAAGCATGAACGCGAAGTGCAATACTTCAAGCGGCATTGATCAAATGACCGGCTTGCCTCCCGTGACCGCGATCGTCGCGCCGGACACATAGCTCGCCTCATCGGTGGCCAGCATCACATACACCGGAGCCAGTTCGCAGGGCTGCGCCGGCCGCTTCATCGGGTACTGCTCGCCGAAATGCCGCACCTTCTCCTGCGGCATCGTCGATGGAATCAGCGGCGTCCACACCGGCCCCGGCGCCACGGTATTGGCGCGTATCCCCTTGTCCGCCAACAGTTGCGCGAGACCGCCGGTGAAGTTCTGGATCGCGCCCTTGGTGGTCGCATAGGCGAGCAGATGCGGGTTGGGGGCGTCGGCATTGACCGAAGCCGTGTTGATGATGGCGCTACCCGGGCCCATGTGCGGCACCGCAGCCTTCGTCAGATAGAACATCGCCGAGATGTTCACGGCGAAGGTCCGCTCCCATTCCTCGTCGGTGATCTCTTCCAGGCTTTCGAAGCTCATCTGGTGGGCGGCGTTGTTGACCAGGATGTCGATGCGGCCGAAGTGCTCCACCGCGGTGCCGATCAGATTGCGACACACCTTGGCGCTGGCGATGTCGCCGGCAAACAGCACGCAGCGCTGGCCGGCCGACTCCACCAGGCGCCGGGTCTCGCGCGCATCGTCGTCCTCGCAGAAATAGGCGGCGAGCACGTCCGCGCCCTCGCGGGCATAGGCCAGCGCGACGGCGCGCCCGATGCCGGAATCGGCGCCGGTGATCACCGCGACCTTGTCCTGCAGTCGTCCTGAACCCCGGTATGTCTCCTCGCCGTAGTCCGGCACCGGGTCCATCCTGGCGCTGGATCCCGGTACAAGTTGCTTCTGCGCCGCAAATGGGGGCCTGGGAAATTCGGGCATCGCGCTCATTGCCGCTCTCCTTCGAGGTGAAGGAATAGCGTGCCTCGCAGCCGCCGGAGCTGCTGTAGGAGCGCGCCGCATCGCATTGCGCGGGTTGGTCCACGTAGGAAAAGGACCACAACAACACCTGCACTGCACCGACTTCCCGCTCTCCTGCAAGGGTTCCCAATGGTGTCCGCACATCCGAACCACACCAAGGGGTCATCGCAATGAACAAGCATCAGATCAAGGGCGCAGTCGTGGAAGCCGCAGGCAAGGTCCAGAAGAACGTGGGCAAGGCCACGGCCAACGGCACGCAGCAGGTGAAGGGCGCAGCGCGCGAACTCGCTGGCAAGGCCGAGAAAGCCTACGGCAACGCGAAGAGCGACATGAGCAAGAAGCGCGACAAGGACCTCGAGCGGCACGCCCGCTAGACGTCACCTCCACCCACGAGCCTTCGCCTCTACGCGAGGCGGAGGCGATGACGTCCCGCCTCAACCAGGGCTGGCCAGTTGGCGCCCGGCAAATCCCATTCACTGCGGTATGTGACCGGTGCTTCGCCGGGAATCAGTCGCCAGCGGCACGCAACGCGCGTGCGCCGCAGCAGCAACGCTCCGCTGCCGTCGCTGCTTCGCCGGTCAATGACTGCTACTCTTCCGGAACATGGACACGAAAGACGCGATCGCGATAATCCTGAAGGCAGCCGAATTCTCGGCGCACAAGCACCGCGACCAGCGTCGCAAGGATGAAGACGCATCGCCCTACATCAACCACCCCATTGGCCTCGCGAATGTATTGACGAACGAAGGGGAGATTTCCGACCCCGTGATCCTGGCAGCCGCGCTGCTTCACGACACACTGGAAGACACCGAAACCACCTACGAGGAGCTGCGCGGACAGTTCGGCGACGAGATTGCGGATGTGGTCGTGGAGGTGACCGACACCAAGTGGCTGTCGCGGGACGCCCGCAAGCGACTGCAGATCAGCAAGGCCTCGCACTCCAGCACCCAGGCCCGGGCCGTGAAGATCGCCGACAAGATCTGCAATCTGCGCGACATCCTCGCCAGTCCTCCTGCAGGCTGGTTGCTGGAGCGCAAGCAGGGCTACTTCGACTGGGCCAAAGAGGTGGTCGATGGTGTGCGCGGCGCGCATCCCGAGCTGGAGCGGCGCTTCGATGCGCTGTATCGCCAGCGGCCGACTGGTTGATGGCAGGCAAACCCACTGACGTCGATCTGCTCTACGGCCTGGAACCGGTGTTCGAGCCAGGCGATGGCGTGGGCAGCGACGCGCTGGAGCAGTTCGCCGACGTGCCCTGCCCATACTGCGGAGAAGTGATTCCCGTCCGGCTCGACCTTTCCGCGGGCTCGCAGTCCTACGTGGAGGACTGCCAGGTGTGCTGCCAGCCGATCCAGATGGTGCTGACGGTGGCGGAGGA
>JAATEY010000335.1 GCA_015655465.1 Gammaproteobacteria bacterium | reverse complement strand
GACGGCTACCGCCTGCTGATCAACTGCAATGCGCATGGCGGGCAGGAGGTCTATCACCTGCACCTGCACCTGATTGGCGGCGCCCCGCTGGGCCCGATGACGGGCAAACGCTGATGGCGAAGGCACGAAAGCCGGCGCCCGCCGACGGACTTTATCCGTCACTGCGCACGTATCGCACCGGCCGCCTGCGCGTGTCGACCGTGCACGAACTTTATTTCGAGGAAAGCGGCAATCCGCGTGGCAAGCCCGTGGTGTTCCTGCATGGCGGACCAGGCGGCGGCACCAATCCGCAGATGCGCCGCTTCTTCAACCCGCGGCACTACCGCATCGTGCTGTTCGACCAGCGTGGCTGCGGCAAGAGTACGCCGCATGCCAGTCTCGAGGACAACACCACCTGGGATCTGGTCGCCGCCACCGAGAAGCTGCGTGAACATCTGGGTATCGACCGCTGGCAGGTGTTTGGTGGCAGCTGGGGCTCCACGCTGGCACTGGCCTATGCGCAGAAGCATCCCGGGCGCGTGACTGAACTCGTGCTGCGCGGCATCTTCCTGCTGCGGCGTTCGGAGCTGGAATGGTTCTATCAGAGCAGCGAAGGCGCCGCGTCACTGTTCCCGGATCTCTGGGAGCACTACATCGCGCCCATTCCCGAGGAAGAACGCTACGACATGATGCGTGCCTACTACCGGCGCCTCACCAGCACTGATGCGAAGGAACGCAATGCGGCCGCCCGCGCCTGGTCGATCTGGGAAGGCGCCACCAGCCACCTGCGCACCGATCCCGGCTATGTCGCCAAGTTCCGCGACGCCGACTATGCAGCCGCGTTTGCGCGCATCGAGTGCCACTACTTCGTCAACGCCGGCTTTCTCGATGCCGACGACCAGCTGCTGCGGGATGTGCCGAAGATCCGGCACATCCCGGCTGTCATCGTGCAGGGTCGCTACGATGTGATCTGCCCGCTGCGAAGCTGCTGGCATCTGCATCGCGCCTGGCCCGAAGCTGCGCTGGTGATCGTGCCGGATGCCGGGCATTCCGCATTTGAACCGGGAATCGCGCAGGCCTTGCGCAAGGCAACCGACGGCTACGCCCGCCGCTGACGCGAAGATGCCTATTCGGTCTCCAGCAGATTGCGCAGGTAACCCACGTGCGCCGCGAACGCCTTGCGCCCGGCAGCAGTCAGTGCAATGCGGGTACGCGGCTTCTTGCCGACGAAATCCTTCTGCACTTCCACGTAGCCCGCCCCTTCCAGTGCGCTGATGTGCGTCGCCATGTTGCCATCGGTGACTCCCAGCATTTTCTTGATTTCGCCGAATTCCAGCGCTTCGCCTTTTCGCAGCGCATTGAGTGCCGCCGTAATGCGCAGTCGCGTCGACTGGTGGATCACTTCATCCGGAGAGTCCATCACAGCTTCCTCAGCCACAGGCCGCCGGCGATCAAGGTTCCGCCGCCAACGACAGCCATTGCCAGGGGGAAGTACTGACCGGCGTACAGATAGCTCAACACGATACCGATCGTTCCGATCAGGCCAATCGTGAACAGGCGCATGCCAATCCATGCTCCGGCCGCCATGTAGGCCAGCGTCCAGAACAGCGAAATGAATGCTCCGATGCGTCGCCCCGTCATCGGTGCCAGCACCACGAACATGGCAATGTAGTAGCAGATGATCGTCATGCCCAGCAGTCCGAATCGTCGCCCCCTCGTGCGGCTCTCGGTGCCCGTTTCCCGCTCGCACTTTGCGGTCCTCACACCCAACCACACGGTAGCGATCACGCCTGTCACGTTGCCTGCAATCCAGGCGTACGCAGCCCATTGCGGCCAGAACTGCGAGAGGCTGTTGCAGACTGCCCAGATCAGACCCCACAGGATCAGGAAGGGCGCCACGTAGGCGTAGAGACGTCGCTGGGTTACCACCGCGCCGGCTGCGTGGATCGAGTCAAGCGCCGCACTCGCTTCCTGTCGGGAAATGCTCATGACTTGCCTGCCTTCAACTGTGCGCCGCCGGGGTATTCCATCGTCAGCACCACTTTGCTATTGCCCTTCACCTTGACCGCCGCCCCCTTGAATGTCGCCGGCCAGCGGCTTCCATTGCCAAAGGCATACCCTTCCGGCGGAATCTGCGGCCGAAAGTCACCGTTCTCATCATGAAAGGCCTGGACGGCATAGGTGCCATCGGCCACTTTGGGAATGCGGATCAGCACTTCGCCTGATCTGGCTGGGGCGCTGCCACTGTAGGTCGCGCAGGCACCCGGGAACCCGGCGGCCGGATCTGCGCAGAGCGCCACCATTACATTGCCGCCCGTCGAATGAACACCTTTTACGCGTACCGTCACAAGGGATTCAGCCTGCACGCTGGCCGCCCCGCCCAATGCACCGATCGCCGCAGCCATCAACGTGGAAAATTTGAACAGACGCATGATTCACCTCCTGAATGAAGAGTACTTTGTATTAGAAAGTACTCTCTGTCAAGAGAAAATGAGGCTTGTGCACCATCGGTGCTGGCCATTCGGCGGCCCGGGTGGTCATTGTCTATCTGTTCGATGGGTCCGTTGCCGGCGACCCGTCGCGACTCGGCGGTGGATCCGGCATGGGCAACGGCCTGCCGAGATATTCTGGTTTCATGGCCTTCTCGCGTTCCTTGCGGTTCGCCTCACGCCGACGTTCAGCCAGGGTGGGAGTCTTGCAGACCCTCATGGGCCTGGGTTCCAACCGGTCGAGGATGACGTAGCAACGTTCGCTGAGCCAGGTGACTACCGTGCCATCGTCGTAACGCTCTTCATCACCCGCCATGTGCGGCCTTTCAGGAATCACCAGAATCTGCGGCTTCGAGTTCTCCGGACTGCCGTGCAGTTCGCGTTCTTCGGCGCGCTCGGCAGCACTGCGTGCAGCGCTTTCCATTGCCCCGTACCAGTCGATGCGTGGTGCGTCACCCGGCGGGACCGTGATCGCACGAGGAGGCTCAGGAGGTTCGACGCTCTCGCTGCGCGCGCGCTCCGTGATCATGACGGAGCTATTGGTACGGCCGGCAGCGAGTGTCCTGTCCGGGCGCGGAGGCACGATTTCCGGCAGCTGCACGGGCTGGATGAATATCAGGCGTTTCGAGTCATCTTCATGCGCAACCTGCCGTACGGGTGAATGCACGAAAAGTGCGATCAAGCCTGTCTGAGCCAGCAATGCCAACAGGCATGCGGCAGTGCGTTGCCGTATGTTGCGCCGCATGCCACTACAGGGCTGAACCGCCCATCGGGGCTCCCATACGCGTATGCCAAGGTATATGACAGAGCGATGCGGGAGCGATTGGTTCCCGGCTTGCGTCAGATTGCTGCACGCACCCTATTCCAGCAGCCGCAACCCCAACTCCTCCGCAGCCCGATTGAGTGGCGCATCGAAAGACGCGAAGCGGAGCCAATCCCGCTGCTGCGCCAGGTATAGCGACTCCGCAGCCGCGAGGTGCACCGCATCGAAGGCGCGCAACGGGAAACGGTCCATGAGATCCCCCGCGCGACGCATCAGCCGTTCGTCCGCAGCCAGCACGCTGAATGACGACCAGTCATGATCCAGTTCACGACGATGTTGTTTCATGCCCGCAGCCGAAATCCTTCCCAGACGCAGCGCCTTGGCAAAGGCTGACCGCATTTCCGCATGGGCGATGAGGTGCGTGCACACCATCTTTGCCGCGCTCGCGACTTCACGCAGACGCTCCGCGCCTTCCTCGGCGACATACAATTTCAGCATGGCCGAGGTATCCAGATAGAGGATCAATCGCGATCCCGCAGAATCATTTCGGACAGCGTCTTTTCACCCGCTGGCGATGCAATGGGGCGCTTCGAACCCAGAACCTTCCTGCCGCTGCCCGGCCGAATCCACGGCAACGACAGGATGCGGCGCAGTTCGTCCTGCTCCGCATCAGCGGCTGATTCCGGCGCGGCGATGAGCTGCGCCACGGGCTTGCCACGGTCGGTGATAACCACTGTCTTGCCGGCCTGGACCAGCTTCAGGTACCTGGAGAGACTGTTTTTCATTTCGCGGATGGAAACCTGCATATCCGCCCCGGTATGTGGCTACAATTTTAATATTGTAGCCACATACCGGCGTGAGCGCCAATCAGGAAGACTGCCGCCGGTGAATGAATTCTCACCGTATGAGACGGCGGCTGGGTGCAAGGAATCGAGGGCGTTTGAGCCGATATTCACGAAGGAGCGAGGTAGGGCCGGCCAGTCGCGCACGACCGGACGAAGGCGCCGATCTCATCGGCCAGGCCGGGGATACGAAATCCGCCAATGCGCGACAGCGCCAGCAGCGTATCGATGTGCCCGCGCTTCGGGTAAATGCGAAGGGTCACTGCAACACCCTGCGCGCGTAGTGCATCAGCCAGCCGTGTGGAGTGAGACGCGTACACGAAATCGTCTGCTTCACCATGGATCAGCAACGCCGGGGGCGCATTTGCGGTCACGCGTGCCACCGGCCGAAATTCCGCGGGCGGGGCGCGAGCGGTGAAGATCGCATCGAGTGCGGGCGTATTCGGATCGATGTCGTATGGACCGGATAGCCCGAAGAACCCGGCGATGCTCGCAGGGTCCACGCCGGCCTCACGCAGATAGCGTGGTTCCAGTGCGAGCATCGCCGCGATGTAGGCACCTGCGGAGTGCCCACCCAGCACCGTATGCCGCGGATCGGCGCCCAGGCCCGCCGCCTGTCGCTGCGCTTCGGCCACCGCCCGCGCTGCATCCTTCAGGAAATCGGGAAACGTGACTTCGGGGTACAGCCGATAGTCCGGTATGGCGACCACTGCACCGCGTACCGCCAGTGCAGAACCTGCGAAGCGATAGTCGGCCCTCTCTCCCGACTGCCATGAACCGCCGTACCAGAAGACGACCAATGGCCGGGGAGCCGCAGCGGCCTCGCCCTTTGGCACAAGGATGTCCATGTGGCCGCGAGGACCGTTGTCGTAGGTCACGTTCTTGAGGCGCGTCGTGGATTGCGCCGTGGCATTGATCAACGCCAGACCGGCTGACTGGCAGCCAGCCAGGCATACCGACATGCCGGCAAATGCCATCGCCAGCCTGAGATTCGCAACCATCAGCCACTCCTGAGCCGCATGTCAAACTACAGCCTGCAAAGACCGCTCGGCTTTCCGGCCACGTCGACCAGGCCTTCGGCCAGCAACCACAGCCGCGCGTCCCCGGCATCCTGTTCAAACCAGGCACGCGTCGAGCCGAGACGAAAACTGTAGCCCCAGACGTCCATGTCCTGGCAGGCGCGCGCGAAACCGCACTGCGGCAGCTCCATCGCCAGCAACAATTGCAGGTAACACACGGCGCATTCTTCGGCATCATCGCCACCGGCATTGGTATCCAGGCCAGCGCGCCGCTCCGGCGACATGCAGATGAAATGCGCGGCTTCGTGCAGCACCGAGTGCAGCGGAGTATCGCTGCGGGCGTAGAGCACCCTGCCGATCAGGCCCGCCTCACTCTCACCCCAGTAGCTGCCCGGAATCAGCTGGCCGGGCGCCTGCATGCGCAATACGAGACCGTAGCGGTCCAGCAGCACGGCCACCGCCAGCCGATCCAGGCCACCCATGCGCAGCATGGATGAGGCTCGCTACAGCGCCGACAGGCGCCGCGTCACCACGCTCGCCATGTCGCGCGCCAGGGCTTCACGCAGGATGTCCTTTTCGCGTTCCTTGGCGAGCAGCTTGCGCTCGTCGAAGCTGAAGATGCGGGACAGCTCGAAGGGCTGGACTGCCATCAGCTCGCGCCCGCCGGCGCGCACCTGCACCTCGACCTTGTAGGTGAGCTCGAAGTCGGTGGGAATATTGCGGGCATCCACCGACAGCACGCGTTCGGTCAGCTCGTCGCGCATGATACGCACCACGGTCCCATCAGCCCCGCCCTGCCCGACCAGTCGCGAACCGGAGGCTTTCAGCGAGGCCCGCAGGGCGCGCGTGAAATCGCTCTGCTCATCGACGGCAACGAGGCTCAGGTTGGCAAGGGCAGCTGGCATCACCTGCCGGCCCTGCAGCTGGAAGCCACAGGCCGCGAGCAGCAACAGACTGGCGATCGCTGCGATTCTCATCACAGCACCACGTTCACTAGCTTGCCCTTCACCACGATCACCTTCTTTGGCTCGCGCCCTTCGAAATGTTTGCGCACGCTGTCATCGGCCAATGCCGCAGCCTTCACTTCGTCGTCACTTGCGCCCGTCGCAACGCTCACGCGCCCGCGCAGCTTGCCGTTCACCTGCACCACCACCTCGATGGCATCCTGCACCAGCGCTGCGGGGTCGGCCTTGCGCCAGCGAGCGCCCCATAGTTCACTGCCCTGCCCCAGCTGCTGCCAGAGCTCATGGCAGATATGCGGCACGATGGGCGACAGGCACATTACCGCAATTTCCAAAGCTTCCTGACGCACGGCGCGCGAAGCAGGCTGGCCCGCGCCCGCGTCGGCCGCATGCTTGCCAACCGCATTCAGAAGTTCCATGACGCTCGCAACTGCAGTGTTGAAGATGCGGCGGCGGCCGATATCGTCCTCGACCTTGGCCAGCGTATGGTGTGCGCTGCGCCGCAGGTCGCGATCGGCTGCCGACAACGCGCCGCCTGCAAGCGCCTGGGCAAGCTCAGCCTGTGGCACCGCACCGCCCACCGACACGTGATCGAACACCGCCTTCCACAACCGGCGCAGGAAGCGGTTCGCGCCCAGCACACCTTCGTCGCTCCACTCCAGCGACTGCTCCGGCGGCGCGGTGAACATCATGAACAGGCGCGCGGTGTCCGCACCGTACCTGCTGGTCAGCGCATTCGGGTCCACGCCGTTGTTGCGCGACTTCGACATGGTGCCGAGACCTTCGTAAGTCACCGCGCTGCCATCCTTGTGCAATATCGCCTTCGATTCACGCGTCGCCGGATCGATGGTGAGATCCACATCTGCGGGATTGAAGTACTCGCGTCGCCCGGTGGCCGGGGTGCGATGGAAGATATGGTTCAGCACCATGCCCTGCGTGAGCAGGTTGGCAAAGGGCTCCGGCGTCTTCACCAACCCCAGCGTGTGCATCACCCGCGTCCAGAAGCGCGAATACAGCAGGTGCAGGATGGCGTGCTCGATGCCGCCGATGTACTGGTCCACCGGCAGCCAGTAGTTGGCGCGTGCGTCGACCATGGCCGCGTCATTGCCCGCGCTGGCAAATCGCAGGAAATACCAGGACGAATCCACGAAGGTATCCATCGTGTCGGTTTCGCGCCGTGCAGCTGCACCGCACCGCGGGCATTTGCACTCGTAGAAAGACGGCGTCTTGGCAAGCGGATTGCCACTGCCGTCCGGCACCAGGTCCTCGGGCAGGCGCACGGGCAGATCGCCCTCCGGCACCGGCACATCGCCACAGGCCGCGCAGTGGATGATGGGAATCGGGCAGCCCCAGTAGCGCTGGCGCGAGATGCCCCAGTCGCGCAAGCGGTATTGCACGCGCTTCGAACCGAGACCGCGCGTTGCCAGCGCTTCGGCAATGGCAGCTACCGCGGCTGCCGAAGTCAGCCCGGTGAATTCTCCGGAATCGACCAGCACTCCGGCTTCCGCATAGTCTTCCCGCCATGGCGCAGTGACGGATTCATGTCTGCCGCTCGCCGAAGCGACTACGGTGCGCACGGGCAACGAATACTTCTGCGCAAACTCGAAATCGCGCTCATCGTGCGCGGGCACGGCCATCACGGCGCCTTCGCCATAGCCCATCAGCACGTAATTGGCGACCCACACCGGCAGCAGCGCGCCGGTGAGTGGATGACGCACGGTCATGTCCGTCGGCAGGCCTTTCTTTTCCTGCGTCGCGAGATCGGCCTCCATCGTGCTGCCGCGCCTGCATTCGTCGATGAACGCAGCAAGCTCCACGCGCTCCTTCGCGGCAGCCAGGGCAATCGGATGTTCCGCCGCCACGGCCACGTAGGTGGCGCCCATCAGCGTGTCGGCACGCGTGGTGAAAACGCGCAAGCTGCCGTCGCGGCCGAGCAGTCCCTTCGTGTCCTCACCATACGGAAAGTCCACCTGCACGCCTTCACTGCGCCCGATCCAGTTCGCCTGCATGGTGCGCACGCGTTCGGGCCAGCCGGGCAGCTCATCCAGCGCCGCACGCAACTCATCGGCATATTTCGTGATGCCGAAGTAGTACATCGGGATCTCGCGCTTCTCCACCAGCGCACCGGTGCGCCAGCCGCGCCCGTCGATCACCTGTTCGTTGGCGAGCACGGTCTGGTCGACCGGATCCCAGTTCACCGTGCCGGTCTTCCTGTACGCGATGCCTTTTTCCAGCATGCGCAGGAACAGCCACTGGTTCCACTTGTAGTAGTCGGCATCGCAGGTGGCGAGCTCACGGCTCCAGTCGATGGCAAGACCCAGCGACTGCAGCTGGCCCTTCATGTAGGCGATGTTGTCGCGGGTCCATTTTGCCGGCGGCAGGCCGTTGGCGATGGCGGCGTTCTCGGCCGGCAGGCCGAAGGCATCCCAGCCCATGGGCTGCAGCACATTGCGTCCCTGCATGCGCATGAAGCGCGCGAGGACGTCGCCGATGGTGTAGTTGCGCACATGCCCCATGTGCAGACGCCCCGAGGGGTACGGGAACATCGACAGGCAGTAGTACTTCTCGCCGGGGGCGGTCTCGTCGGCGGCAAAGGCGTTGGCGGCAGCCCAGGCTGCCTGGGCGCCGCCTTCTACGGCAGCCGGGTCATATCGTTCTTGCATGCGGGGCGATCAGGTGGGTGGCCCGCAAGAATACACGAGCCACCCAATCTGTTCGGACCCTGCTGGGCCGTCATTCGTCCCAGCTGTCAGGGGCGGACTGCGAAGAAGGTAACCGCATTCCCGCGCTGCACGCGCAGTGAGACGGTCTTGCCGGAACTCTTGCCGGTAGCCGCCTGCAGTTCGGCAACGCTCTTCACGGGGACTCCCTGCACACCCAGGATGATGTCGCCACGCGCCACACCGGCCTTCTCGGCTGCCCCGCTGACGGCCTCGACCACCAGCGAACCGGAGGTATCGACCTGCTGCTTCTCTTCGGCTGTCAGCGGCCGCACGGACAGGCCCAGCACATCCGGCTCAGGGGCCGCACTGCCGCCGCGGCCACCACCATTGCGACCACCAGGCGCACCGGCCGCCTTCACGCCGCCTTCCTTGTTCTCGCCCATCTTCACGGTCAGCTTGCGCAGCTTGCGGTCACTCCAGACCTCGAGTTCGGTGCTGGTGCCCGGCTTGATCGCGGCAACCATGGGAGCCAGGGTCACGTCGTTCTCCACCGGCTTCCCGCCGATACTGAGAATGATATCGCCAGGCCGGATGCCGGCTTTTTCCGCGGCTTCCCCGGGTATCACGTCAGAGACCAGCGCGCCGCGCGGCCGATCCAGGCCGAAGGACTCTGCAAACGCCGCATCCATCGGCTGGAATCCCACGCCGAAAAACCCGCGCGTCACCTTGCCGGTCTTGATCAGCTGGTCGCGCACATCGTTCGCCATGTCGATGGGAATCGCAAACGACAGCCCCATGTAACCGCCGCTCTGGCTGTAGATCTGTGAATTGATGCCCACGACCTCGCCATTCAGGTTGAACAACGGGCCGCCGGAATTGCCCGGGTTCACTGCCACGTCGGTCTGGATGAACGGCACGAACTTCTCGTCCGGCAGCCGCCGTGAGGTGGCGCTGACGATGCCGGCCGTGACGCTGTTTTCCATGCCGAAAGGCGAGCCGATGGCGACCACCCACTGCCCCGGCTTGAGCAGGCACGGATCGCCGATGCGCACGATGGGCAGGTTGCTGCCTTCGATCTTGATCACCGCCACGTCGGTCTTGTCGTCCATGCCGATGACCTTGGCGTTGAATTCACGCCGGTCGGTGAGCTTCACCAGCACTTCCGTGGCGTCACGCACCACATGCGCATTGGTCAGGATGTAGCCATCCGCGGATACGATGAAACCGGAACCCTCACCATGCTGCTCAGGCGGGGACCGGCCATCATCATCCCCCCCTGGCATGTCTGGCATGGGGATGCCGAAGCGCTTGCGCAGTTCACCAAAAGCATCTGACTGTCGCTGCTGCCGCTTCTCGGTAACCTGCACATTCACCACGGCCGGGCCGTAGTGCTCCACCAGCCCGGTGAAGTCCGGCAGGCCGGTAACCAGCGGGGCCGTGGTCACTGCGGCGGCGGCAACTAAGGGTGCCGCGGGCACTGCCGTAGACGCACTCGGCGAACAGGCTGAAAGCACCAGACCGCTCAATGCCAACAGGAAATATTTGCCACTGCAACGTTCAACGGACATAGCCAACTCCTCCGAAACTGATGCACTGAATAGACCGGCTGCCTGCCGAGTAGTTTCAGCAGTCGACCGCCATGACAAAGCATTAATCCAATGCGCTAGATGGTGCCACCACGGATCTTTCTCAAGCCCCCCAAGACTCCCCCGCCCAGTATGAACCCGGCAAGTCCGATGGCAAGCCAGTTTCCGACCCGGAGGTAGGGCGTGGCCCCCCGCCGGGGGGTCAGGCTCCCGCGCAGCACGGCCCGGGTGAATTCAGGCGCCCGGCTGACGATCCTGCCATACGGGTCGATCACGGCGGATACCCCGTCATTGGCGGCACGCAGCAGGTAACGGCGGCTCTCCAGCGCCCGCATGCGGGCGATCTGCAGGTGCTGGTAACGGGCGCCCGAATTGCCGAACCAGCCGTCGTTGGTCACCGTCACCAATGCCTCCGCGATGCGCGTTTCCGGGTTCATCATCGCCGGATAGGCATCTTCATAGCAGATGCTGGCAGACAATTTGAGTCCTGCCAGATCGAACACCGTCTGGCGCGCGGCGCCTGGCGTGAAGTCGGAATACGGCAGGTTCATGAGCCGCATCCAGTTGCGCAGCCACTGCGGCACGGGAAAGTATTCGCCGAATGGCACCAGGTGCCGCTTGTCATAAAACGCGGGCTCGTCATTGCCCATGCCCAGCAGGGAATTGAAGTAGAGGGAATCTGCGCCCGGGCCATCCGCCTCCCGTATCACTCCCATCAGCACGGCCGACTTGCTGCGGCGTGCGGTCGACCACACCCTGCCGATGTAGTCCGGATAAAGGTTGGCGAGATCCGGCAGCGCCGACTCCGGCCAGATGATGAGGTTGGCGCCCAGCGCTTCGCGATGCAGTTGCGCGTAGTCATCGAGGATGTTCTGCTGGTTCGACAGCAGCCACTTCATGTCCTGGGGTATGGCACCCTGCAGGATGGCGACGGTACGCGCAGGGCCTGAAGCCTGCGTCCATGCGACGTCCCGCAGCGACATGCCGATGGTCCAGGGCAATATCAGCGCCACCGGCGCCAGCAATCTCGCGCCGCCGCGCGCGCGCCACAGCTGGACCAGCCCGCCCGCACCGACCAGCAGTGCGAGACTCACCAGGTGCACGCCGCCCACCGGCGCCAGTCCGGCAAGCCAGGTGTCGGTCTGCGAGTAGCCGAGCGACAACCACGGAAAGCCGCTGAGGAACCAGCCGCGCCACCATTCGACGATCACCCATGCTGCCGGTACCAGCAGCAGGCAACCGGGCGTCGAGCGTGGCGCAAGCCAGCGCAGCACCGCATAACCCAGCAACGCCTGCCACGCTGCCATGATCGCCACCAGTGCCGCCATGACCAGCAGGGCTATCCAGATTGGCGCCTGGCCGAAGCCGTGAATCGATATGTAGAGCCACCAGGTGCCGGCAGAATAAAGCCCGAGACCGAAGGCACAGCCAAGCCAGGCACCTTCAGCCGGCGTGGTGGCACGCGTCCACAGGCCAATCAATACCGCCGGACACAGCAGCGCCAGCCACCACAGGTCATGGGGTGCGAACGCCGTGCTGAGCGCAGCGCCCGCGAGCAGCGCCACCGCCCGCAGCAACCAGCGTTCCGGGCCGGCTGCCCGCCACCCGGCGGGCTGCTCAGCCACTTTGATCGGAAGCGGCGATCACATCAGCCGAGGCTGCGTCGACAGCCGGCACCGTGACGCGCATGGCTTCGATGCGACGCCGGTCCGCACGCGTCACCCGGAACTCGAAGCCCTGCAGCTGCATCGCCTCACCACGACGCGGCAGGCGTCCGAAGTGCTGCGTCACCAGGCCCGCCACGGTGTCATTGGCGTCATCGGGAAGATTTGCGCCGAAGTGCTCGTTGAAATCCAGGATGCGCGTGCTGCCGCGCACCAGGAACTGCCGCTCGTCCTCGCGGCGGATGTTCTTCTCGTCCTCGACATCGTATTCATCGTCGATCTCGCCGACGATCTGCTCGATGACATCTTCCATGGTCACGAGGCCCGCCACGCTGCCGTATTCGTCGATGGCGATGGCCATGTGGTTGCGGCCCACGCGCAGTTCCTTCAGCAGCACATTGACGCGCTTGGATTCCGGCACGAACAGGGGTTTGCGCATCCAGTCACGCAGGTCGAAATTCGCCGCCGTGTTCACGGTCAACAGGCGCAGCAGGTCCTTGGCAAGCAATATGCCGACCACCTTCTCGCCGTCGGCCCCCATCACGGGAAAGCGCGAGTGACCGGAATCGACAGCCACCGACAGAATGCGCGGCGCCAGGTCGTCCGCGCGCACGCAGATCATGTGATTGTGCGGCACCATGATGTCGCGCACCTGCAGGTCCGCCACGTCGAGCACGCCTTCCACCATCGACAGCGCATCGGCATCGAGCAGGCCGTGCTGGGCGGCGCCGGTGAGCATGTCGCGCAACTGCACGCGATCCTTCGGTGCGGCGAAACGCCGCAGGCGACGCATCACTGCCCGGGTTGTGCCTTCGGGGTCGCTCATGGATCACCGGCAAGGTGCTGGTTGCGACGATAGGGATTGGCAAAACCCAGCCGCTTCAGCACGGCGATCTCGCGCCGCTCCATGCGGGCCGCCTCCGCGTCCTGTTCATGATCGTAGCCGGCCAGGTGCAGCGTGCCGTGCACGATCAGATGCGCCCAGTGCGCCGTTTCGTTCTTGCCCTGGTCACGTGCCTCGCGCCGCAGCACCACGGGGCAGATCACCACATCACCCAGTGGCTGCGGTCGCACACCCGGCGCAGGCGTGGCGGGAAACGCCAGCACATTGGTGGGTTTGTCCTTGCCGCGATACCGGCGGTTCAGCGCGCGCATGCGCGGCGCCGACACCACCTGCAGCGCCATTTCATGCCCCGTGCCGCGGGCGCCCAGTGCCGCATCGGCCCAGCGCGCCATGAGGTGCCGCGAGGGCGCACGCACCCGCGGCGGCACGCGGCAATCGACTATCAATGCGCCGCGCGGGCTCATGCCGGCCCATGCCCTTCGTATGCGCGCACGATGCGCTGCACCAGCGGATGCCGCACCACATCGCTGGCATCGAAATGGGTGAAGGCGATGCCGGCAACCCCCGGCAATACATCGAGTGCATTGCGCAGTCCGGACAGCTTGCCCACCGGCAGGTCGGTCTGCGTCAGGTCGCCGGTGACCACCGCGCGCGAGCCGAAGCCGATGCGGGTCAGGAACATCTTCATCTGTTCGGGCGTGGTGTTCTGCGCCTCGTCGAGGATGATGAACGACTCGTTGAGCGAACGGCCCCGCATGAACGCCAGCGGGGCCACTTCGATGATGTTGCGCTCGATGAAGCGCGCCACGCGTTCGAAACCCATCATTTCGTACAGTGCGTCGTACATCGGTCGCAGGTACGGATCGACCTTCTGCGTGAGGTCGCCCGGCAGGAAGCCGAGCCGCTCGCCCGCCTCGACCGCCGGCCGCACCAGCACGATGCGGCGCACGCGTTCACCCTGCAGCGCCTCCACCGCGCAGGCCACCGCAAGATAGGTCTTGCCGGTGCCGGCGGGGCCGATGCCGAAGGTCAGGTCATGACTGTGGATATTCGCCAGATAGCCCTTCTGGTGTTCACCGCGCGCCCGGATCGTGCCGCGCGGCACCCGCGCGGCGTCATCGCTCTGCAATGGAATCACCGCCGCCGCGCGCACCGAGGTAGTGTCCTCCGTGTCCGCATGTTCGCGCAGCGCCAGGTGCACTTCCGGCAGATCGAGCGGCTTGCCGCCTTCGGTGAGTTCGAACAGGTCACGCAGCACCTGGGTCGCGCCCGCCGAGCGCTCGCCCTGCACGCGGAACTGGTTGCCACGGCGGCGCACTTCCACGCCCAGGCGCTGTTCCACCAGCCGCAGGTTCTGGTCCAGCGGTCCGCACAATGCGGCGAGGCGGGTGTTGTCTTCCGGCAGCAGTTCAAATTCCGTCGGCTGTGACAGCGCGGAATCGCGTCGTTGTTTCACGCGCGCAGTTCCGGCATGGCGTGGTGCTCGGGCAGCAGGCGGCCACGCAGCGAATTGTTCATGGCTGCGGTGATTTCCACATCGACGAAGCGGTTGATCAAACCCGCGCCGCCGTCGAAGTTGACCCAGCGGTTGTTTTCGGTGCGACCTGCCAGCTGGCGGGCATCGCGGCGCGACGGGCGCTCCACCCGCCCCCGCTGCACGCTGCCGATCATGCGCGCACTGATGGCGCGCGCCTGGCTGTCGAGCAAGGCCTGCAGGCGCGCCAGGCGCGCGGATTTCGCGGCATCCGTCACATCGTCAGGCAGGGATGCCGCGGGTGTGCCGGGCCGCCGGCTGTAGATGAAACTGAACGACTGGTCGAAGCCGACTTCCGCAACAAGGTCGAGTGTCTGCTGGAAATCACGCTCGGTTTCACCAGGAAAGCCGACGATCAGGTCGGTGGAAATCGTGATGTCCGGCCGCACCGCCTGCAGGCGTCGCAGCTTCTGCTTGAACTCGAGCGTGGTGTAGCCGCGGCGCATCAGCGCCAGGATCCGGTCCGAGCCGCTCTGCACCGGCAGGTGCATGTGATTGGCGAGCTTGCGCGTGTGCGCAAAGGCTTCGATCAGGGCATCGTTGAAATTGAGCGGATGCGAAGTGGTGAAGCGCACGCGCTCCACACCCGGCATGGCGCTGATGGCCCGGATGAGTTGCCCCAGATCCATCGGCGCAGCGCCGGGGCGCGCACCTTCATAGGCGTTGACGTTCTGCCCCAGCAATGTGATCTCGCCGACGCCCTGCGCCACCAGCTCCCGCACTTCCTCCAGCACCGAGGCTGCCGGACGTCTGACTTCCTCTCCGCGCGTGTCCGGCACGACGCAGTAGCAGCAGAATTTGCTGCAGCCTTCCATGATCGAGACAAATGCCGCGGCACCGCTGGCGCGTGGCGCCGGCAG
>JAATEY010000124.1 GCA_015655465.1 Gammaproteobacteria bacterium | reverse complement strand
CCCTGTAACACGTGCCGACCCCTCAGTTGGATTCGAAGTAGGCGATAAACCGCCCCGCGAACATGATGCCGGCCCACAGCAGCATGCTGGCTCCCGCCGTGAACACATGCAGTCCGGATGGACGCTCAAACTGCCGTTTCGCGACGGCCGACAACCACAGCGTGACTGCGATCGCCACCACCAGCATGATCATCTTCGCGTAGAAAACAGGGTTGGTAATGGTGCGGCCGGGCTCCGCGGTGATCAGCAACAAGCCCGATATCAGCAGCAGAACCAGCAGTATCCAGATGGCGCGGGTGAAACGCGCAGCGAGCAGGTGCAACGGCTCGGTGGCGAGCCCGCGCCCGGCGATACGCAGCGCCAGCATCAGTGCGGCCGCGAACAGCAGCGCCAGACTGATGATATGCGCGGTCTGAATGGCCGGTATGACCCAGGGGGTGACCTGGATACGTTGACTGAATGCCGTCGAGGACAACCAGTCGCTGAATTGATGCAGGTCCACGATGTCATTGCCCCCGGAAGCGCGCGGCGAATACAACCGGCCCTCCACAATTTCTGGTCACGATGCGGCAGTTATTGCTGCGCGCAGCGGTTGGCGCTCTTTGCACGGTCCTGGCAGAGTGTTGAGCCTGTCGGCTCGACCGCTCGCCAATCCACGCAGAGGCTAACGTAGTCAGAGTGGCGCAATCGGCCGATGATTCACTGGTACGTATCGGTACATGCGGTAGAACGGTTAATTAACGCCATGTGCCGGCTGCGGTTCCGGCGGGCGTACACCCCGTACCAGCCGGCGCATGCCGAGATACAGGCCCAGGCTGCTGCTCGTCAGACCACCCAGCAGCAGCACGATCATGCCGATGTCCCACAACGGCCGGCGGCTGTACCAGAAGGCGAAGTCGAGACTATGCAGGCCGTTGTAGAGCCAGCGCTCCACGCGGCTGTACTTGTGTACCTCGGCGACGATGCTGCTGGTACGCGGATCGATGTAGATCCAGGTACGCATCGGGTCGTCGAACTTGATCCGCAGCACCGGCAGCACCGTCTGTCCGCTGCGGGAGTAATAGTAGGAGTCATAGTCCTCGAGCATCGTCCGCTCCACGATGCGCCGGTCTGGAACAGCGGCCTGGATGCGCTGGAAGCCGATCTCCTTGATGACACGCGGCGCGACGAGCGCCGTCAACGCGGGCCCGTCCAGCGATGGATAGCTCGCAAGGTCAACCCGCCCTCCCGTCAGGGCAGTGCGGTCGATTTCGAGACCGCTGGCATTGGTCCATTCCCAGGGTTCCATCGACACGAGCCCGCTGAACGCCCAGGTGAACGCAAACACCCCGAACAGCGCTCCGCTGATGTAGTGCCAGCGTACCCCGCCCCGATAGGGGATGGACGACGCCAGCCGGAAGGGTCGCGACTTGCGGAATTGCGTAAAGGCAAGCACGAGACCCAGCACCGCCAGCACGCAGGCGAGCGCCGAAAGCCACACAACAACCCGATACCAGAGAGGCTGGTTCGTCCTCAACGCAGAAAAATAGATCCAGTGCGGAATCGTGCCGATCCAGGCATGCGTCCTGGTACGGGTGGTTGTCGCCTGAACGACCTCGGCGCTGCGGGGAGAGACATACAGCTGCGTGCCACGTCCATCATCGATACGGAACCTGTAGAGCGGCAGGTCGCGCCTTGCACCCAGCGTCCATTGATCCACCTCGTCGACCTGATGTTCGAAATGAACGGCGTCTATCGACACCTGGGCGAATCGCCGTGCAACTTCAGCCGCAGCAGCGGGCTGCAACCGCTCCGGCTGGCTGCCGTCATCAGCAAAGATGGTCGCGACGCGCGGCCCCGGGAATCTATGGGCGGGCCGCTCCTGCACCATCAACAAAGTCGGCACTGCTGCATTCCCCAATCCCAGACGCTGCGCCGCCTCCGACGGTGTCAGCTTGACCTGCGAGAAGTCGAGAGCGGGCAACCGCTCCAGCCGCAACTGGGGATCAAGTCGCGGCATGCCACCCGCATACATCATCACGATGCCGGAAGCGAACCACACGACCAGCATGAGGCTGATGGCGATGCCGAGGTAACGATGCGAGAGGATCAGGGTTCGGCGTGCCCAGGTTTGCATCGCCATGCGAAGTCTGTTCATGGACACGCATTGTGCACATCAGGCAATACCCCTCAACTTGCTACGGTTACCTGTCCTTTCGCCAACAGTTCCATGGGCGTTCAGCCACGCCGCATGCACTTCGGCCGCTTGAGTCATGACAGACTTGGTCAATGGCGCGTCGCCTTCTGGCAGGGCAAACCGCCTGCTTCGACCAACTGAGGTGAATAATGACTCTCCCGGAATTCGCGGCAGGGATACAGTCCACGTCGCTGAGCACGGCCCTCAAGACCATCAGCTGGATAGTGCCGCTGATGCAGTCGGTGCACATCCTGATGGTGGGCCTGGTGTTCGTCTCCATCCTGATGATCTCGCTCCGGGTGCTGGGCTGGGTGCGTGTCGATGAGCCGCTTGCCCGCGTCTGGAACCGCTTCGCGCCCTTCCTGTGGAGCGGGCTCGCGGTCATGGCGACGACAGGAGTGGTGCTGACCATCGCCGAGCCGGTGCGCGAATTCATGACCCTGTCGTTCCGGCTGAAGCTGGGGCTGCTGGCCATCTGCATCGTCAGCGCCGCCGCGTTCGGTCGCAGCGTGCGCGGTGCGGCGCGCACCGCGGTTGTCGCAACCGGCACCGAGCCGCCTGTGCCGGCTGGCGTACGGGCAGCTGTAATCTTCACCCTGG
>JAATEY010000128.1 GCA_015655465.1 Gammaproteobacteria bacterium | reverse complement strand
GTGAACGCCCGCAGATCGATGCACTGCGCAATGGCTGCGACATCCTCGTTGCCACGCCCGGCCGCCTGCTCGACCTCATCAACCAGAAATTCGTGTCGCTGGCACAGATCGAAGTGTTCGTACTCGATGAGGCCGACCGCATGCTCGACATGGGCTTCATCCACACGATCAAGAAGATCCGCACCATGCTGCCGAAGGAGCGGCAGAACCTGATGTTCTCCGCCACCTATTCGGACGATATCCGCCAGCTCGCCGGCAACCTGCTGCACAATCCGCAGCGCATCGACGTGGCTCCGCCCAACAAGACCGCCGACCGCGTGGAACAGGTGGCCTACCGGCTGCCCAAGGAACACAAGCGGCATCTGCTTGCCGCTCTGATCAAGGATAGCAACTGGCACCAGGTGCTGATCTTCACGCGCACCAAGCATGGCGCCAACCGCCTGGCCGAACAGCTGGTGCGCTCGGGCATTCCCTCGCTGCCCATCCACGGCAACAAGAGCCAGAACGCCCGCGTGCGTGCGCTGGAAGACTTCAAGGCGAACCGCATCATCGCGCTGGTGGCCACCGAAGTCGCGGCCCGCGGCCTCGACATCAAGGAACTGCCGTACGTGGTGAACTACGAACTACCGAACATTCCCGAGGATTACGTGCATCGCATCGGCCGCACGGCGCGTGCCGGTTCCACCGGCAAGGCGATCTCGCTGGTGTCGCCGGACGAAGCGCCTTTCCTCAGGGACATCGTGCGGTTGCTGGGCCGGGACCTGCCCACCCTGCCGTTGCCGGCCTTCGAAATGAAGGAGCCGCCTGCCTCGAGCCAGCCGGCGCAGACCCATGCGGCGCAGCAGCCGCGGCGCCATGCACCGTCGCAGCATCAGCGGCCGCATCACCATCGCAGCGGCGGCCGCGGCCGCAGTGGTCAGGGTGCTGCGGGTGGTGCCAGGGCAGGTGGTTCGGCGCGGGTGAAGTAGGTATTCCCCTGCCCCGAAAACGGCTGCAAAGACCTCCGGCGCGGGCTACAGTTGGGCCATGAAACGACTTCTGGCCACGCTGCTGGTCATGGCGCTGCCCGCCTGGTCGGCCACCCCTGCCACGGGCTGCGGCGACCTTTGCGGTCGCTGGCAACTGGAGCCGCCCAGCAGCGATGCAGTGATGCCCGCACTCGACGCCGCGCTGGCGAAATACAGCGAACCCCGCGACAGACGTTACCGCAAGCGGCCCGACACGGATGCGGCCAGCGAGATCAAGGACGAAATGGAACGGTCGCTGGGGCCGATCCACGACCGTCCCGGACGCACCGACCTGCGCGCCGAGCTGCTGGCACTGCTCACCGCGCCGCAGCTGCTCGTCGTCGACAGCAAGGGCAGCGACATCATCCTTCGCGGTGACAGCAATCCCGAACGCAAACTGTCGCCGGGCGTGCCCCGGGCCAGGGTCGATGCCATCGGCACGGCGAAGATCAGTTCCAGCCTGAGCGCCAGCCGGCTGCAGGTCACCGAAACCTACGATCGCAAGCACAAGTACTCGGAGACCTACCTGCTGCAGCGGGCCGACGGTTCGCTGCTGGTGACGCGCGAAGTGCAGCGTCCCGGCATCAAGCCGCTGCGACTGCGCTCTGTCTATCGCCGCGCCTGACCCGTCGGGCGCTAGAATCGCAATGGCTCGACAATAACAAGTCATCGCATCGGGGGTCTGAACGTGAAGATTCGCACGCTGTTCGCACTGACGCTGGCCATCTGCGCCATGCCCGTCCTGGCGCACCATTCATTCGCGATGTTCGACGGCGACCATCAGATACTGCTCAAGGGCAAGGTCACCGAGTTCCTCTGGCAGAACCCGCATGTTTACATCCATCTGGAAGCGCCGGACGCCAAGGGCAGGATGCGGGAGTGGACCATCGAGTGCGCGAACCCCGGCATCCTCAACCGCACCGGCTGGAAGTTCAACATGATCAAGAAGGGCGACCAGATCAGCACGGTCGTCGCGCCGCTGCGCACCGGTGAGCCCGGCTCACTGCTCAAGCAGGTCAAGCTCGCGGACGGCCGCATCTTCGGCAACGGCGGCCCGGCCGGCCCGCCGAACATCAGCATCGAGACCGGCAAGCCGCTGCCGCCGGAAGCCAGACCATGATCCGCGCCACCGGATACGCACTCTCCGTGGCGCTGCTGGCGGCTGGCGCCTGCCTGCCGAAGGCGGACGCGGCGAGCGCCGCACCGGCTTTCGACCCGCACGATTTCAGCGGTACCTGGGATCGCTACACCCCACCGCCGCCTGCAAACCGCACCGCCACCACACCGCCCGCACCAGCGGCAATTCCCCCGCCGCCACTGAAGCCCAGGTTCCAGGCGGCGTACGACGCAGAGCAGAAGAAGATTGCCGCTGCCAATGCCGCGGGCGAACCCATTGCCACCAACTACACGCACTGCATTCCTGATGGCATGCCGGCGATGATGATGGCCATGTTCCCGATGGAGGTTCTGCAGAGCAAGGGACAGACCACCATCATCCAGGAAGCCTACAATCAGGTGCGGCGCATTTATCTCGACTACACGCTGCCTGCAGTGGACGACGCCGAACCCGGCTTCTGGGGTCATTCCAGCGGCAAGTGGCAGGGCAACGACTTCGTGGTCGAGACCATCGGCATCAAGGACTACGTGCGGTTTCGCAACGCACCGCACTCGGCCAACATGCGCATCCATGAACGCATGCGCGTGCTCGACGCCGATCACTTCCAGAACGAAGTCACGGTCGAAGATCCGGAGTTCCTCACCGGCCCGTGGAGCTGGAAGTGGGTCTACCAGCGCCGCCCCGACTACAAGATGTACGAATACGTCTGCGAGGACAATCGCGAGTTCGCCGACCCGGTGACCGGCAAGGCACGCCTGCGAATCGACACCAAATGACGCGCAGGCACCTGGGGTTTCTGGGTGCCTGCATCGGCGCGCTCGCCGCGACGCCCGGCCATGCGGCTGCCGACGTCACAGCCGACGTGGCCGCAACACTCGAGCGCCACGGCATCCAGGAGCATGCCTCACCGGTCCGCGAGGATGCGCTGTGGCGCAAACCCCGCAAGGTGCTGCTGCTGCAGTACGGTATCCGCTCGGGCGAGCTGGAAGATTTTCGCGCCGTGGCGGGCGATGCGAACGTCGCCGTTGCCAATGATTTTCGCAGTGCCGTGGCGGCAGCGGCCGACGCAGACGTCATCATCGGCTCCAACCCCGAGATCTGCGATGCGCGCATCGTCGACAACGCGAAGCAGCTGCGCTGGCTGGCCTCGCTTTCGGCCGGCGTGGAGAACTGCATGGAATTGCCGGCGGTGAAAGCCCGCAGCCTGATGATGACCAACATGCGCGGCGTCGACTCGCCGGTCATTGCCGAACATGCCATCGCCCTGATGCTGGCACTGGCGCATGGCCTGGACCGGTTTGCAGTCGACACCTCGCAGGGCGTGTGGAGTCGCGGCACTGCCGCCAGGGTTCCCCTGCAGTTCCTCGAAGGCAAGACGCTGCTGGTCTCGGGCCTTGGTGGCATCGGCACCGAAGTGGCCCGGCGCGCGCACGGTCTCGGCATGAAAGTGGTCGCCACGCGCGTGGGCGGAACAGGCAAGCCGGACTTCGTCAGTCACGTCGGGCAGCCCGATGAACTGCTGACACTGGCGCGCAGCGCCGATGTCGTCGTCAGTGCCGTGCCACTGACGCCGCAGACTACTGACCTGTACAACAGGGAATTCTTCGCGGTGCTCAAACCCACTGCCTTCTTCATCAATGTGGCGCGCGGCGGCAGCGTGGTCACCGAGGCGCTGATGGCGGCACTGAATGAAGGGCGGCTTGCCGGTGCCGGCCTCGACGTGGTGGATCCAGAGCCGTTGCCGCCGAATCATCCCCTGTGGAAATCGCCGCGCATCCTGATGACACCCCATATTTCAGGCTGGTCCGACCTGCCTGGCGAGGCGCGCTGGACCATAGCCATCGAGAATTTGCGCCGCTACGTCGCCGGTGGGAAAATGCTCAACATGGTAGATCTGGCGCGCGGCTTCTAGCTGTATTCACGCGCCAGGGACCGAGGAACCTTTGCAAGACAACAAGCGTCTTGCGCCGACGCTGATTGGCGCACTGGGCATCGTCTACGGCGATATCGGCACCAGTCCGCTGTACGCATTCAAGGAATCGCTCAACGCCGCCGGTGGCGGCGCCGGCCAGGTGGCCGAGATCCTCGGCGTGCTTTCACTCATCTTCTGGAGCCTGGCGGTGCTGGTCTCGCTGAAGTACGTGGTGCTGCTGCTGCGCGCCGACAATGCCGGTGAAGGCGGCATCCTGTCGCTGGTCGCATTGATCCAGCAGAAGATCGGACAAACCGGCCCCTGGGCAAAACGCGCGGTGGCGGTGGGCGTGCTGGGCACTGCGCTGTTCTTCTGCGATGCCCTCATCACACCGGCCATCTCGGTGCTGAGCGCGGTGGAGGGCATGGAACTGCTTGGTGAAGGCCTGCAGCGTTATGTGCTGCCCATCACCATCGGCATCATCTTCGGCTTGTTCGCCATCCAGCGGCGCGGCATCGAAAAGGTCGGCCGGATGTTCGGTCCAATCATGCTGGTGTGGTTCGCGGTGATTGGCCTGCTCGGCCTGCGCGCGCTGATCGCTGCTCCCCAGGTTCTGGCCGCAGTGCATCCCGGCTATGGAATCGCCCTGCTCAGCACTCACCCGCTGCTGGCACTGACGATTCTCGGCTCGGTATTCCTGGCAGTGACCGGTGGCGAGGCGCTGTATGCAGACATGGGGCATTTCGGCCGCAAATCCGTGCGAATCGCGTGGTTCACCATTGTCTGGCCCGGCCTGCTGCTGAATTATTTCGGCCAGGGAGCGCTGCTGCTGCATGCATCCGGCCAGGTTTCACAGCCATTCTTTGCGCTGATACCAGCGGGCCTGCTGCCGGCACTGATCGTGCTTGCGACCGCCGCGACAATCATCGCTTCGCAGGCCACCATTTCGGGTGCATTCTCGGTGGCGCGGCAGGCGGTGCAGCTCGACCTGCTGCCACGCCTGCAGATCCTGCAGACCTCGGCACGCGCACACGGCCAGATCTATATCCCGGCGGTGAACATCTTCATGTTGATTGCCGTGCTGCTGATTGTGGTGACCTTCCGGTCTTCCAGCGCGCTGTCTGCGGCCTACGGCGCATCGGTGGTCGGCACCATGCTGCTCACTACTGCACTTGGTGCGGTAGTTGCCGTTACGCAGTGGAAATGGCCGCTGTGGCGGGTTGCCATGATATTCGGCGCGTTCCTGCTGGTGGATCTGGCCTTCGTGGCCGCCAACGCCACCAAGATTCCACACGGCGGCTGGATGCCGCTCAGCATTGCGGCGGTGATGTATTTCATTTTCACCACCTGGCGTGACGGGCGCACGGCGCTGCGCATGGAACTGGGCCGGCGGGCAGTGAAACTCGATGCCCTGCCGCAGTTGCTGGCGAGCGCCACGCGCGTGCCGGGCACGGCGGTGTTCCTGGTCAGCAATGCCGGCTTCGTGCCCACTGCGCTGCTGCGCAACCTGGAGCACAACCGTGTCTGCCACGAGCGGATCGTGATGCTCAATCTGGAGATCACGCGCACACCGCGGTATACCGGGCCGCGTGCCTGGGTGGAGATGCCTCTGCCGAAGGTCTATGCCGTGCGTGCGCGTTTCGGCTTCATGGAAACCCCCGACGTGATGGAAGCCCTGCGCAGTGCGCGCCAGCGCGGACTCAAGGAAGTCGACGAGGAAGTGTCGTTCTTCCTGGGCTGGCACCTGGTGCGCGCGCGCGCGCGCGATTCATTCCTCGCCGACCTGAAATTCCGGCTGTTCGCCTACATGCAGCGACGCAGCGCCCAGGCTGCCGAGTTCTTCCGCATGCCCACTCATGGCGTGATGGTGCTGGCCACGGATATCGAGCTGTAGGCACGCGGCGCCGCGCCTATTCTTCGGCACAGGGCTCGTCGTCTCGCTCACGCCCGGGATGATGGGGTTTGCCGCAGCCATCCTGCGGTGGCTGCCCTTTGTCGCGCCTGCCGCCACGCACTTTCAGCGAGAAATCCACCGGCACGATCACCAGTGCCGCGCGCGCGATGCCATCACGCATGTAAGGCCTGAACAAGGCCCCGAGTACGGACTCGCTGGCTGCCTTGTCGAGTGACGCGTAGCCGCTGGAGCGCTGCACGCGTACATCGCGCACACGCCCATCCGTTTCGACCAGGGCACGTACATAGACGGTGCCGGATACGCGGGCCTGCCTGGCGGCCGGCGGATAGGTAGCAACCGGTGGCCGCACATACTCCACCGAGGTCGCCATGATGGGTTCGCTGGTGTCGCCCACCGACACCGGCGGTGTCGGTGGCGCTGGTGGTGAGGGAGTGACCGCCACGGTGATCGGGGGCGCAGCCTCCTGCGGCACATCGATATTGATCAACGGCAGCACCGCCTGCGGAAGCACGATTTCCTCCGGTCGGGGAGGCTGCGGCGGCGCCGGCGG
>JAATEY010000309.1 GCA_015655465.1 Gammaproteobacteria bacterium | reverse complement strand
GCCGGATGGTGGCACTTGAGCCACGCGGACACATAGGCCAGCAAGGCGAAGCTCGCAGCATGGGCCTCGGGAAAACCGTAGTCGGAAAACCCGCGGATCTGCGCGATGATCTGGCGCGCGAATTTCTCTGCGTAGCCACGTTCGCGCATGCCATCGAGCAGCTTCTGCTCGAATCTGTCCACGCCGCCGCGACGCTTCCAGGCGGCCATCGCGCGGCGCAGCTCATCGGCCTCGCCGGCCGTGAAGCCGGCCGCCACCACGGCCAGCTGCATCACCTGCTCCTGGAAGATCGGCACGCCCTTCGTGCGTTGCAGAACGCCTTTCACATCGTCACTGGGGTATTCGATGGGCTCGGCACCGCTGCGGCGGCGCAGATAGGGATGCACCATGTCGCCCTGGATGGGACCCGGGCGGACAATCGCCACTTCGATCACCAGGTCGTAGTACTCGCGTGGTTTCAGGCGCGGCAGCATCGACATCTGCGCGCGCGATTCGATCTGGAACACCCCGATGGTATCGGCCTTGCAGATCATGTCGTAGACGGCGGGATCTTCCTGTGGAACCCCGTTGAGTTCCAGCAGCTGCGTGCCATGAAAGTCATGGATCAGCTGGAAGCATTTGCGGATGGCCGTGAGCATCCCAAGCGCCAGCACATCCACCTTCAGCAGTTTCAGGTCTTCCAGGTCGTCCTTGTCCCACTGGATCACGGTGCGCTCGGGCATCGCCGCGTTCTCCACCGGCACCAGTTCCGACAACGGCCCTTCGGAAATCACGAAGCCACCCACATGCTGCGACAGGTGCCGCGGGAAATTGACCATTTCTGCCGCCAGCCGCAGCAGCAGCGCCACGGCTGGCGCGTCGACCTCGACGCCTGCTGCACGAAGTTTGGCAGGATCGACCTGGTGACCGTGCCAGCCGCGCAACCCGCGCGTCAGCGCACGCGTGTTGGCTGCGTCGATATCGAGCACCCGCACCAGGTCGCGCACCACGCTGCGGGCACTGTAAGTGATCACCGTTGCCGCCAGCGCGGCGCGCTCGCGGCCGTATTTGCCATAGATGTACTGGATGACTTCCTCGCGCCGCTCGTGCTCGAAGTCGACGTCGATATCCGGCGGTTCGTTGCGCTCCTTCGAGACGAAGCGCTCGAACAGCATCTGCAGTTGATCGGGGCCCACTGCCGTCACATCGAGGCAATAGCAGACGATGGAATTGGCTGCCGAGCCGCGGCCCTGGCACAGGATGCCCTCGCTGCGCGCGAAACGGACGACGTCGTACACCGTGAGGAAGAAAGGCTCGTAGCCCAGCCCGGCGATGATTTCGAGTTCGCGCTCGATCAGTGCCCGCACCGCCACCGGCACACCCTGCGGCCAGTGCCGCGCCGCGCCCTCTTCCGTCAGCCGGCGCAGGTAACTGGCTGGGGTTTCATCCGCCGGCACGATCTCGCGCGGGTACTGGTAGCGCAATTCGTCGAGCGAGAAGCGGCAGCGCGCAGCGATGGCCACGCTTTCATCCAGCAGCGCGCGCGGATAGAGCCGCGCGAGTTCCTCGCGGGTGCGCAGATGCCGCTCGCCGTTCGGGAACAGGCGTTGCCCGGCCGCGCGCAGCGTGACCCGGTGGCGGATTGCGGTCAGCGTGTCCTGCAGCGGCCGGCGCGCCGCGGCATGCATGTGGACATCGCCGCAGGCGACGCAGGCGATGCCCAGGCGCGCGGCAAGTGCGAGTGCGGCGCGCAGCTGCACGGCATCCTGGCCACTGCGCAGCAGGCTCACGCCGAGCCACAGCACGGAAGCGTAATGTTCTGCCAGCCAGCGCCCCTGTGGTTCGGCGGCATCCGTTGCTGCCGGGTCCGGGCGCCAGACCAGCAGGCAGTCCGCTGCAGCGGCCTGCCCCGCAACAGCCGGAATACAGGCCAGCAGATCTTCACGCGCGAGTCGATAGGAACCCTTGGGTGCCGCACGCCGGCCACGGGTGATGAGCTGGCAGATCCGTGCATAACCGCGCCGCGTGGCGGCCAGCGCCACGAACTTCAGGCCGCAACCCAGCGTGAATTCGGCGCCGACGATGAGCGCCAGCCCCAGTGCCCTGGCGCGCACATGCGCGCGCACCACGCCGGCCATCGAGCATTCGTCGGTGAGCGCGAGCGCGCGATAACCCAGTTCCGAGGCCTGGTCGATCAGCTCAGCCGGATGCGAGGCACCCCGCAGGAAGCTGAAATTGCTCAGGGCATGCAGCTCGGCGTAATCAGGCAAAACATCCATGCACGAACCAGCGTCGCGGCGCGCCGCATTCGCGGAAGATCCACCACTGCGCCCCATCGGTGGCACGCGCGATGTAGTAATCGCGCGCCACATCGCCGCCATCCCACCAGCCGGACTCGATGCGTTCCGGTCCGCTGACCAGCGCCAGGTCGCGGCCTTGGTGCAACAGCTGCCGCACGCGCCCGGCTGCATCGCAGACCGCATCGAGCGGCAGCGGCGCCAGCATCAGGCCCAGCGGGCGCGTGGCCGCGGCATCCGGTGCGGCCGCAGCCGCAGCCATAGTCGCAGCCACTGCGGTGGTCGGCCACAGCTCGCGCCACTGCCGCTCCGGACGATGCTCATCGACTGCCGCCAGGCCATGCACCGCGCGCTCACCGAGCCGGGCCATCAGCGTCTGCAGGAACTCCGGCGCCTGCGCCGCTGCCGCACTGCCACCATGCTCACCGGGCGTCCACAGCTCGTTGCTGGCAGCGACGAAGCGGCGCAGCCGGCCAGCGGTGAGGTCCATGCGTCGCACCGGCTCCGGCAGTGAGAGCGCCTCGAGCCGCGCGGCCAGCAAGGCGGCAAAACGCGCGGCGCGATATTCGGGCACCACGCAGCGCAGGATGCAGACCTGCGGTGGAGCGCGGCGGTAATGCAGAGTCAGGCGCAGCGCCATGATGCCGCGCTGCCGCCCGCGCAGGAATTCCTCGAGCCGGGTGAGCGCAGGTGTCAGTGCGAGCAGCAGCCGTTCGCGATCGACGGTTTCATGGTCGGGATCGATGCGTTCGGCAAAGCGTTCGGCCGCGGGAATGGCAGCGCGCGTATCGGGCCGCAGGCCGGTGAGGCGGTCGAGCTGCCACAGGCGTCCGGGGCCGATGCGCCGCGCGAGCCCGGCCCGCGGCAGACGCAGCAATTCGCCCACACTGGCAACGCCCATGCTGGCGAGGCGTGCGAGTTCTTCTTCGGGCCAGTGCAGGTGCGCCAGCGAAAGTGTGGCGACTCGCCCTGCCAGCCGCGCCTGGGTGGTGATGCAGCAGTTGCGCCCGGCGCGCGCCAGCAGCACGGCGGCCAGCGGCGTGGGCGCCATGGCCAGCTGCAGCGGCCGCGGAAATGCCTTGCGCAGGGCGGCCAGCAGCGCCGGCATGCCGCCAAACAGCCGCTGGCTGCCCGCGAGTTCGAGCAGCACCGCATCGGGAGACTCGACCCCCACGCGGGGCGTGAATGCCTGTGCACGCTTCACGAGCACGGCCAGTGCTGCCGGAAAGTTTTCGCTCTCGGCTTCGGTGGGTGTGCCGCGCCACTGGCCCAATTGCACTGCGGCCCAAAGTTCACGCGCCCCCGGCAGCGCGGCAGCTTCCGCCCCCCGCACTTCGCGCACCTGCGCGGGCACCGCGGCCGGCTGCAGCGGCATATGCAGGTCGAGCGGGTGCTGCCGGCGCCGGATCATGGCCATGCCAGTTCGATGACACGCGGCGACAGACCACGCCCCTTGAGCAACTGCAGGCGCAGATGCGTGGCCGTGCGGGTGATGGCGATGCGCAGCACCGCGGCGGTGTGTTCGAGGGCGGCGCGCAATGGCCGGATCAGCACGCCCAGCGATGCGCCCCGCTCGGTGGCCAGCGCAAGCCGGCGCAGTTCGGTCATGCCGGCCCGCTGCGGCCAGGCAAAGCCGATGCCACAGGCACCCGACAGGAGACACTGTTCCAATGCCCATAAAGACCCAGGCGTACCGCCTCCGGAGTGCGGCGCTCGCACGATCAGCAGCCGGTCGAGTCGCGCTCCGCGCGCACTCCAGGCCGGTGCAAAAGGTTCGAAGGGTGGCGTGACGAAAGCGCACCAGCGCGCGGTTTCGGAACGGGTGAGTTGCGTGACCAGTGGCGCCCACAGCGCCAGCTCACCAAAGCCGCTGCCGGCAGTGAGGATTTCGACCAGCCCATGCCGCGGCCAACCGCCACCGGGCAACGCCGCATCGAGCTGCGCGAAGCCGGTGGCAAAACCGGCCAGCGGCGCAGCGCCCCGCGCTCGCCACAGCGACGGATGCTGCAGCAGTGTTTCAAGCTGCGAGTGCTGGGCCGCCTTGGGCATGTGTGCCTCGCGCGCGCGCTCAAAGGCCCATGCCCTTGCCGCGACGGATGACGCCCACCACCACGCCTTCGATCAGCAGCGACTGCTGCTTGAGATCGACCTTGATGGGTTCGAAGTCTTCGTTCTCGGGCAGCAGCCAGACCACCGCGCCTACCTGCCGGTAACGCTTGTCCGTCACCTCGTTCTCGAGCCGCGCGACGATGATCTGCCGGTTGCGCACATTGGGGGT
>JAATEY010000013.1 GCA_015655465.1 Gammaproteobacteria bacterium | reverse complement strand
GTTCGTGATCGGCCATTCCGACGTCGCTAACTTCAAACCCTTTAACGACCAGTAGGGCTACAGCCAGGGCGACCAGGTGCAGTTGCACCTCGCGGGGTTGTGCCGTTCTGCCGCGGCGTCTTGTCTGGATTGCGTCGGCCACCCTGGCGGTGACGACTTCATTCTGGTGATGCGCAGCACGGACTGGAACCGGCGCCTCACCCGCATAGTCGACAGCTTTGCGGCCAGCTGCCATCGCTTCTATTCGCCCGAACACATCGCTGCCGGCGGATTCCGGGGCGTGGATCGCGATGGCAGGGAGCGTGGTTTCCCGTTGATGACCCTGTCCGTCGGTGCCGCGATGGTGGATCCAGGTCGCCACAGCAGCATGGCCGATGTGATGCGCACTGTCGGCAGCGCCAAGCAGCTGGCCAAGTCGCGGGTCGGCAATGCGCTGATCGTGAACGACGGGGAAATGGACCTGACTCTGCAGTTGCCGGCATTGACCTCGGTTGCCGGGACGGGTTGACGGAGCCGTGGAGGCCTTCCGGCGGGGAAGATGCTACTCCCGCGATGTGGACTGGGCGACTCTGGACATGACGCTTCCGGTCACTGCAGGCTGCGAAGATGCCGGACGTGCAATGGATGAATCCAGCTCGGCAACCATCGCCTGCAGTACGGTTTCACGATCCCAGTTCGACGCCGCGAAAACACGTCCGGCCCTGCCCAGTTCCGTTCGCAGCCTGACATCGGACAGCAGCGTGCGGATCGCCATGCCGAAGGCTTCCGTATCGCCAGGGGCCACCACCAGGCCACCCGCTGCCGCCGCCCGCGCCACATCCGAACCGGGGCGCGCGCTTGCTACAACCGGCCGGCCGCAGGCCATGATGGCCGTGAGCTTCGAAGGCATCACCAGGTCCTCGGCTTCCGCACGCTGCGGCAGCAGGTGAACATCCGCAAGATTGAGCAGCTCGTTCAGCCTGTCCTGCGGCTGCAGCGAAATGAAGCGGACATTGCCGAGTCCAGCGGATTCCCGCATCGTGCGCCACTTTGCCGCGCCGTCGCCGCACAGCAGGAAGAGGATGTTTTCCGATCCTGCAAATGCACGCGCGACATCGATTATCAGGCTGAGCCCCTGCTTCTCACCCATGTTTCCCGAGTACAGCAGCACGGTGGTTGCCGGATCGATACCAAGCTCGGTGCGCAGCCTGTTTTCGCCGGCCAGCGGCCGGATCAGCCGGGTATCCACCCAGTTCGGAAAGAAGCCGATGCGCCTGGGATCGACACCCTTGTCGCCCAGCTTTTTCAGCATGGCTCCCGAGATGCTCGATACGCGATCAAAGCGCCGCATCAGCCACCGCTCCGCACTGAAGGCGAAGCGTCGCAATCTGTCACTGCGCAGCAGCCCGAGATCGAAAGCCGCATCCACCTCGAAGTCCTGCACATGCAGCCACGCCTGCGCGCCGCAGATTCTTGCGCCGAGAATCGCCGCCGGAGCGCAGGTCAACGGAGGTTCGACGACAAAGATGAATTGCGGCCGCCAGTGCACTGCCTGCCACAGGATGACGGGCAAAGTGGAGAGGGCAAATGAGATCGTATGCAGCAGGCGCGTGATGCCGCCGGGTCGGCGCGGCACGTGAAGCGGACACCGGTATACCAGCGCTCCCGCAAGCCGCTCCCGTGTATACCTGCGCGACGAATAGCCGGGACTAACCCGCCAGGCGGGATAGTAAGGCGGCGCAGTCACTACGCGGATGTCGAAACCCTCCTTGTACATCCACGCGGTCATTTCACTGACGTACTTGCCAATGCCGGTCATCTCGGGGTCGAAATTGCTGGTGACCACCAGGATTCGCGCTTTTGGCTGGGACGCCCGGACGGCAGCGGGCCTGGGGGATGACTCCGGCCAGTCAATGTCCAGCGTTTCCCGCAGCCTGCGCCGGTCTCCGCTCAGCAGCAGCAGCAGCCAGATTTCGGCCATCAGGATGATCAGGCAGCCCATGAAAATGGCCCACCCCTCGAACAGATGCAGCAGCTTGTAGGGGCTTCCGGACTGCGGCAGCTGCAAGCCCAGCATTCCCATGTGCACGCCGTTCATCAGCACGGCTATCGGGATGGTGGACAGCACGATCACAACGCGCACCCACAGCCGGCTCCTCACGAAGAAAGCCACGATCGTGGCCAGCGAGAACAGCGGCAACAGCAGGGCGAGGCCGCTGGCATCAGCCAGGTGCAACTGGCGGGCTCCGAGGTCCAGCACCGTTCCATCAAGCAGGACACTGACACCCAGCAGACGAATGATTCCAGCAGCGAGGTGCAGCGACCAACCCTGCAGCACCGCCGCCGCCTGGGCGTAGAAGGTCTCGGGAAGCGGGACCATCAGCAACAGCAGGGCGACCGGCCCCAAGGCCCGCCTGAATGCGTTCCAGCCCATCAGGGACAGCAGGCACCCTGCGATCACCACTACCAGCGCATAGGCTTCGATCGCTGCGCTTGCTACCAGGGAACCGGTGAAATAAACCGCCAACCCCGCCAGCACCACCAGCAGACCGGCTGGCATGACCTTGAAGTGCCGCTGCCTGATTTCCGTCCAGCGCTGCCAGAGCAGGAATGCACTCAGCAGTGGAATCAATGCGCAGTGGCTGTATTCGTCACGCTGCCAGCTTGCATAGAGGAACCCGAACGAGTCCCAGAAGAAAAATGTTACCGCTCCCATTGCGGCAACCGCCGCCACTTTCTGCGCGCGCGTGAAAGTATAGGCAGGAGCGCGGGGTAAAGTCTGACTCATGACATCCAGTGTAGGGATGGCGTATGACAGTTTCCACGCGCGGACATCAATTCTGTGGAACAAGTGTCATACATGATGTGCCCGGCACGTGCGAGGTCATACCGCATGACGCCGTATCAGGCCTTTTGGCGACGCCCAGCCACTCCCAGCACTCCGATGCCGGAGAGCAGCAGCCAGGCAGCAGCCGGCAGTGGAACCGGATTCGTGGCGACCATGTAGCCGAAATAGTCGTCGTGATTGTCGTCCGGGCCCGCACCACCGTCATCCAGCATGAAGGCGATGGTATTGCCGGTATGCAGGCTCTCGTCCTGTGAGAAGCACGCCGGGGAGCCCGTAGTGCAGCTCAGAATGGAAAAGCCGATGGATCTGTCGAAATTGCTGCCCCACAGCCCCGGAGGGTTGCCACCTCCGGGAGCCAGGGGAAACCCCGCTCCGTCGGACGTGAAGTACATGGGGACGGCCTGGCCGGCCCCGAGCGTGATCGAAAAGAGCGGCGCATTGTCCCAGTTGCCAGGACTGACGTCGTCATCGGCGTGTGTGCCACCACCCGTGACGTTGAGGACGTTCGTGTAGCCGGACTCCGCACCGACGTAATAAAACGTCAGGACGACCGCCTCATTGGTGGCGATCGTCGCGTTGTCCCAGAAATTTACGGGACTGATGAGCACGTTGTTGCCGACGACGGGCGATGTCTGCCAGATGCCTCCGGACAGCTGCAGCAAGGCAGCATGCGCGGTGCTCATGCCAACCAGGGATGCGCACGCCAGAACCATCGCCAGCAATCGCCGCGGCCCGGTGCCGGCGAACATTGCCTTTCCACGCCTGCCTGTCATCAGCATTTCCTTGGTTGACCCATTTATTGCCTTGACCGTATAGCATGGGCAGGCAGGCGTGAATGTTGCGTTACGTCATAATTACAGCAATTGCATGATGCGAGATATTCGTTATACGAAATATACTTCGCAAGTCGAACCATCCTCATTTCCTCCACTCTATTGGTTGACCCTGTACAGGCGGCTAGTTGATTCGGGGGACCGAGGATGGAACAGCAGATTTCTTCTTCAGGAAGACGCGAGGTCATGGGGGGCCTCGCCAAGGGGCTCGGGGTCCTGCGCACTTTCTCGCGCTCCCGGCCACACATGACACTCAGCGAAATCGCCGCGCGGGCGGGCCTGCCTGCCGCCACCGCCCGCCGTTGCCTGAACACACTGGAAGAGCTCGGCTACGTGACCCGCAATGGCCGGCAGTTCCTGTTGCGTCCCAGGGTGCTGGAGATCGGCGCGGTCTATCTCGAGTCCATGGATATCGAGTCGCTCACGCGCACGCATCTGGAAGAGATCGCGCGCGAGACCGGCGACTCGGCGGCATTGTCGGTGTTGTCCGGCACCAACATTGTCTACGTGGCGCGTGCATCGGCACGCACGCTGGTGCGCATGGAAGCCCATGTGGGAAGCCAGCTGCCTGCGTATGCCACCTCGATGGGGCGCGTGCTGCTCGCGGGTCTTGCAGCCGAAAGCCTTGCCAACTACTTCGCCGGCGCGAAGCTTGAAGCCCTGACCCACAAGACAGCGACGAATCGCGCCGAGCTCGAGCGACTCATCGCCGAGACCCGGCGCAATGGTTATTCCGTGGTGGACGAGGAACTGGCTGTGGGCGTGGTGTCGCTGGCGGTGCCGGTGTACGACCACAACGGTCGCGTGGTTGCTGCGCTGAACACTTCCAGCCATTCGCGGCAGACCAGCGCTGCCGAGCTTGTCGCCGGCAGACTGGCGACACTGCAGCGCATCAGCAAAGCCATCTCCGTGGAGATGACCAACATACCCGGGCTTGCGCTCAGCGCGCAGGTATAGCGTTCCCGGCCGGCCAGGAAACGTCGAGCAACGTAGTACGATTGCGGCCTTCATTCTTGCTGGTGTAGAGCGCCTCATCTGCTGCCCGTACCACTGCCAGCGGATCGCCGTGGGCCACCGGCCAGGCGGCGGCCACACCCACGCTGACTGTCAGGATGCCAAGCGGTGAAGCCATGTGCGGTCGCCGCAGGTCCTGCACTGCGCGGCGGATGCGTTCGGCGACCAGTGCCGCGTTGTCGGTGGTGGTGCGCGGCAGGATGACCGCGAATTCCTCGCCGCCGTAGCGTGCCGCCACGTCGTCGGGATGAAACAGGCCGCTGATGATCGCATCCGCGACATCGCGCAGGCACAGGTCGCCGCGCTGGTGACCATAGCAGTCGTTGAACTGCTTGAAGTGGTCGACATCGATCATCAGCACTGCAATCGGCCAGCCGCCGGCAAGTGCCCTGGCCCACGCGGCTTCCAGCACTTCGTCGAAGCGGCGACGGTTGGCAAGTCCGGTCAGCGAGTCCTTGCGGATCAGCGTAGCCAGTTCCGCATTGGCGCTCTCAAGCTCGAGTTCGGCCCGGCGGCGTGCGGAGATGTCGCGCATCGTGACCACGAAGCCCTCGTCGCCCTCGACACCGCGGTTGCGCTGTACGCCGCTGTCTTTCTCGGCCTGCATCAGATCGAAGGTGCGGTCGCGGAAATATTTCATGTTCGCTTCGATCCACACCACTGCCCCGGAGGCGTGATTGGCACGGAACACCAGCACGCGCGAAGTACGGGTGCGCTGCGCTTCCACGATCTGTGCGCCGATCTCCCCGCGATCGAGCTCGTGCACGTAGTCACGCCAGGTCAGGCGCAGGAACTGCTCGGGCTCGATGCCCATCACCTCGCGTACTGCGGGCGAGACATACAGCCGTCGCCCATCGAGGTCCGTAAGGACGATGACATCCGAGGAATGATCCATCAGCAGCCGCAGCCTGTTCTGCAGCTCTTCCGTCGCCTGGTGTGCCCGCCTGCCTTCCGCAATCGCCACGATCATCGGAAACAGGGAAACCAGCAACGAGGCATTGAAGATCTGCAGGGCGATGTAGCCATCGGCCAGCAGCGGATAGTTGGCCAGGTTTTCGCTGGTGCGCATGGCTGCAATCGGTCCGTAGCCGCTTGCCGTGGCCAGGGCGCCGGAGGCCACCACCACCAGCAGCGCCACGGCGGTTCCGACGAATCCGCCCCGATACGCCACGCGCATCATCGGCGGGAAAATCAGGAACAGCAGCGGCACGGTATTCTGGAAGAACACGAGCGCGCAGATTGCTGCCAGCAGCACCAGCATGAGCAGTGTCTCGGCAATGATGCCGGGGCGCAGGTACCTGCGTATTTCGCCATTGCGCAGCGCGAGCACCACCGGTGTCATGACCGTCATGCCCAGCGCGTGTCCGATCAGCACGCGTTCTGCTGCCACCAGCTCGAACGACTGGCCAAGCACGAAGTAGAACAGGGCCAGGGCAAGCACCAGCGATGCCGGGCCGAGCAGCGCCGCGCCGGCCAGGAAGCGCAGGAAGTTGCTGCGCGAGGTGAGGTCGTCTGCCCTGCGGATGGTTCCCGACAGCAGCGCGGCAGCAACCAGCACTTCCACGCCATCGAACAAGGCGAACCACGGTATGACCGTGGCGTCTGCATGCAGATAAAACGCACCGCCAGCTCCGGCGATCGTGCCCGCGGCCAGCAGCAGCGGCCAGCGCGAGCGCGGCACGGTCAGCAGCAGGCCGAGCGCGAAGCCATTGGCGAGCCACAGGCTGGAGCCCGTAGTGAAATTGCCGGTGAGCGTCCTGAAACCAGCGACCAGCACGAAGACGCCGACGCCCATGAGGGCGGCATCCATTGCCGCCATGCCGGCGGCGCTGCGTTCACCGCTGCTGGAATTGTTCGGGCCAGACATGGGCAAAGTCACGGTAGTTGAATATTCATGGATCGATGCATTGCATGGCTGGCCGCCGGATCATATTCCTCCATGCATAGAATGATGTCGGGCTGATGAACAGTTCGTGAATCCCGCGGCAGTCGCAGGGGGAGCAGCGCCGGCAGTGACTTCCGGTCCGGCTGAAACCAGCCTGTAGCACTTCACCGATAGCGTGACGTACTTCACAGGGGAGTCGTCACATCATGAGCGCCGTTCGCGAAGAAGTCGTGTCCTGCCTTGCCGAGCAGGCATGGAAACACCTGGGCGAGCTGGAGTCCCTCCACCGCATCGTCCAGCAGAATCATGAGCGCGTGATACGCAGCCTGGATCAGGCGGCGCTGGCGGCCGACCGCACCGAGTTGCGGGTGGCCTGGAACCAGTATCGCGCGGTCGTGGCCGATCTCGGTCGGGTAACCGAGGACATCGAGTCGCTCAGGTTGACGCTGGGCTGACCTTGCACCGTGAAATTGCTGTCGACGCGTACGCGCGCCCAGTTGTGGAAGCTGCAGGACGCGGTTCGGCAGGCGGCGCAGGAGCGCGACAAGGTGTTGCGCGTGCTGATGAGCGCGCGCGACGCGCTGGCGCCCGAAGCCCGGCACGAGTTGTGGCTGGAGTTCTCGTGCGTGGATCAGGAATACCGCTACGCCGTCGACTGCCTGGCGCAGTTCGTGGAGCGGCATGGAAGCGCAACGGGCGACGGTGAGTCTGAGTCTGACAATGGTGTTACATGAATGTATCGGTTTGCCGCAAGCGCCAGGAGCCAGGGACCATGATGATGAAGAGGTTGATGGGAATTCTGTTGCTGGGCGCCGGCGCAGCGTTTGCTGCTGCGGGCGAGAGCTCCAAAGACATTGAAACGCAGGCTGCCATCAAGACGCGCCTCGAATCCAGGTTTCCGGGAATTCAGATAGAGCAGGTGCGGGCGGCGCCATGGGGCGGACTGTATGAGGTTGTGACTGCCGGCGAACTTGTCTATACGACCAGGGACGCCGCGGTGGTGTTCTCGGGGAACGTGGTCGATGTAGAGACCAGGGAAAACCTCACCCGCAAGCGCTTCAACGACCTGCGTGCGATCGACTGGAAGTCGCTGCCGCTGGAGCTTGCCATCAAGACCACGAGGGGAGATGGCCGCAGGGAGCTGGCCGTGTTTGCCGATCCGCTGTGTCCATTCTGCCAGCAGCTCGAGACACAGCTGGCGGGGGTAACCAATGTAACGGTCTATACCTTCCTCTATCCGCTGGAAGCAATCCACCCCGGAGCCACCGAAAAAGCCCGCCAGATATGGTGTGCTGCCGACCGCGGTGCTGCATGGACCGAATGGATGGTGAAGCGGGCACCGCCACCGGGCAATACGGACTGCGACACCAAAGGCCTGACCGCAATACGTGAGCTGGGCGACAGGCTGAAGGTGGATTCGACGCCCACCATGTACTTCCGCAGCGGTCAGCGCGCAACGGGAACAGTGGGCAACGAGCAGCTGGAGCGAATGCTGGACGTGGCCGGCGCGGCAGAACGCAAGGTCTCGCAGAATTCAGCGAAGTGATTGCTGCAGTCGGGCCAGCTCCACCTGGTTGACAACGATATTCAGCTTCCGGCCGGCGTCATCCAGGAAGGCCTGGCGCATTTCCTGTTCGCGCTGGTTGCGCAGGGCATCACGCAGCTGGTCCCGGACCTGTGCCAGCGTCGGAATCTGCGCGGGTTTCGATTCCACGAGTTTCACGAAGTGCAATCCCTGCGTGGTCTTGATCGGGCCGGCGACGTCACCCGGTTTGAGATTCTTCACCGCCAGCGCCACTTCCGGGAGCAGGCGGTTTTCGGGCAGCACGCCGAGGTCTCCACCCTGTGCGGCGCTGGGCGCGTGCTCGGAATATTCGCGCGCCAGCTTCGCGAAGTCCGCGCCAGTGGCGGCAAGGCGGCCGCCGACTTCAGATGATTTGCGCAGCGCCTGCACCAGCTTCTGCGCATCGCCGCCATCCGGCGCAGCAATGAAGATCTGGGCCAGACGATATTCGGCGCCGGGGGTCAGCTGTGACTGGTTGGCTTCATAGGCTGCCTGCAGCTCCGCAGCGGACGGATATTCCGCCGGGACCTGTACGCGGCTGGTCACCCACAGTCGCAGCAGCGCGTCATCCCGCACACGATCGAGCAGCGCCTTGGTGGCGGCGTCGCGGTCGAGGCCCGCGCTGCGCGCCTCGCCGACCAGCGCGCGGCGCGCAATCTCGGCCCGCACCAGCTGGTCGAGGGTCGGTAGGTCCGTGACCACGGCCTTGCGGGTTGCTTCCGGCAGATCCGCCAGCAGCAGCCGTACATCGGCGCCCGCCAGCTCGGTGCTGCCGCCCTTCGCAATGATTTCGGGAGCCGCCGAGCTCGCGGCGCCGGCCAACGCCAGGCCCGCAATGCAGCAAACGGTCGCGTGAAGGATTTGGCTACGCATGTATTTCACTCGCTGTTGAATTTCTGGGGAATGGTGGCCGGGCTGGATAGCGGCATTCGTCGCGACTGTCAACCGACAGTTTCACCGCGCGCCCGGAATTGCGTCGCAAGTCATATCAATTTCATCGGATTGCCATCAAGCGCTGTTCTCATGGCCCCGCAACAGAGAAATCCGGGAATCGCAACAGCTCGCGTCGGGCGGCCGCCCACGGCAATAGTCATTTTTTTGGTCAAGTAACGAAACCTTTCAAGGGAACACATTCATGAAGAACGTAGTCAAGCTTGCTCTGGTCGGTGCCGCCCTGGTCGGCGGTGTCGCCCAGGCTGACCCGATCTCATACCTGCCCGGCACGGGCGGCGTCTTTCCGGCGAACGGCAGTTCGCTGGTGCTCTTCGCCAAAGACACCACCAACTCCGCAGACGGCTTTTTCTTTGTCGACCTGGGCGTCCAGATCGGCAGCCTGATCAGTCTGGACTCCGTGGTGGGAGCCACTTCAGGCGTCACGAACTTCAACGTGTCGGGTATCAGTTCCAGCGCCATCAGCAGCTTCCAGAGCTGGCTGGGCGGTGCTGGCCGTTCCAGCAACATCAAGTGGTCCATCCTCGCTTCGGAGCGCAATGGCACCTCTACTAACCTGGCAAGCCAGGGCGCTGCGTTCACGTCGCTGAATGACTATTCGAGCGGCACCACGCCCACCAACGCGAACGTCGGCACTTTCGCCGCCGGTCTCCAGACCTTCTTCAACTACCTGAATACCAACGCCGACACTGCCGATGGACTGAGCAGCTCGGCTGGCTGGGATGGATCCGTTGCGTCGGGTGGCAACAATGCGGACCAGGGCTTCGGTGCGATCCCCACTGGCGCGAATCTCGGACAGGCGATGAAGTTCTGGGACTTCGCCCAGAGCAGCAGCAGCAGTGCGGGGACTGCGAACAAGTACCTCGGTGCCACGCTGACACTGACTGCTGCCGGACTGGAAATCGTGAATCCGGCGACGAGCGAGGTGCCCGTGCCCGCCGCGGTCTGGCTGTTCGGCAGCGGCCTGCTGGGCCTGATGGGTGTTGGCCGCC
>JAATEY010000194.1 GCA_015655465.1 Gammaproteobacteria bacterium | reverse complement strand
TGGCCGATCTCACCAGCTGCACCTGACACTGGACCAGCATCATCGTGGCCAACGATCGCATCGCGCTGCCTGAGGGGGCGATCCAGGGCTTCGCCTTCGGCGGTGGCCGCCCGGGCGCGCCGGGCGCGGCTCCAGCGCCAGCACCTGCGACGATCCCCACCGGAATCGTCAATATCTGGCGACTGCCTTAGCCCAGATTACCTGCGGGCGCGGTTGTCTCAACCGCGCCCGGACGCGAGTCCATTCCTACACATCTTGTAGTCCGCAGCCTACAGCAGCCCGAACCTCCTTGACCCCACCCTGCGCCGACGACACATCCGCATCGGATGGTCGGCGTACACAGGGTATTGAATCCAATGCAGCGAGGTACATCATGAGCGCGAACAGTGAGCATATGGAACACCGTTGGGGCACGCGGGTACAACTGGATGTCCCGACAGAATTGACCACAACCGACGGCTTGTCCGCCCTGGCCTCTGTGAAGAATGCAAGTGTCAGCGGCGCCTTTCTGGAAACCACGGCGACCATTCCAGTCCTTTCCCGTGTATCCCTGTTTCCATTCGCCAGAGCTGGCGAGTGCCTGGACGGCTGCGTGGTAAGAGTGGAGAACGCGGGAATTGCCCTTGAATGGCTCGACCCTGGATCGCGCTCTGTGCCTGCCCTTCTCTCACTGCGACACCATGTTCCAGCGAAGGGTGCCAGTCATCATGAGTCTGCTGCTGCCATCTGAGCAATTCTCGCGGCCGTGTCCTGCAGACCGGATCGGGGCTGCCCATTTACGTTCTGCCACGACGGGCTCGTGGTAATGATGCAGGGAGGAGGGTCGTCGCCTGGTGACGGCCCGCCCTTCCGTACCGGCGGGGCCCGCTGCGCTGCATCGGCCATTCTTCAGCCACCTCTCGCATGGCGCTGCCTGGTCGGTCGCAACTACCGTTTGGATGGCACCCTGGCGCCGGCTTTTCGCGCTTCCGACAGTCCTATCGCGATTGCCTGCTTGCGACTGGTGACGCGCTTGCCGGATCTGCCACTCTTCAATTTTCCCTGTTTCATTTCATGCAAGGCACGTTCGACCTTGGCACCTGCCTTGCTGCTGTACTTCGCCATGATTCCTTCCTTGTGCAACTCCTGCCGGTTCCACAGTGATTGAATCATTCATCGTCTGAGCGGAATCCGCCGCCGTGGGCAACGCGTCCGCAGGTCGGACTCCGACTACGACGGCCAGCCGGGCCGTGCAATACTCGCGAACCCGCCCTGACCAGACAACCCATGATCATTCGTCCCCGACCGACGTTTCTGCAGCTGTTCGTCATCCTGCGTGGCTCCATCATTCCGCGCATTGCGCCGCTGCTCGCCGGTCTCGCAGTCTATTCGGCGGTGGTCGTGTTCCTTGCAAAGACGTTCCGCATCGACTTTGGTGTGTATGGCATCGCGCCATTCACCTTGCTGGGCGTCACGCTGTCGATCTTTCTGGGCTTCCGTAACAGCGCTGCCTATGACCGCTGGTGGGAGGCACGCAAGCTGTGGGGGCAGATGGTCTTCGACATCAGAAACCTTGCGCGCGCAGCCATCGCGCTTGTGCCCCCCGGTGCCAATGCCACTCGTCCGTTGCTGATGGAATCGCTCGCGTTCTGCCACTTCCTGCGTGGCCAGCTCCGGAACGTGGATGTCACCAGGGATGTTGCGCCTTACCTGCCGGATGATCTCGACGCGATCAGCGCGCACTCGAACAGGGCCGACGCGGTACTGCGGAAAATGGGACAACGCATCGGCATGCTCAAGACCAGCGGCGCGATCGATGCGATGGACTTCCGGATCCTGGACGAGCGCCTGTCCACGCTGGCGGCCTTGCAGGCGGGCTGCGAACGTATCGCCACCACGCCGCTGCCGTTTGCCTACACGCTGCTGCTGCTGCGCTCTGCCTATGTGTTCTGCCTGCTGCTGCCATTCGGGCTGGCGGCATCGCTGGGCTGGCTGACGCCACTGTTCACCGCGGTGATCGCCTACTCATTCTTTGGCCTGGATGCATTGTCGGAGGAACTCGAGGATCCGTTTGGCATGGAAGCCAATGATCTGCCACTGGACCGCATGTGCCGGATCTGCGAAATCTCCGTTTTCGAAGGCCTGGGTGAACAGGCCCCTGAGCCCATGAAGGCCGTCGGCTACCTGTCGTCATGATCCGGCCGCGGCCGGGCGGGGATCATGCTCGATACCGCTCGATTGCCCTGAATCGCTCCTGCGCTGCTGCAATCATCTGCCCCAGATTCCCGACGCCAGTACCAAGCTGTGCGGCAAACCAGCCCAGATCGTGCGGCACGCAATCCGCAACGCTGCTCACGCAATGGGCAAGCTCATGCGCCAGCCAGAGCACTCGACCCACGCCGCTGGCGGGGATCAATCCCGTCTGCTGTGCCCGGCCATGTTCCGCAATGGCGTCCACTATCGCGCCAGGCAGATTCCACGAACGCAGCAGGGCTGCGCTGCGATTCGCGTAGTCAGCGACAACACCATCCTCCCTGGCATCCCCGGATTCGGCAGTTGCGTGCAGCATGAAATGGATCTCGTGCAGCAATCCGGCCATGAATGCTTCCTCCGCCCAATCGCTGCCGGCACTGAGCGCATGCGCCAGCACAGCTGTCTGCAGGCAATGCAGACGCATACGCTCCAGGCGATGATCCCGCTTGCGACTGAGTCCGTAGTCAAAGCTGGACACCAGGGCGATCATCGCGGACGCGTGGCAGCCCAACATTTGCAACGCGGCGGCTGCAGAACCGATCGGCGGCCGGGAGCCGTAGAAAGGCGAGTTGACGACCCTGAGATAGCGGGCTGTCGTCAATGGATCAGCCTGCAGGATCGCCATCAGTCCGGTGACGTCCTCGTTGTCCAGCGCCCGCGAAACCGCTGCCTTCATGGCAAGCTCCAATGCTGAAGCCCTTGCCGGCGCCCATGAACTGTTCACCGGGGTGCTCACGTCGGCAACAGCGCCAGCAGGTGGTCGTGCACCAGCCCCTGGATGGCAGTCAGGTCATCCTTGAACACCAGACCGTCGGCCCCGGCAAGCAGGGCGTGCCTGGCGACGGATTCGCCATGCAGACTGGTCACAACGATGACCAGGGCGTCCGGTATTTCCTGCCGCAACCGGCGGATGCACTGCGCTCCATCCATGCTGCGCATGCGCAGATCCACGGTTACCAGGTCCGGCACGAATGTGGTTGCCGCCTGCAAGGCCTGCTCGCCTGACTCGTATTCCAGGAACACGGGGTTACCGGCCTGCGAAACAGCGAGACAGTCGTCGAGCAACTCCCGGATCAGCGTCCTGATGCCGGGGTGATCGTCAATGATCATGACTTGAACAGGTTTCATGCCATGCAGGATGGGCTTTCCAGCCCGACGGCTCCATTGCTGGAACCACCTAAAAACGCTGCGTGCAAATACCTAAGGGTTTTCCGGATCGGCTGCCGGTGGCAACCTATTTGAGGTCTTCCAGCTGCTCACGATTGGCGATCGCGAAGCGCAGCAGGCTGTGGCTGCCCCTCAACCCCAACTTGCCGCCGATGTTGGCACGATGTGCCTCGATGGTTCGCGGGCTGACACCCAGTTCCTGGGCGATTTCCTTGGTGGTCTTCGTCTGCGCCAGCAGCTTCAGTACGCGACGCTCCGCCGTGGTCAGGCGATCCATCTCGCGGTTGCCGGCTTTGCCTGATTCCAGGTTGCTCATCCGCCTCACAAGGAACGTGGACAACTGCGCACTCACGTACGGTTGGCCCTGCGCCACTGCCCGGATGCAATCCGTGATCTCGTCGGCCGCACATTCCTTGAGCACATAGCCAAGCACGCCGACGCCAAGCGCGGCGTTCAGGATATCTTCGTCACGCAACATCGTCAGGACTACCAGCAACACCGCCGGCCTGCTTTTCAGCATGAGTCGCGCGAGGTCGAGTCCCGAGGTATCGGGAAGGTTCACGTCCAGCACGACCAGGTCGGGGGTCTGCGCATGGAACAACGCGACTGCCTCTGCGCCATTGGATGCCTCGCCAATCACCTCGATGTCCTGCTCGGCCGCGAGCACCTGCCGCAGGCCCTGCCGGAACAACGGATGGTCATCGACCAGCAGCGTACGTACTGCAATAGCCCTTTCAGACATCCTCTTCACCGTGCAGCGCGTCGACCTGGTGCTCAATGGTCAGATCAACCGGAATCCGTACTCGCAGGTGCGTGCCGGAACGACCGTCCGACTCGACCTTGAGTTCGGCAGCAAGGATGCTGCACCGCTCGCGGATGCTCAGCAGCCCCAGGCCGCTGCGCGTGGCATCGGCCTGCTGCCTGAAACCCTTGCCGTCATCGCGGATATCGATGATCACGCAATCGATGTCGCGGATCACATCCACGTACAGTCTTCCGGCTGCGGCATGCTTGAGCACATTGTTGATTGCTTCCTGCGCAATCCGGTAGACATGCGCGGCTGCCGGCCCGACGATCACATCGTCGACATCTTCCAGCCGGAACTGCACGGCAAGGTCGGAGGACTGCTCCACCTTCAGCAGCAGCGAACGCAGGGACGCCGTAACGCCCAGCTCCTCCAGATGCAACGGCCGCAGATTCTGCGCCACATTGCGCAGGTCTTCGATCGACTCTGTCGACAGATCCAGCAGCGCCTGTGCATGCGGCGCAGCGGCTGGCGGCAGCCCGGAACGCTGCAACAGGATCGCGCGGTTGCGCAGCAGCGAAAGGTTCTGCCCTACTCCATCGTGCAGCTCGCCTGCCAGCCGTTTGCGCTCCTGCTCCTGGGCCAGCAGCAGCTCGCGGGCGAGCGATTCCTTCGCGTGGAGTTCCGCGCTGCGCGCTTCTGCAATCGCCTGCTGTGCAAGCACCGCTGCGTGCATTTCGGCAATGGAGCCGGCAAGCCTGATGGGCTCGCCACGTTCATTCCATAACGTCTGGCCACGAAGGCGGAACCAGCGATATTCTCCGCCAGCCAGCAGGCGCGCTTCCACATCCATCGGCTCCCGATCTTCGACATGACGCCGGAATGCGGTCGTAACAGGCAAGAGATCTTCCGCATGTACCAGCCTGCGGACGGCGTTCAGATCGATGCTGCCTGCGGCCTCCGGGACTTTCAGCAACTCGCGTACCCGCGGGGTGCAATAGACCAGGCCGGTGTCCGATTCCCATTCGAAAATGCCGTCGTTGGCACCCGCAGCAGCCAGCTGGAAGCGCGCCTCACTGCGTTCCAGCGCCGTGAAACGCCGGTTGAGCTGCTGTTGCAGCATGATGGCAAGGCTGTACGCGATAACCGTTCCGAACAGCAGGAACCCCAGCGAAAACGCACTGCGTGTACGCCATTCCTGCAGCGCATCCTCGATTGAACGGCCCGCAGTTGCCACCAGCGGCAAGCCATTGAGTCGACTGATCGCGTACTGGCGCGGTTCGCCGGTCACCGGGTGTGTACCGACCACCAGTGTGATCGGCTGCACGGGCAAGGCCAGGAAACGCCGGTACGCCTCGGACTTGCTGACGTCCATGTTCATGGGATTGGTTGCGATCAGCGGCAGCTGCACCAGCGCCGTGCCCTGCAGGGTTACGATGGCCACGGTGGAGCGGCTGGCCTTCAGCCCCTGATAGATCTGGTCCAGATCGCTGATGCGGATCAGTGCGCCTGCCCAGCTCTTGACGCCATTGTCCCCCGCTACGCGAACAGCGAGCGGCAGTGCCAGACTGCCATCCGCCGCGGTTGTAACAACCGGTCCCACCCAGCTCTGCATCTGCGAGCTGCGCAGTTCATCGAACCATGTGGCGTCGGAACGCGTCAGATTCTCGCCAGGGGCGTTGGCGACGACCATTTGATCACCGGTCACGACGAACAGCGAACGCACGTAGGATCCGCCGGTCAACATCTCGCCAAGTGTCTGCTGCGGGTCGCGCACGCGCCGGGAGTCACGCAGCACGTTGGCCCCTGCCTGGGCTGCCCCGACGCCGTCATGGACCATCGCCTCGATCTGCGAGGCCAGACCCCTGGAAAGGGTTGCCAGCTGCTGATGCGAAGCATCCAGCGTGACCGTCCGGTCGCTATGTATTCGCCAGGCCCCGTAGCTCCAGCCGATCAACAACACGATGGTTGTATAGAGAACTATCGCTGTGCGGCCGAAACGACCCAGCCGCCGGCTTTGCAACCGGCGACTGGAAGCATGGTCCTGCCATTTCGCCGACGAACCCTGACTCATGCGCTGCAAATTACAGGGAATCGCGCAGCGGAACAATCAAGCACGGCATCTGCGCTGCGGGAATGATTGCACCGGACACCTGCACCACTGCACCGGCCAGCAGGTTGCCGGCATGCGCTGCCTCACTGATGCTGGCGCCACCGAGCCTGGTCGCCAGATACGCGGCGTTGAATGAATCACCGGCCCCGGTGCTGTCGACGACGCGTACCACCTCCGGCACGGCCACCTGCGCGGTGTGTGTACTGGACTGCACGGCAGCGCCTTCCACACCCAGCTTGACCACCACCTCGCCTGCCCCGGCATTGCGCCAATGGGTGAAGGCATCGAGCGTCCTGCGGTGTCCGAACAGGATCTTTTCGTCTTCGTTGGTGGTCAGCAGGATGCTGATCAGCGGTGCAATCGACTCCATGGCCGCCCGCGCCTCGGCTGCACTGGCCCAGCCCCTCGGGCGGTAGTTCGGATCGAATGCAACCCTGCCACCCTGGCGGCGCACCTGCGTGGCAAGCTCCACCCAGCGCCGCCGTTCCGTGGCGTCGAAGAGCGACAGCGTTATGCCGGTGAGATACAGCAGGTCACATTGCGCGGCTGCCTGCAGCGCAGCGTCGATTCCCGGCAACCGGAACAGCTGCCGCGCCGCCGCATGCTGTCGCCAGTAGTAGAAGCTGCGCTCGCCCCGGTCGTCGGTGCGGATGGCATACAGTCCCGGCAGGCGGGCAGGATCGCGGAGTACCAGCGAGGTATCCAGCCCCTCCTGCACCCAGGACTGCAGCATCTCCTCGCTGAACGGGTCCTGGCCCAATGCCGTGAAGTAGCGGACCTGTGCGCCCAGGCGCTGCAGATAGAGAGCCGTGTTGAAGGAATCACCTGCCGTGCCCAGACGCCAAAGCTCGCCGTGGCGTGAAAGCTCGAGCATGCACTCGCCGGCCGCCACGACGCGCAGGGGGACCACTGGATTTTGCAAAGGAACCACTTCCCCTTCATGTGCGATGGACAGCACTGGCTGCCGTCTCTAACCTAGCCGCACAGTACAATATCCGAGGGGGACGGCAGTGACACCAATCAAGACGCTGGGATGCTGCATGCTGCTCGCTGCGGGGCTGGCAGCCCGGGCCCAGGTGCCGCCGGTGGCGGCGCCAGATCAGCTGGCACTGCTCAGGAACGCGGATCCGAAGCTGGCGGCGAACAAGAAGCTGGTGTTCGACATGTACCGGAGCATCGTCAACGCGGGCCGTTACGATCTCGCCGAAAAATTCTTCACGAAAGGCTACATCCAGCACAACCCGAATGTGGCCTCGGGCCGCGATCAGCTGGTCGAATACATCCGCAAAACCCGCCCGGTGCGCCCGATTCCGGCCACCATCGGCTTTCCGGTGATCAGCATCATGGCCGAGGGCGACATGGTGCTGGTGGCCTCGGTCGAATACGCCGAAGACAAGGAGACCCCGGGCACGAAGTACGCCACCACGCACTTCGACCTTTACCGTGTCGAGAGCGGCTTGATCGCAGAGCACTGGGACAACCTGCAGAAGAGCAAGGCCGCACTCACCACCGACCCCAACGTCACCAACAAACCCTGAAGCCATGAAACGCCTGATCCTGTTTTGCATGGGGACATTTGCGCTGGCAGCCAGTGTTGCGCAGGCCGCAGATCCGATCGTGACCGACAGCCGCCTGATCACGGAGGAGCGGCGCCTGCAGATCCTGGAAGCGAAGCTGGCGTCCCTGCAGCGCGAAGTGAACCTGATCGAGGACCGCAAGGCCGTCGAGCGGCTGCAGCAGCTGTGGGGGCACTACGTCAGCGAGGGCATGGCGGCAGAAGCTGCCGCACTGTTTTCGGCCAGCCCCGTGGCCAGCATCGAGTATGCGCAGCAGGGTGTTTACCTGGGCAGGGCGCGAATCGAGGCATTTCTCAAGGCCGGCGGTGCAAGATTGCAACCCGGTGAGTTGCGCGAAACCCCGGTGATGCAGGCGGTGATTCATGTGGCCGCCGACGGCCTCACGGCAAAGGGTCGCTGGCGCTCGCTGGTCATGGGTGGCATGCACGGCCAGGACGGACAATGGCAGGAAGGTCCGTACGAGAACGAATACGTCAAGGAAAACGGCGTGTGGCGAATCGCGCGCCTGCACTGGTACATGACTGTCAACAGCTCCTACGACAAGGGCTGGCATCGACAGTCCTACCCGATCCTGGGCCCGCTGCGTGATCTCCCGCCGGATCAGCCGCCGTCGGTGGTTTATCAGTCTTTTCCGTCGTTCTTCCTGCCGCCTTTTCACTACCTGCATCCAGTCACCGGCAAACCTGTGGCGTGGGACAACATTCCGGCGGAGGGTGCGCGATGAAGCCTTTGGTTCGCGCCACGCTGGCACTGGCCTGCCTCGCGGCTGGATGCGGGGCCACCGCCCAGACCGCAGCACCGGCGCCAGATCTCACCAGACGCCTGGCCCGCGCTGCCGATCGCATCGCCTCGATCGACGCCGAGGCCAACCGCATCGACGACTACAACCAGCTGCGCAATCTGCAGAGCATCTATGGCTTCTACCAGGATGAGGCGCTCTGGGATCAGGTGGTGGACCTGTTCACCGATGATGCCCTGCTTGAAGTGGGATCCAACGGCATATACGCGGGACGTGACAGCATCCGCCGCTATTACCTCGGACTTACCGGCGGCAAACAGGGGCTCGAACGAGGCCAGCTGAGCATCCAGAGCCAGCTTTCGCCGGTCATCACTCTGGCTGCAGATGGCCAAAGTGCCGAGGCGCGCTGGCGGGTGGTGATCCAGGATGGCAACTTCGGCCAGAGCGCCAACTGGGGCAGCGGCGTCTACGAGAACCGCTACATCAAGCAGAACGGCGTCTGGAAGATTCAGCGACTGCACCTGTATCTGCGCTTCTTCGCGCCATATGAAGGCGGCTGGACGCACACCAGCGCTGCGCTGAATGCCCGCTATGGCAAATCCACCGCAAAACCCGACCGACCGCCTGGCAGCCAGTACGAGACCTGGCCCGTGCGACAAATCGCACCCATGCACTACGGCAAGCTCAACTATGCTGCCTATCAACTCGCTCCCGACGACTCCGTCAAGGCGGGCGAACCGGCCGCTGGCGCCGCGCGCACAGCCGCCGGTCTCGAAGCACAGGTGCGTGCACTGGAGCTGAAACTTGCGCGGCTGCGCGCAGTCGATGAAGTCGAGAACCTGCAAAGCGCCTACGGCTACTACGCCGACATGTCGATGCAGGACGCGACCTCGGCGCTGTTCACCGAAAACTCCACACTGGAGATCCTGGGGCGTGGCGTGTTCATCGGCCGCGACCGCATCTACGAATACATGCGGCGCCTGGGCGCTCCCACCGCCGGCAGGCTGTTCACGCATATGCAGCTGCAGCCGGTAATCAATGTTTCGGCGGATGGCACGCGTGCCAACGTGCGCGCCCGCCTGTTCGAAATGTTCGGCGTCAACAATGCACAGGCACAGCTGGCTGAGGGCACCTATGAAAATCGCTTCGTGCTGGACGATGGTGTGTGGAAATACCAGGGCCTGAACGGCTACCAGACCTTCTACACCGACTACGAACAGGGCTGGGGCAAGCATTCGGTGCCGCTGATGAGCTATTTCGCCGGGTATCCACCGGACCTGCCGCATTCCATCGAGTACGAGCCCTACCCGGCCGTGTTCGTGCCACCATTCCACTATCGCAATCCGGTGAGCGGCCGATGAACTTCAAGCGGCGCCATGCGGCGATCGGGGCGATGCTTGCTGCGATGGCGGCTGGCCTCGCTGCCTGTGCGAATCAGGCGGCAGAACAACCCGATGCGGCTGCCGGAACTTCTGCTGCGCAGCTGCAACGCCTTGCCGATCTCGAGGCCCGGGCGCAGCGGCTCAACGACATCAATGACATCAAGCGACTGCAGCGCACCTACGGCTACCACCTCGATGAAGGCCAGTGGGACGATGTAGCCGACCTGTTCGCCGCGAACGCAACCATCGAGATCGGCGACGACGGTGTCTACCGCGGTCGCGACAGGATTCGCGCCTACTACCGCCTGCTCGGCAATGGCCGCAACGGCCTCGCGCCCGGCCAGCTGAATGAACATCTGCAGGTGATGCCGGTGATCACGCTGCATGCGGATGGCCAGCATGCACAGGGGACATGGCGCGCAATCATTCTTTCCGGCCAGCTCGGCAAGGATGCCTGGTGGGGCGAAGGCCCCTATGAAAACCAGTATGTGAAGGAGAACGGCGTCTGGAAGATCAGCAGCCTGCACTGGTTCCAGACCCTGTGGGTGCCCTATGAAGGTGGCTGGGCGAAGAACCCCGACACCAACGGCGCACGCTTCGTCGGCAACCGGCTGACTGCCGACTCTCCGCCCACCCTGCCGCACAAGACCTGGCCCGGCGCGTTCACGCCGCCGTTTCATTTTCGCGGGAAATACCCTGGACTCACGCCGCTTGCCAGGACCGCAACATCCGCCCCTGCCACTGCGACAAAGCAGCGGCAGCAGCTGGCCCGACTGGTCGCCGCTGCACAGCACCTGGCAGACCAGGACGAGATCGAGAACCTGCAGCGGATCTACGGTTTCTATCTGGACAAGGGTCTGTGGGGCGAGGCGGTTGCCCTGCTCGATGAAGACGCGGAACTTGAAATCCAGGGCCGCGGCATATTCCGCGGCCGCCAGCATATCCTGGCCTATCTGCGCGCCGTGGGCCCTGAAGGACTGCAGGCCGGACGACTGTACGACCAGATGCAGCTGCAGCCGGTGACGCATGTCGCGGCATCGGGCCAGACTGCACAGGCGCGCTGGCATGTGTTCTCGCAGCTGGCGAAACACGGTGAGTTCCACGAGTGGGCCACCGCCGTGCAGGAGAACGAATACCGCAAGGATGCAGAGGGTCGGTGGAAAATCCGCCGCCTGCATGTGTACCCCACCATGGTCACACCTTATGAGCAGGGCTGGGGCAAGGTTTCCCTGCCCGCTTCGCGCTTCGAGCCGGCGCTGCGCCCTGATGCCGCAAGCGCTGGCCCGGCCAGCACCTACGACCACGCCTTCGTCACGCCTTTCCACTATTCGCACCCGGTGCGCAACGCCACATCGTCTGCAGACGGGCGCGCCGCACGCAGCATTCCGGCAGGGGCGCTCGACCTGGCGGAGCGCCAGATCGCCATGGCGGAGGACCGCGCCTCGATCGAAAACATCCAGACCGCCTATGGCTACTACCTGGCCACGCTGCTGTGGGACGACCTCACGGGGTTGTTCGCCGATGACGGCACCATCGAGATCGCGCTGCGGGGAGTCTACGTGGGTCGCGCCGCCGTGCGCCGCAACCTGAATCTGTACGGACAGGCCGGGCTCGACGACGGCGTGCTGCACAATCACATGCAGTTCCAGCAGGTCATCCACGTGGCGCCCGACGGCCGGACCGCGAACCTGCGTTCGCGCGCGCTCAGCATGATGGGCAACTTCGAACGCAACGCCACCTGGATGGGTGGCACCTACGAGAACGAGTTCGTGAAGATCGACGGCCGCTGGCTGTTCCACCGGGACCACCAGATCAACACCTACTTCACGCCCTATGAAACGGGCTGGAAGGATCTGGCCCAGCGGCCCGCGCCGGGCGTTACCGAGTCAAATCCGCCCGACCGGCCGCCGTCGTATCCGTTCGACATGTACCCGAAGAATTTCCTGCCGCCGTTCCACTATGTGAACCCGGCGACAGGAAAGCCATACACGGCCCCCGCCAGAAACTAGCGCCGGAAACTAGAAGCGGTACAGCAGGCCCAGCTGGATGATGGGCCAGAACTTGAAGTCATGTGCATCATCCTCGGCACGCTGCTGTTCAATCGCCAGCTGCTGCTGAAATGCACTGTTGGTCGCCAGCGTGCCCGTGGCACGCAGATTGTCGATCTTGGGCGAGCCCTGCAGCATCACGCCAACTTCGACACCAAAGGTGAACCCTTTCGCCAGCTTGCCGCCGTAGCCCAGCGTGAACGCGGGCGCGAAACCATCCGTATTGACCGACCCCAGCAACGCACCCACCTGTGTCGGCGTGTAGGTAACGTCACCGATCTCGACATTGGTCGTGGGTCTGCCTTCAAGATCGATCTTGTTGTTGTTGATGCGGCCGCCGGCAGATATGCGAAATCCGCCGCTGAACGGATACCAGTCAAGCAGGGCCCCGAAGGAATTGAGCTTCAGGTTGGCGTCGTATTCGATGTCATCGAGATCCTCGCTCTCGCCGTGATCGAAGAAGCCACCGTTTACACGCACCCCGACGTGCTCATTGAACCGCCAGGAAATCTCCGGGCCGAGGCCCAGTGTTCCAGCCGTTACCCCGACTGCGAGCTTTCCGTCTTCGGCAAATGCAGGCGATGAGACCGTTGCAGCCAGAATCCCCAACCCGGCGAGCGCAGGCATGACCAATTTGCGCATGATCAGATCCTCCCAGTTGTCTTCAGCGAGGGACATTGCCACATTATCCTGCCGCAGAAGACGCTATTTCGAACTGGCCAGCTGCTCCGCCGACACCCACCAGCCATGCACCTGCGGGCGCAGCGGCACCGGCACCTTCACGCGCGCCACCGGAGCGGCAGAGATGTTGTCCGCGTCGAGGATCCACAGCTCGCTCTGGTAGTCGATGGCTGCCTCGCGATCCACCACTGCCAGCAACCAGCCATTGTGGCCGGGTTTCGACGAAGGCACATGCACCGGCTCGTTGATGGCCATGCCAGGATCGAGGTTGAGGGCATCGACACGACCAGTGGACAGATCCAGGCCCAGCAGGCAGTTGAACGCAGCGCCCACGACGTTGCCCACCAGCGGCGGACCCTTGGCCTCCGGATTCATCGTCGGCAGCCACACATGCCTGTAAGGCCGGCCCTGATCCGCATCGCGAATCCTGGGCAGATCACCAGGAGGCCCGATGATGCTGGAAACGATCCCGTCGCCAGGCTTGCCCATGTCGAAGGTCCAGCGCGTCAGGCCACTCTGGATCTCCCACTGGTTGCGATGGATGCCACCGGCTTCCCGCATGAACGGGAAGGCACAGGTCTCTGCAAGGCAGGCATCCATGTGCACCAGGTCGCCGTCGTCGAAGGCATTGGTCATGTGGAACGCCGACACGCCCTTTGGTCCCTTGAACCAGCGCATCTCCTCCACCTTGCCGTAACGCGGCATGATGCCCACCCAGCTCTCCAGATCCTGCTGGTGCGCCCAATGCGCTCCGCCCTGCTTCATGCGCTCCAGATCGCTGGTGGTCGGATAGACCGGGAAGATCGCCCAGCGCCCGGTGATGCAGAAGTCATGGATGGAAGCGACATACGGCGCCTGGAACCACTGTTCCGACACCAGCTGGCCGTCGCGGTCGGCGATGCAATACGCCACGTCGCGCGTGGCGAGGCCGCCCGCCTCGTAGCCGAAGAAAAACATCTCGCCCGTGGCCGGATCGATGCGCGGATGCGCCGTCATGGTCTGCGAACGCAGCTTGCCCCCATAGCTCCAGTAGCCGCGCGTCTCCAGCGTATGCGGATCGATCTCGTAGGGACGCCCGTCTTCCTTGGTCATGAACAGCCGGCCGGCATGCCAGACCGGCGTGGTATTGGAGACGGTGCGCAGATCGGGCCGCGACGGATCGCGCACGCCGGGGTCGTCGGTATAGGGATTGCGATAGCTGCCGTACAGCGCGCGCCGCGCCTTGCGCTCCGCCTCATAACGCGCGGTGCGAACATATTTGATGTCGTAGTCCACCTGCCCGCCTTCGAACAGGAAGCGGCTGACCATGCCGTCCGCAGACAGCGTGATGTCGTCGTCGTGCAGGGGTGGATGGGCGGGATCGGGCACGGCGCGGAAGAAGGCACCCTGCACGTCGGCAGGAATGGTTCCCTCCACGTCGAGATTGCGGATCGACGACTCGATGCGCAGCGGACGATTCAACGCAATGAACGGCAGCGTATTGGGAAACTTCGGCATGGCAACCCCCGGCCCGTGCGGATTTATGCGAAAGGATGATTCAGGATAATGGTCTGTTCGCGATCGGGTCCAGTCGAGACGATATCGACCGGCACTCCCACGACTTCCTGTATTCGCTCCAGGTAGCGCTGCGCATTCAGCGGCAACTGTTCGTAGCGGGTGAGCCCGACGGTGGATTCCGTCCAGCCGGGCATGTCTTCATAGACCGGCTCGACTGCACCATACCCTTCCACGATCAGTGGCGGCACGACGCTGGCCGTCGAGCCGGTGCGATACGCGGTGCAGATCCGGATGGTCGCAAGTCCGTCCAGCACGTCGAGTTTGGTAACGCAAAGTCCGGACACGCTGGAATGAATGATCGAGCGGCGCAGCGCAACGGCGTCGAACCAGCCGCAGCGCCGCGCCCGCCCGGTTACCGATCCAAACTCGTGACCGACCCGCGACAGGTGTTCACCGGTGGCGTCGAACAACTCCGTCGGAAACGGACCCGCACCAACGCGCGTGGCGTAGCCCTTCACGATGCCCAGCACATAGTCGAAATTCCGCGGCCCCAGGCCCGTACCCGTCGACGCACCACCGGCCGTGGTGTTGGACGAGGTCACGAACGGGTAAGTGCCGTGATCGATATCGAGCATCGCACCTTGCGCGCCTTCGAACAGCACGTTGGCGCCACTGCTGCGCAGGTCGGCCAGCTCCTGCGTCACATCCACCACCAGGGGCTTGATGCGCTCGCCCTGGGCCAGCAGCGCGTCATGGGTTGCCGCAAAGTCGATGGCCGGCTGCTGGAAATAGCCGGTGAGCACGAAGTTGTGATAGTCGAGCACTTCCGCAAGCTGTCCGGCGAACCGCCCGGGATTGAACAGGTCGGCCAGGCGCAGGGCACGCCGGGCCACCTTGTCTTCATAGGCCGGACCGATGCCGCGACCGGTGGTGCCGATCTTGTTGTCGCCGCGCTTGAGTTCGCGCGCCTTGTCGAGCGCTATGTGCGTAGGCAGGATCAGCGGACAACTGGGCGATATGCGCAGGCGCTCGAACACCGGCACGCCGCGTTCGATGAGCGTCTGGCTTTCCCTGAGCAGCGCTTCCAGCGACAGCACCACGCCATTGCCGATGTAACAGCGCGCACCCTCACGCATGATGCCGGACGGGATCAGCGACAGGATGTGCTTCTGGCCATGGATGACCAGCGTGTGCCCGGCATTGTGCCCGCCCTGGAAACGCGCCACCGCGGACGCCCGCTCGGTCAGCAGGTCGACGACCTTGCCCTTGCCTTCATCGCCCCACTGGGTGCCGATGACAATTACGAAACGACCCATTTCCAGCCTTCCATCAGGAGCGGATAAAAAACAGCAACAACAGACCGGCCACCATGCTGACCAGCCCGGCCACGCGCAGTTCGCGCTCTGCCATCTGCGCCAGCTGTGCAAACACGCGCCTGGTCGCGCCCGGATTCAGGAATGGCAGCAGGCCTTCCAGCACCAGCAGGATGGCGAGCGCCGCCAGCAGATCCGACCAGGCAAAATTCACGCACGGACTCCCAGCGAGCCTTGGGGCTAACGCCGCCCCGACGAATTCAGGTACTTGAAGAATTCACCGTCGGGCGAAATCACCCAGACATCGCCCTCGCGTGTCAGCGAGCTGCGATAGGCCTGCAGCTTGCGATAGAACTCATAGAACTCCGGCGCCTTGGCATAGGCCTGCGAATATATGCGCGAAGCTTGGGCATCGCCCTCGCCGCGCAGCCGCTGCGAGTCGCGCTGCGCGGTGGCCAGCAATTCGGTGCGCTGGCGCTCTGCGCTGGCCCTGATGTTCGCCGCTTCCTTGTTGCCCTCGGCGCGCAGCTGCTTGCCGCGGGCAACGAAGCTCTCCTTCATGCGGTCGTACACCGACACACTGACCTCGTCGGGCAGGTCGATGCGCTGCACGCGCACATCGATCAGCTCGACGCCGAGTTCCTTGCCGGACTCGCTGGCACGACTGAACATGTCGCCGGTAAAGGCCGAGCGCTCGGTCTTGACGATTTCCTTCAACGTGCGCCGCGCCACGACACCCTTGATGCCGTCCTTGACGTTGTCACCGAGGCGCAGCGACGCCAGATCGGAATTGCCGTTGGTGGTGCGGTAGTAGAGGGAGGGATCCTTCACGCGCCATTTCACGTAGAAATCGACATTCAGCGCCTTGTTCTCGCTGGTCAGGAATGTCTCGCCCGCATAGCGCTGCGTGATGATGCGGCGTTCGAAGCGACGCACATTGTCGATGCCCAGCGGCAGCTTGGCATGCAGGCCGGGACCGTACCCGGAACCGACGATTTCGCCGAACCGCATGCGGATGGCAACCTCGGTCTCGCTGACCTGGAACAGTGAACCCCAGACGATGAGGAACACGAACGCCAGGCCGAACAGCACTGTGGGTGCACGCGCAGGCATCAGCGCACTCCCCGACCGCGGCCGTCGATCGTGACACCGGGCAATTCCTCGATCTGGGGCACGGCAGCAGGTGCCGGCGCCGCGCCGGTGCGTGGTACCGCACTGCGCTCGAGCATCTTGTCCAGCGGCAGGTAGATCATGTTGCCGCCGGCTCCAGCCTTGGTGTCGAGGATGATCTTCTTCGACTGCTTCATGAGATCTTCGATGGCGTCGATATACATGCGCTGGCGGGTGACCTCCGGCGCCTGTGCATAGGCGGAGTACACGCTGTTGAAGCGCGAAACATCGCCTTCCGCCAGCGACACCACCTGCGCCTTGTAGCCTTCTGCATTCTGGACCTGGGCCAGGGCGTCGCCCTCCGCATTGGGCAGGATGTCATTGGCGTACGCCTGGGCTGCCTTGCTGTACCGCTCCTTATCCTCGATGGCCTTGTTGGCATCGCGCTGCGCCGCCACCACGGCTTCGGGCACCTGGACATTGGTGAGATTCACGCTGATGACCCGGATGCCGCTGTTATAACTGTCGAGCGTGCGCTGGATCAGGTCCCGCGCGCTGGTGGTGATCTGCTGCCGGGCCTCGCCCAGCACACCTTCGAGGCTGGCCTGACCGACGATTTCACGAATGGCGCTTTCGCTGACTTCGATGAGAGTCTTGTCGACATCCTTTACCTGGAACAGCACCTTCACCGGATCGGCATTCTGGTACTGGATCGCGGCCTGGATCTGCACCAGGTTGACGTCGGCAGTGAGCATGAGCGAGTTGGAATCGACGCTGTTCACCGCCGACACGTTTACCTTCGTGACCTTCTCGATGGGCCAGGGATATGCAAGCCCCCAGCCTTCACCCCGCACCTCACTGAAGGCGCCGAATCGCTGGATCACGCCCTTGTCCGAGGCATTGACCTGGAACATGCCGGTGGCCAGCCACAGCAGGAACAGCAGCGCGGCGAGCATCCAGCCGACCTTCATGGAAGGCTCCCCGGTGCCGCCGCCAGCGGCACCACGCGGCGCTTCGCCCGAAGGCCCTCCCAGGATGGATTGCAGACGCTGCTGCCAGCCCTTCATGGCTTCATTGAGGCCGCCGCCGGACTTGCCGTCAGGACGCTTTTTGCCCCAGGGTGATTCACCCCGGTTTCCAGGCTCGTTCCAGGCCATCTAATTCTGCTTTGGGCGCCAGTTTTCGGTTATCGCCATCCTGCTGAATGGCGATGC
>JAATEY010000040.1 GCA_015655465.1 Gammaproteobacteria bacterium | reverse complement strand
CGAGTTGCACCTGTACGGTCTCAAGACCTTCGTTGGTTTGCTGGGAGTTGCGGCGAGCTGGCTGGACCAGTACTGGGACTCGGTATATCCACTGGTCGATGACGACGCCATTCTGCGGCGCAATGCCCTGAACAGTTTTGCGGACCGGGTGGCGGTGCTCGATGCCCTGCGTCGCGCGCCACTGGTTTCCAGTCGCCAGTTTGGCGTATGCAGCTTCCGCAGTTTCGAGATGGCCACCGGCAAGGTCACTCCCGCTGATGGTGAGCCGCCCGCGCCATCGGAAGAGCAGATCCGGGCCATTTTTGCGGACGCCCCGGCTGACGAAGTGCACGCGCTCAATGCGCTGCTGGAAACGGCGCTCGCAACCATCAAGGCCATATCGGCGACGATGTCGGATCGCGGTGGTGGCTCGCAGGCTGTTCCCGACTTCGAGCCGCTCGCCAATACGTTTGCGCGCGTGCGACTGGCGATCAAACCCTTTCTCCCGGTAGACGCGACAGAAGACGCTGGTGCCCCGGAGGCCGATGCGGCAGCATCTCCCGGTGCGCCGCCACGCGCTGGCGGTGCATCCGTACCCGGTGCCATCAACACCCGCGAGGACGCCATCCGGACGCTGGATCTGGTTGCCGCCTTCTTCCGGCGCAACGAACCATCCAGCCCGGTGCCACTTTTCATTGATCGGGCCAAACGCCTGATCGCCAAGGATTTTCTGCAGGTACTGGAAGATCTCGCGCCAGATGCACTTGGTGAAGCGAAGCGCGTCAGTGGTATAAAGGATGATTGACAGGGTTTCTTGCATCTCTCTTGCATCTCTTAAGGAGTTGAGCCGTGGCAAAGCAAAGTAGCCAGAAGTTCATCGGGCGAAATCGTGCGCCCCGTGTGCAGATCGAGTACGAAACGGAACTGTATGGTGCCCAGAAGAAGCAGCAGATTCCGTTCGTCATGGGTGTGATGAGCGATCTGTCGGGCGATTCCGCCGAGCCACTGCCTGTGGTCGACGATCGCAAGTTCATGGAGGTCGACGTCGATAATTTCGATGACCGGATGAAATCCATGAAGCCGCGTGTGGCCATCACTGTCCCCAACACGCTGACAGGCGAGGGTAGCCTGCAGGTCGATCTCACCTTCGAAAGCATGGATGACTTCTCGCCAGCGGCGGTGGCGCGCAAGGTCGGCTCGTTGAACAAGCTGCTCGAGGCCCGGTCGCAGCTTTCCAACCTCGTCACCATGATGGATGGCAGGGCGGGTGCCGAAGATCTGCTCGCCAAGGTGCTGAACGATCCGGCACTGCTCAAGTCACTGGCGTCACAGTCCAAGCCGGAAGCTTCCGGCGAATAATCGACAGCATCGGGGAAGCAACATGGCAGAAGCACAAAAAAGCCAGGGCACAGCCGCTGGCATCGCAGAGACGGATGAGTTGTCGGCACTGCTGCAAAGGGAGTTCAAGCCCAAGACCGATCGCGCGCGCGCGGAAGTGGAAAACGCCGTACGCACGCTGGCGGAGCAGGCCTTGCGCGAAAGCACGGTCATTTCCGACGATGTGGTCGGCACCATCAAGGCCATCATTGCCGAGATCGATGCAAAGCTGACCTCACAGTTGAACCAGATCCTGCACAACGAACGCTTTCAGCAGATCGAGAGCGCCTGGCGCGGGCTGCACTATCTGGTCAGCAACACCGAGACGGATGAGCAGCTCAAGATCCGCGTCATGAACATTTCCAAGAAGGATCTGGCCAAGACGCTGAAGAAATACAAGGGCGCAGCCTGGGACCAGAGCCCGGTGTTCAAGAAGCTGTATGAAGAGGAATATGGCCAACTGGGCGGCAACCCCTACGGCGCGCTGGTTGGCAACTATTACTTCGATCACACGCCTGGCGACGTGGAATTGCTTGGCCAGATGGCGCAGATCGCTGCCGCTTCACATGCGCCCTTCATGGCGGCGTCCGGCCCGGCACTGTTCGGCATGGATTCGTGGCAGGAACTGGCCAATCCACGCGATCTGAAGAAGATATTCTCCACGCCGTCCTATGCGGCCTGGAAGTCGCTGCGTGAGTCCGAAGATGCCAAGTATGTGGGGCTCGCCATGCCGCGCTTCCTGGCGCGCATGCCCTATGGTGCCAAGACCAATCCCGTCGAGGATTTCGACTTCGAGGAAGACACCGGCGGCGGCAAGTCGGACAGCTACTGCTGGGCCAATGCCGCGTACGCCATGGCGGTCAATATCAACCGCTCGTTCAAGCAGTTTGGCTGGTGCTCGCAGATCCGGGGCGTGGAGTCCGGTGGTACGGTCGAGGGCTTGCCGGTACACACCTTCCCGAGCGACGACGGTGGCGTGGACATGAAATGCCCGACGGAGATCGCCATCAGCGACCGGCGCGAGGCGGAGCTGGCTGACTGCGGCATGATGCCGCTGATTCATCGCAAGAACTCCGATGTGGCGGTGTTTATCGGCGCCCAGTCATTGCAGTCACCCGCTGAATACGACGATCCGGATGCCACCGCCAATGCGCGCATATCGTCGCGCCTGCCGTATCTGTTCGCGAGCTGCCGGTTTGCGCATTACCTGAAATGCATGGTGCGCGACAAGGTGGGTTCGTTCATGGAAAGGGCGGACATGGAGCGTTATCTGCAGAGCTGGATTCAGCAGTATGTGCTCGGTGATCCATCGCGGGCCAGCGATGAACTCAAGGCGCAGAAACCCCTTTCGGGTGCCGAAGTGGTGGTGGCGGAGATCGAGGGGAACCCCGGCTATTACGCGGCGAAGTTTTCCCTGCGGCCGCACTACCAGCTGGAAGGTGTCAACGTTAACATGAGTCTGGTTTCGAAGCTGCCTTCCGGCAAGGCAGCATAGGGAATATCGGCGATTGGCCTGTTTGTGGAAGTTTGAAATCGACAACTAAGGAGCAGTTTCATGGCAAAGAATGTCCACATCAAAATTGACGGCATCGAGGGCGAGTCGGCGGACGACAAACATGCCAAGACCATCGATGTCCTGGCATGGAGCTGGGGCATGAGTCAATCCGGCAGTTTCCATACCGGGTTGGGCGGTGGTTCAGGCAAGGTGAACGTGCAGGACCTTTCATTCACCAAGTATGTGGATACCGCGAGCACCAAGCTGGAAAGTGCCTGCGTCACCAGCGAGCACATTGCAAAGGCCGTGCTGACGATCACCAAGGCCGGTGGCAAGAGTCCGCTCGATTACTTCATTCTGACTCTGGAAGACATCCTGGTCTCCAGCGTGTCGCTGGGTGGTTCCGGGGACAGCAATGAGGCCTTTACCGAAAACGTGACACTGCACTTCGCCAAGTTCAAGACGGAGTACTTCACGCAGGATGCCAAGGGCGTGGGCAAGGCGGCTGGCAACGCCAGCTTCAACGTCCCTGCCAACAAGGCCTGAGTATTTCTTGCAGTTGATGCCATGAACGACTCCTGCCGGCAATCGCTTGCCGGCAGGAGTCCGGCTGCTGCATACACCATGCCTGGAGCGTAGCTATCATGTCGCTGAAGGACGCTGAAGACGCTTTCCACGCGGGTGATATTTCGGGATCCCTCGCAGCACTGTCTGGTGAAATCCGCCAGCGCCCCCAGGACGTGAAACTGCGGGTGTTTCTGGCGCAGTTGCTGATGGTGGCTGGTCAGTGGGATCGGGCGCTGAACCAGTTGCAGGTGATTGGTGAACTGGATGCCGGTGCGCTGGCCATGGTTCATGCATATCGCGCAGCCATTCAGTGCGAACGGCTGCGCACGGAGGTGTTCGCCGGCAGGCGTTCGCCGTTGATCTTCGGCGAACCGGAATCATGGATGGCCCTGCTTATCCAGGCATTGTCGCTGGATGCTGCGCAACCGGTGCAAGCCGCAGCCCTGCGAGCCCAGGCTCTGGAGCTGGCTGAGCCGACGGCGGGTTCAGCCGAGGGCAATGCGTTCGAATGGATCGCCGACGCCGATTCGCGGCTGGGGCCGGTATTCGAGGTGCTGCTGAGCGGCGCCTACTACTGGGTACCTGTCAAGTGTGTTGCGGCCGTCACCGTCGATCCGCCGGCCGACATCCGCGATCTGGTCTGGTTGCCTGCAACGTTTCAATGGACCAATGGCGGCGAGGCAGTAGGCATGTTTCCCGTTCGTTACCCGGGTTCGCAGGATAGTTCCGACGATCAGGTAAAACTCGCGCGCAAGACCGAATGGCGCCAGCTTGCCGGCGAGCAGTACGCCGGTCTGGGCCAGCGCATTCTGACCACCGGGGACGCGGATATCGGTCTGCTGGATTTGCGCCAGCTGAAATTGTCCACGGGCGCATGAGCAGCTGCCATGTCCAGTATCCTGCGTGAACGGCTGCAGCCCGCGTTGCTCGACCGGCTGCATGACGACGAGCGTGTAATCCACGTCATTGGGCTGACACTGGATCCGGCCGCGATGGCGGCAGCGCAGCTGACGGAACGCCAGCTGATCAATTCAATGCAGGCGGCCGGCCTGCGCCAGCACGGACCCGGTGGCGATGGGCGCAGTGACGCTGCCGCGGCCGTGCAACTGACTTTCGCGGTGCCGGCTGGCGGTTTTCCGGTTGCCCGTCTGAAGACACTGCCGATTGCCCGTGCGGGTGGCGCCAATGTGCTGCTGGGCGAGCTATGCGCCATCAATGTGACAACGGCCGCGAATACCGCGGTCGAGTCTGCCGACAGGCGCATGATCTCGATGCGACGCCTGCGCGAGTCGGTATTGCGGGATCTGGAGTGGTTGCTCAACACATCCAGTCTGGAAGGCATCGACGATATCGATGCCTATCCCGAAACGAAGCGTTCGGTGCTCAATTTCGGCTTGCCTCCGTTTACCGGCCGACTGGCTTCCTCGCTGGATCCGGAACGGGCTGCGGCTGACATTGCCGAGGCCATCCGCAATTTCGAGCCGCGCCTCAGCCATATCCGGGTATTGCCGGAGGTCGATCCGGATCGTATGGACCAGCGCACGATCACTTTTCGTATCGACGCGGAACTGTGGGGGCAGCCGACGCCGCAGCAGCTGCTGCTGCGCACCCGGCTGGATGTGGATTCGCGTGCCCTGAGCGTCACCGAATCGGCAGGCGGTTAGCGGCAATGGATCCACGCCTTTACGGTTACTACGAGCGGGAACTGAAATTCATCCGGGAAATGGGCGGTGAATTTGCAGAAGCCTACCCGCGCATGGCGGGGCGCCTTGGCATTGACGGTTCAGTGGCCTGTGCCGACCCCTATGTCGAACGGCTGCTGGAAGGATTCGCGTTCCTGGCTGCGCGGGTGCAGCTGAAACTCGATGCGCGGCACCCCGAATTCACGCAGCACCTGCTGGAAATGGCGTACCCGGACTTCCTCGCGCCCATCCCGTCCTGCGCCATCGTGGAATTCCGGCCGGATCCCAAGGAGGCCTGTCCCCCGTCGGGGCTGCGCCTGGTGCGGGGTACGACGCTGCGAACCGTGATCGGCAAGGGAGAGCGTACTGCCTGCGAATTCCGCTCGGCTCATGAGGTCACACTCTGGCCGTTGCAGGTAACCGAGGCTCGCTATGTCAGCGGCGCGGGGGCGCTGGCAACGCTCGGGCTCACCCTGGATTCGCGTGTCCGGGCGGCCATCCGGCTGCGTTTCAAGACGCAGGGGAATTTGCCGATGGCGCAGTTGCCGATTGATCGGCTGGCCTTCTACATCAACGCGGATTCCAGTCTCAGCAGCAAGATTTACGAGCAACTGATGGCCAACCGGGTGGGAGTTGCCATTCGTGCCATCGACCAGCCAGGGGTGCCGGTCATGCTGCCGGCCGGTGCCATCCGCGACGTGGGGTTCAGCGACAGCGAAGCGCTGTTGCCCATCACCAAGCGGTCCTTCTCGGGCTATCGGCTGTTGCAGGAGTATTTTGCGTTGCCGGAGCGATTCCAGTTCTTCGCCCTGGAGGGACTGAAACCGGCCCTGCAGTCCTGCAAGGGCGAGGCGGTGGAAATGTTTCTGCTGCTTGATCGTCCCAACAAGGTGCTCGAAGGTCAGCTCGAGGCAGGGCATTTCCGCCTCGGTTGTACGCCGGTGGTCAATCTGTTCAGCCGGGGCCTGGACCGGATCCAGGTCGATTTTCGCAGCACCGAGTTGCACCTCCAGCCGGATCGCAATCGGCCGCAGGACTTCGAGATCCATACGCTGGAGTCCGTGGAAGGCGTCGGTTCGACCGGAGATGCCACCATTCCCGTGCGTCCGTTCTATTCCGTGGGCCATGCGTCCGTTGCGGACGGCATGTTCTACACGCTGCAACGCCGGCCCCGGCTGCTGTCCTCCCGGGAACGCCAGTCCGGCGGTCGATCCAGCTACGCCGGCTGTGAGTGTTACCTGTCCCTGACCGGCCCCGCTGAACTGCAAAAAAGGATTGCCCAGCTGGATGCGCACGCGTTGTGCACCAACCGTGACCTGCCAATCCAGATCAGCACGGGCGGCGGGCGCAGCGATTTCCAGGTGGAGGGCAGTGTGGCGGTCGACTCTGTCAAATGCCTGACCAGGCTGACGCGTCCACGTCCATCCCCCGCCTTCGGCGACACCGCGTGGAAATTGATCAGTCACCTGTCGCTCAACTATCTGTCGCTGCTCGATTCGGATCCGTCGACGGGCGCGCGCTTGTTGCGTGACCTGCTGGCGTTGTACGTGGACCCGGATAGTGCCGCGATGAAGGCGCAGGTTGACGGAGTGCGTACGATTGGTTACGGGCCCGTGGTGCGCCGGTTGCCGATACCCGGGCCCATCAGCCACGGGCGTGGTCTGCGCATCACCCTGGGCATGGACGAAGCTGCATTCGAGGGTGTTGGCGTTTTGCCGCTTGCTGCCGTGCTGGAACGGTTCTTTGCAGGTTACGTGTCGATCAACTCGTTCACGCAAACCCAGGTGACTTCAGTAACCCGTGGGGAGATCAAGGAATGGCCGCCGCGCCTGGGATCGAGACAGCTGATCTAGACGCTCTGGGGGGCGAGGCGAGCAGGTATTCGCTGTTCGCGTTGCTGCGGGCGCTGGAACGGCGTTTTCCGCAGCAGCCGCGCCTGGGCGAGTCGCTCAGCGCCCAGGACGATCCCGTGCGTGTGCACCAGCCGCCGCACCTGATGTTTGCTCCGACCGACGTGCGGAGCCTGGAAAACGCCGGTCGCCATCCGGTACTGGAGCAGTTTTCCTTCGGGTTGTTCGGACCCAATGGCGGTCTGCCCACTCACCTGACCGAATACGCCTTCGAACGGCGCTACCAGTTCAGCGATCCGACGCTGAGCGATTTCGTCAACCTGTTCCAGCATCGCATGGCGACGCTGTTCTATCGCGCCTGGGCGAATGCAGATCCGGCCACGAGCCATGATCGACCGGATACGGACCGCTTCCGCGTTTTTGTCGGCGCATTGATGGGGCTGGGGGATGCCGCGGCCTGGAAGCGCGACGGGGTGGCGGATGCCGCCAAGCTTTCGCGCGTCGGTCAGATGGGGCCGCAATCGCGCAGCGCCTGGAATCTGGAGGCAACCCTCTCGAGCTACTTCGGACTGCCGATGTCCCTGCGGCAGTTTGTGGGTTCGTGGCTGCCAATACCGGAGTTCGACCGCTGTCGGCTTGGTGATCGCAGCGGTGCTGCGACACTGGGTGTTGGCGCCTCCATTGGTGAAGCCACGTGGCAATGCCAGCACCAGTTCGAAATCATCATCGGTCCGCTGCGCATGGCGGAATTCGTCGACTTCCTGCCGGGCTCGCCCGGGCTGCGCGAGTTGCGCGACCTGGTGCGCCTGTATACCAGCGACGAGTGGACCTGGCAGGCCAGGCTGCTGCTGCGCGCGGGCGAAGTGCCGGCAGCCCGGCTTGATGGCAGGACACGCCTGGGATGGAGCACCTGGCTGGGCGGAAGACAGCTGACGGCCAGCGATGTCGTGCTGCGTGGGGACCGCGGCGCATAAGCATTTTGAGCGAATAAATCTGGAGTAGAGCACATGAGTGACATCAGCAGAGTGGCGTTGTTCGGCAAGCTGAACAGCATCGGCTACAAGGCCATAGAAGGCGCTACGGTCTTCTGCAAGTTGCGGGGCAATCCCTACGTGGAGATGGTGCACTGGTTTCACCAGATCCTGCAGCTGCAGGATTCGGACCTGCACGCAATCATCAGGGCGTTCAAGCTCGACGCGGGCCGGCTGGCACACGACATGACGGCCGCACTCGATCGCCTGCCGCGGGGCGCGACCTCCATCTCCGATCTTTCGGCGCATCTGGAGGATTCCATCGAACGTTCCTGGGTGTGGTCCACGCTGAAGTACGGCGACAGCCAGGTGCGCACCGGACATGTGCTGCTTGCCATGGTGAAGACTCCCAGCCTGAAGAATGTGCTGCTTGGCATGTCGCGCGAGTTCGAGAAGGTCAAGGCAGACACGCTGACCGATGACCTGGAGCAGATTGTTGCGGCGTCACCCGAAACCAACCTCCGGGCCAACGATGGTTCGTCGGTGGGCGGCGGGGCTGTCCCCGGCGAGGCCAGCGGTGCGATCGGGCCGGCCCAGATGGGCAAGCAGGAGGCCCTGGCGAAATTCACTGTCGACCTCACCGAGCGTGCCCGCGAAGGCAAGATCGACCCGGTGGTCGCGCGCGACGACGAGATTCGCCAGATGGTCGACATCCTGATGCGGCGCCGGCAGAACAATCCCATCCTCACCGGTGAAGCCGGTGTCGGCAAGACTGCGGTGGTCGAGGGTTTCGCCAGGCGCATCGCCAATGGAGATGTGCCGCCTGCGCTCAAGGACGTGGCGCTCAAGGCGCTCGACATCGGCCTGCTGCAGGCCGGTGCGAGCATGAAGGGCGAGTTCGAGCAGCGGCTGCGCAGCGTCATCGATGAAGTGCAGGCGTCGCCAAAGCCGATCATTCTCTTCATCGACGAAGTGCACACGCTGATCGGCGCCGGCGGCTCCGCAGGAACGGGCGACGCCGCCAACCTGCTCAAGCCCGCGCTGGCGCGTGGCACCCTGCGCACCATCGGCGCGACCACCTGGGCGGAATACAAGAAATACATCGAAAAGGATCCTGCATTGACGCGGCGGTTCCAGACCGTGAAGGTCGAAGAGCCGGACGAGGCCAAGGGCGTGCTCATGTTGCGCGGTGTGGTGTCGGTGATGGAAAAACATCATCGCGTGCAGATTCTCGACGCTGCGCTCGAGGCGGCCGTGAAGCTCTCGCATCGTTACATTCCGGATCGGCAGCTGCCCGACAAGGCCGTGTCGCTGCTGGATACCGCCTGCGCGCGCGTTGCAGTCAGCCATCACGCCACGCCGGCAGCGGTCGAAGACAGCCAGCGTCGCATCGAAGCGCTGCAGACCGAGCTCGAGATCATCGGTCGCGAGCGCGTCATCGGTGTCGATGTAGCCAAGCGCGAGCAGAGCGCCAAGGCCGCGCTCGAAGCGGAAACGGCGCGGCATGCCGGGCTGAAGGTGGTGTGGGCCCGTGAGAAGGCCATCGTCGACGAGATCCTTGCCTTGCGCGCGCGCCTGCGTGAAGCAGTAGGCAAAGTCGACAGTCCCGCGCCCGCAACCGCAGCACCGGAAGGCGGCGCACCCGCCATGTCGGTGGAAGAGCAGGAGCAGGCGCGCACGCGCCTGGGCGTGCTGCAGGCTGAGCTTGCGACAGTGCAGGGTGAGTCACCGCTGGTATTGCCGAGTGTCGATGAGCAGGCGGTCGGCTCGGTCGTCTCGGACTGGACCGGCATTCCCGTCGGCCGCATGGTCAAGGACGAAATGGCGACGGTGCTCAATCTGGCCGCAACGCTGGGCAAGCGCGTGATCGGCCAGAGCCATTCGCTGGAGATGATCACCAGGCGTGTGCAGACGGCGCGCGCCGGCCTCGAGAATCCCAACAAGCCCATCGGCGTGTTCATGCTGGCGGGGCCATCGGGTGTAGGCAAGACCGAGACGGCGCTGGCACTGGCGGAATCGCTTTACGGTGGCGAGCAGAACCTGATCACCATCAACATGAGCGAGTTCCAGGAGGCGCACTCGGTGTCCACACTGAAGGGCGCACCGCCGGGCTATGTGGGTTATGGCGAAGGTGGCGTGCTCACCGAGGCCGTGCGGCGGCGACCGTACAGCGTCGTGCTGCTGGATGAAGTCGAGAAAGCCCATCCCGATGTGCACGAGATCTTCTTCCAGGTGTTCGACAAGGGCGTGATGGAGGATGGCGAAGGGCGCCTGATCGATTTCAAGAACACGCTGATCATCCTGACCAGCAACGCCGGCACCGATCTCATCATGAGCATGTGCAAGGACCCCGAGCTGATGCCCGATCCGGAGGGCATCGCCAAGGCGCTGCGCGAACCATTGCTCAAGGTTTTTCCGCCGGCGCTGCTCGGGCGCATCGTGACGATTCCCTACTATCCGCTGTCGGATGAAGTGCTCGGCACCATCATCCGTCTGCAGTTGGGCCGGGTCGTCAAGCGCATCAAGGCCAATCATGGCGCCGACCTGACCTACAGCGATGATGTCGTGAAGCTCATCGCCTCGCGCTGCACGGAGCCCGAGAGCGGCGGGCGCATGATCGACGCGATACTGACCAACACGCTGCTGCCGGCATTGAGCCTGCAGTTCCTGACGCGGATAACGGAGGGCAAGGCAACCACCAGCGTGGCCATCAATGCGAACGGGACGGAGTTTGCGTATGAGGTGGGGTGATCAGGAATATCCGGGCACCAGCCGGCCAGCGACTCGTCTTGACCGTCCTGTCTGGATCGGCATGAGGTAGGCATGTACAGACGGCCTCCACTGGGTCTCCATGACGAGCGTCCGCCAGAGGACGGGATTGCACCGTATGCAGGAAGCAGGATTCCCGGGCCGGTGGGAATTGCCAGCAGCCAGGTGGACCCCGGGTCTGCTCTACGTCGATTTGGCGGCTTCAAGGGTTTCGGTGATGGATTCGCCAGCGAGCCTTTTGCGTTGGGAAAGGAGACCTATCGCCTGCGCAAGGTCAAGACCCAGGGGCAGTTGAATTCGCGCGAGGAAGTGGTCCCTGCATCGGAAGCGCCTGTGATCATCGAGCGGGCAGCCCGGCTGTACCGCACGAATCTCCCGCTCCTGCGCCAGCTGGAGGCCGCCAGGTCCATGAACACCAGAGTTGCGCAACGGGGGACCATTGCACTCGTGCGGTTGACTCCTCTGCGAGTGCGTCCGGGGCGTCCAACCGATCCAGCGAAGGAGCCGGTGCCGAATCGCCCGTCTGCCAAGCCCAAACAGCCCCGTCCCTGCGCCACCGACTTTCTGCTCAGTCCCTGCAGGATAGTCAACGTAAAGGGCAGTCTCCAGATTGCCGCCAGCGAATCGGGTGGAGCGCCAGCAGGCGAATACGAATGGACGACGTCCTCCACCAAGATCACTTTGGAGAATGCCACGTCGTCCACAGTGACCGTCAAGGCGCTGGACCACGCCAGTGCCGGTCGTGAGGCCGAAGCCATCACGGTCACCCGCAAGCAGGATGGCTGCCCGCCCATCGTGAAGGTTGCGAAGGTTACCGTGGCCAAGGTGACCCTTTCCGCTGCAGCGAATCAGCGGTTTGGCCACGACAATTTCGACACTCCCGCCAATCCGCTGGACGACCATATCTGCATCAAGAAATCAGACTACACCTTGCTCCACGTGAAGATCGAAGGAGGGGCCGTAGGTACGGATTTCAATTTCGTGTGCGACGACGCGGCCCTTTGTACCCCGGTGGCGCCGGCCGCTACCGCGGAATTCGACCTGCGCCTCAATGCTGCCGCGGAGAACAAGAAGGATACGGTTCTGCACGCCAAGGTGAAATGCCCGGCCGCCACGTCCTTTGCACACATCCTGGTTCATGTGTACAAGGAAAGG
>JAATEY010000060.1 GCA_015655465.1 Gammaproteobacteria bacterium | reverse complement strand
GGACGAAAACGCAACCAGCAAGAGGCGGACGGGCGGGTCCGGCCAGTTCGCTGAAGTTTGGATCAAGTTCGTGCCGCTGGCCCGCGGTTCGGGCTTCGTGTTCGAAGACAAGACGGTCGGCGGTTCCGTGCCGCGGGAATTCGTGCCCTCGGTGGAAAAAGGCCTGCGCGTGCAGCTGGAAGACGGCGTGCTGGCGCGCTTCCCCACTGTGGATTTCAAGGCCACCCTGGTGGACGGCAGCTACCACGACGTCGACTCCAACGCGATGACCTTCGAAATCGCCGCCAAGGCCTGCTTCCGCGAAGCCATCAAGAAGGCAGGTCCGATCCTGCTGGAACCGGTGATGAAGGTGGAAGTGGTTACCCCGGGGGACTATCTCGGCGACGTGATCGGCGACCTCAACCGCCGCCGCGGTTCGATCCAGGAACAGCTGGAGCGCGGCACCAACATCGCGGTGGTGGCGGCCGTGCCGCTGTCGGAAATGTTCGGCTACATCGGCAACCTGCGTGCCATGAGTTCGGGCCGTGCGTCCTACACGATGGAGTTCTCGCACTACGATCCGGTGCCGCGCAACGTGGCCGATGAAGTCATCGCCGAGGTCGCGAAGGCCAAGGCGGCTGGCGCGAACTGACCCGAGCGGCTTTTGCCGGAGCAGGAACGGGCCGCGATCGCGGCCCGTTCCTGTTTCAAGGCCCCCCCGGTTTCAAAGTCGTCCAGGCCCGGCTACTGTTTCGCCACCATCGTCGCCTCGACCTTGCCGGTCTTCCGGCCCTGCATGTGCAGCGCCGTGACAGTGGGAATATTGATGCCGGCAACAGCATTGCCTATGGCATCGTTCACGCAACGCGCCTCTGCAGCGCCATTTTCCAGCGTGATTCTCTCATTCCACAATTTCCCGCATGCCCTGCGGGCCGCCCTCCGCAGCTTCGCGTAGAGCTCAGCCGCACCGGCCGCTTCTGCCGCGTGCACCGCGCTGTACATGACGCGTTCGGATTGCATCTCCACCGTGCCTTCCTGCGGCAGCGACGCCATTGCACCTGTCGAGAGCAGCAGTGCGCCGATAAGCGGCGCAACCGTGCACATATTGCATTTCGATTTCATGACACACCTTCCTGTCAGCTCCATTGGGGGATCTACCGTGTCCGATGCGCTTGGGCCATCTGACGCCGACAGCATCCACACCTGCTTATGAAGTGGCATTGGGTTTGCATGAAACGTTGTGAATCGTGTCCTTCTGACAGAGGCACACACGGATCTTGCAGCACACCGTCTACATGTTTGACGGATTTCAACTGGACGTCTCCCGGCGCACGCTGGCCTCAAGTGGCGGGCTCGTGCTGCCGGTGAATTCGCGCGCGATGGACACGCTGCTGCTGCTGGTTGCCAATGCGGGAAAACTGGTGGACAAACGCCTGCTCATGGAAACGGTCTGGCCCAATGCAGTGGTTGAAGACAACAACCTGAACCAGTGCATCGGCGCGATACGCAAGGTGCTTGGTGAGACCGCGGGCAGCAACCGCTATGTCATGACGGTGCCGGGACGCGGCTACTGCTTTGTCTGTCCGGCACGTGCAGTCAGCCGGGAGTCCGAACCGGCACCGGAAATGCGCAGCAAGACGCTTCCCAGACGCCTCATTCTCCAGGCGACGCTGGTCGCCATCTGCGCTGCGGCCACGGCTGTGCTGACCCTGTCTGGACGCCAACCGGTCGATGGCTCCGCACCCGCGAGACTGGAAGATGCGCCGCCTGCGATCATCCTGCGACTGCATCCGGCGCCCGCTGCGGACCACATCGGCGCGGGTCCACAGGCGCGGACATCACTGACGCGCTGCCTGTCGCAACAGCCTGGAATCAGGCTGCGGGTGTTGCTGCAACTGGTCCCCGCGAACGCGGACACACCGGTCTGGAGTGGCGAATACAGCGCCAGCGCGGAGGACATCCTCAGCCTGCAGGAGGAACAGCAGCGCAGCGATGACCGGGACTGCAGCGCACGAACCAGGGCAGGCAGAAATCCATAGCGTGGACGCGCCTTCTTCAGCCGCTGTCCCGGTCGAAGGCGCGGGCGGCATCGATCACGCGCAGCACACCCTGCTGCGCCGATTCGTGCCTGCCGGGCGCAAGCTCTGCATCCTCGAACAAGCCGTAACTCTTCACGGCCAGCACCGCCGCGGCCGTCGCGGAGCCCGCGCGCATCGCGGCAGGAAACAGCGTCGCGTGATCCCGGATGAATTCCGCCGCGCGCAATACAGCGGCGGCGGCAGCCTGTTCAACAGCGGTCGGCATTGCGAAACGCCAGGCCTGCACCCTGCTGCGAATGACCGGCCGCTCGCCGTCCGGCAGCAACCCGGCTGCGGCGTAGATCCGGCAATCGTAGTCACGGCAGGTCTGCGGGCGATCGCTGTAGATGGAGCATCCGCTGGCGCACAACAGCGGACAGCTGCCGTCGTCCCGGAATCCCATTCGCGCAAGCCCGCCAGCCGAGTCCGCCGGCATGCGCAGATAACGCGCGGGCACGCGCTCCAGCGCCACCCGATCGGTGCTACGCAGCGGAATGGGATAGGAAGAAACACAGCAGCCGGCGCAGCCACCACAGGGCACGTCGGCCGATTGCTCGCCTTTCAGCACCGCGCGCATGGCCCCGAGCCATGCGCCGAACGGACCGGCGGCGATCTCGCTCAAGAGGGGTCTGACTTCCTCTTGAAGCGTTTCTTGAGTGCCTGGTAATACCGCTTTTCAAGCGCCTCGCGCTCGCGAACCAGGCGCAACAGCCGCTGGTCGCTGTTGAGCACCTTGAGCACGCTTGCCCGGTAATCATTCCGTCGTTCCAGCTCGACAACCTCCGGCGGCGGTGCCCCGTAGCCGAGCATCAATGCCTGCGCGTACTCTGCCTGTGCTTTTTCGTAGTACACCACCCTGCAGACGCGGCGCTGTATATGGCTGCCAAGCGGCGCTTCGCTGTTGCAGTTCACGTCGAAGTCATCGTTCTGGTTCAGCTGGTTGTAGAGCGCGTAGAAGCGCTTTTCCAGGGCAACCATGTCCATGCGCATTCTGGCGAAGGAAGAACCTTCAACCGTGACCTCGTCGAGCTCATCGGCTTCGCCGGCGACGGCGCAGAACCCCAGCTGCGGCGCAGCAATCAGAAACATGCCCACGGCGGCGAGCAACACACCCTGCAATCCATTGCGTTTCGTGTTCATTGGCATCCCCGTTTGACGGTCCGCTGAAGTATGCGGCTGACGCCGGGATGATAAACCCCGTCGGAACAAAAGCAAACGCCCCGGCCACTTGCGTGACCGGGGCGTTTCAATAGGAGCCTGACAGTGACCTACTCTCACATGGCTAAAGCCACACTACCATCGGCGCAGAGCGTTTTCACTTCCGAGTTCGGAATGGGATCGGGTGGTTCCCGCTC
>JAATEY010000273.1 GCA_015655465.1 Gammaproteobacteria bacterium | reverse complement strand
TGATGACATTCCAGCCCGCGCCGAGGAAGGCGGCTTCGAGTTCCTGGATGATCTTGCCATTGCCGCGCACCGGACCATCGAGCCGCTGCAGGTTGCAGTTGACCACGAACACGAGATTGTCGAGGCCTTCGCGCACCGGCATGGTCAGCGCACCCATGGACTCGGGCTCGTCCATCTCGCCGTCGCCGCAGAACGCCCAGACCTTGCGGTCCGTTGCCGCAACCATGCCGCGGTTTTCCATGTAGCGCATGAAGCGCGCCTGGTAGATGGCCATCATCGGGCCCAGCCCCATCGACACGGTCGGGAACTGCCAGAAATCGGGCATGAGCCAGGGATGCGGATAGGACGACAATCCACCGCCGCCCACCTCATGCCGGAAACGCCGCAGCTGTGATTCGTCGAGGCGACCTTCCAGGTACGCCCGCGCATAGACACCCGGCGAGCTGTGGCCCTGCATGAAGATCATGTCGCCTGGATGCTTGTCCGAAGCACCGCGCCAGAAGTGGTTGAAGCCCACTTCATACAATGTGGAGGAAGAAGCATAGCTCGCCAGGTGACCGCCGTATTCCGACGAGGTCTTGTTCGCCTGCTGCACCATGGCCACTGCGTTCCAGCGCATGTAGGCCTCGAGGCGTTTTTCCAGCGCACGGTCGCCGGGATAAGCCGGCTCCTGCATGACGGGAATCGTATTGACGTAAGCCGTGTTCGGCTTGAATGGCAGATACGCGCCGGAGCGTCGGGCGTGATCGATCAGTCGCTCGAGCAGGAAGTGGGCGCGGGTTCCGCCGCCGGTGCGAATCACCGAGTCGATCGACTCGAGCCACTCGCGGGTTTCTTCGGGATCCTGGTCCTGGATATTCTGGACGTCAGTCATTGGTCCTGCCTTTCCGGCACCCCTTTAACGGGAAAAAAGTCAATAGTGACGCTGTGCTACGATGCCGCACGCGCACCTCTAGGACGCGCGCGATGATCCGGTTTTAGCCATGTTCGGTCAAGCAAACCGCTGTGTAAATGCCATCCCTGCTGCCCTTGCTCAAGTCACCCCGCCTGAGCCTCAAATCCGGCCTGCCGCCAACTGCAACATTGGACCGCTACGACGTGGTCTTGTTGCTGCTGCCAACGGATGCGCGCCCTTCAGGTGGCCTGCCCAATGCCGGCCGCTGGCAGACACTGCATGCACTGGCAAAGGTTTCGCATGCCGAGGTGCGCACTGTCACGCTGGACAACCGGCGGCAGACACTTGGTGTGCTCGGCTACTGCCGCGCCGATGCGGAAAGCTTTGAGCTGCTGCGTGTAGCCGGCCTGCTGGCACAACGCGCCTTCGCCAATCGTCCGCAGCCGCAGCGCATCGCGATCATCGCGCAGACGACCACAAGGCCTCGTGCTGCCTGGCAGGAGGCATTGTATGCGGCCCTGGCGGCGCACTGTTTCCCGCTTCCCAGCGACAAGTCGCAGCCGGCCACGCGCAAGGCGCTCACCAGCATCGATGTGTATGGTGATTCATCGCTGGATCGCGCGCGTGCAGAACGCACGGCGGAAGCTACCAACCTGGTACGGCACCTGACGGCGCTGCCGCCGAATGTGCTGGATGCAACCGCCTATCGGCGGCTGCTCGTCGTGCTTGCACGACGACATGGCCTGCGCCTGCGCTGGTACACCGAAGCCGCGCTGGCCCGTCTGGGTGCGGGTGCCTTTCTCGCAGTCAGTCGCGGCAACCCCCGCCGTGATGCCGGCATCGCACACCTGAGTTACGTACCCCGCCGCAAGCGGGCGAAAACAGCCGGTCGACCCGATCTGGCACTGGTCGGCAAGGGCGTGCTGTTCGACACCGGCGGCACCAACCTCAAGCCGCACAAGTCCATGCTCGACATGCATACCGACATGGCCGGCAGCGCCGTGGCGCTGGCGACGATTGTTGCCGCCGCGCAATTGCGCGCGCCCATGGCCATCGACGCATGGCTCGCGATTACCGAAAACAACATCGGACCCAAGTCCTACCGCCCGCAGGAAGTCGTCCGTGCCCTGAATGGCACCACCATCCAGGTGATCCACAGCGATGCGGAAGGACGCATGGCGCTGGCCGATACGCTTGCCCTGGCGGCGCGCCGCAAGCCACGCGCCATGCTCGACTTCGCAACCCTGACCGGTGCCTGCGTTTATGCCCTGACCGAGCGCATGAGCGGCCTGCTGGCGACAGACGACGGACTGGCACAGCGCGCGCTCGCGGCGAGTGCAGCCAGCGGCGAGCGGCTGTGGCAGTTTCCGCTGCCCGACGACTTCGACACGGACCTCGACAGTCCCACCGCCGACATCGCGCAATGCGCCGTGGACGGCAAGGGCGACCACATCCTGGCGACGCGCTTCCTCAAGCGCTTCGTGCCGGATGACATCCCCTGGGCGCATGTCGACCTGTCGTCGGCCACGCGCCGGGGCGGGCTGGCACATGTGCCCACCGAGATCACCGGCTTCGGCGCGCGCTTCGCGCTGACCTTCGTGCTCGACCACCAGGGCAAACCTTGATGGATAGCCTCACGCTGCGCCAGCCGGACGACTGGCACCTGCACCTGCGCGACGGCGCAGCCCTGCAATCGGTGCTGGCGCATACCGCCGCACAGTTCGCGCGCGCCATCGTGATGCCGAACCTGAAGCCGCCGGTCACCACCACCGCGCAGGCCATCGCCTATCGCGAGCGGATTCTTGCGGCGCGGCCGCCGGGCAATGCCTTCGAGCCGCTGCTGACGCTGTATCTCACCGACCGCACCAATCCGGCAGAAATGGCTGTGGCGAAGGCCAGCGGCATGGTTCATGGGTGCAAACTGTACCCCGCGGGCGCCACCACCAATTCGGACGCGGGTGTGACAGATATCCGCCGCATCGATGCGGTGCTCGAAGCGATGGCTGCCGCCGGACTGCCACTGCTGGTGCACGGCGAAGTAACCCACAGCGACGTGGACGTATTCGACCGCGAGGCCCGCTTCATCGACACCGTGCTCGCGCCGCTGCGCGCCCGCCTGCCGCAACTGCGCATCGTGTTCGAACATGTGACCACGAAGGCGGCCGTGGATTTCGTGCGCGCGCAGGCGCAAGGCGTAGGAGCGACAATCACGCCCCAGCACCTGGCGATGAACCGCAATGCCCTCTTCCAGGGTGGCATCCGCCCGCACCTTTACTGCCTGCCCGTGCTCAAGCGCGAACGCGACCGGGTTGCACTGCTCGATGCAGTAGTCGCCGGCGACCCGCGTTTCTTCCTCGGCACCGACAGCGCCCCCCACGCGCGCAGCACCAAGGAAAACGCCTGCGGCTGCGCGGGCATCTACTCCGCGCATGCCGCGCTGGAACTGTATGCCGAAGTCTTCGCACAGGCCGGCGCGCTGCAGCGGCTGGAAGGCTTTGCCAGCGAATTCGGCCCGCGCTTCTACGGCCTGCCCCTGAACGCCGGCACCATCACGCTGCAACGCAGTGAGTGGACTGTTCCCGCTGCCTATCCCTTTGCCGGCGAAACCATCGTGCCCCTGCGCGCCGGCGAAACCCTGGGCTGGCGCCTGGCGCCGCCCGTCACCTGATTCACTGCGAGTATCCATGACCTCTCCTGATCTGGCGTCCCGACGCTTTCGCGGCTTCCTGCCCATCGTCATCGACGTCGAGACCGGTGGCTTTCACTCCCGCACCGATGCCCTGCTTGAAATCGCAGCAGTCATCATCGAGGTGGACAACACCGGCCGGATTCGCCGTGGCGCGACGCACTCCTTTCATGTGAAGCCCTTCGAGGGCAGCCGCCTCGATCCGGTCTCGCTGGAAGTGAACGGTATCGATCCCTGGCATCCGCTGCGCCCGGCCATCGACGAGGCCGACGCGCTGCAGCGCCTGTTCCGGGAAATCCGCACCGCCATCCGTTCGCACGGTTGCCGCCGCGCGATTCTCGTGGGACACAACGCCGCTTTCGATCTGGGATTCCTCAACGCCGCCGTTGAACGCACCGGCCTCAAGCGCAATCCCTTTCATCCATTTTCATGCTTCGACACCGCGACGCTGGCCGGCGCGGCACTGGGCCAGACGGTATTGGCGCGTGCAGTGCAACTGGCAGGCATCGAGTGGGACAGCAGCCGCGCGCATGGAGCTGCTTACGACGCCGAGCGCACCGCCGACCTGTTCTGCCACATCTGCAATCTGATGCACGAGGGCTTCGTGCGCGCCGAGGAAAAGGCACGCGCGCTGGGCTGGAAGGATGGCGCACCCGCGCCACTGGATCTGGCCGAAGGGGATTGAGGAGGCCTCCGCCCAAGGGGCGGAGCGCGTTCAGCGCGGCTTTGCGAACCGGGAGAACACCCACGGCCGCATGGCCAGCAGGCAGCCGACGTTGCGCTTCTCGCTGCTGGGCAAGGCGCTGTCGAGATCGGCGAGATCGCGGAATTCCGCCGCGAGGCGATCCAGCTTCCGTTGCAGCACCCGGCAGGATGCTGCCGAAAGTTCCGCGGACCTGAAGTGCAAGGCTTCCCGCTCCGTGCCGAAGAGGGATTGCAGGAACTCTGCCCGAACCTCCCGCTCGTACATCCGGCGCATCGGGCCGTCCGGACGCCAGTTCACGGCCACCGCGGTCGTCGCCTGCGCGCGGCCCTTCGATGACTGCACCACCAGGCCCAACGCCTTCAGCCGCGCAAGCCAGAGATGCACGGCCCGCTGCGATGCCCGCATGTCGGCCTCGATCTCGCGACTGCTGCGTCCGTTCGCGACCAGGTGATAGCAGGCGAACAGCTTCGGATCCGCAGCCAGCGTCTTCTCCTGCTCGAGACTCAGCGTCTCCGCGCGCTCCGGGGATGATCCGCGCAGCAACTGCACCACCTCGGGAACACTGGTCCCGATCGCCTCGCAGATCTGTTCCAGACGTCGCAGCGACAGCGTGCCGCGCGACAGCACCCTCTTGACGGAAGCCTCGCTGAGACCAATGCGCTTCGCCAGTGCGGCGTAGGTCACTCCCCGTGTTCTCAGTGCGGCTTTCACATTCGCCACGATCTTTGCGGAATCCCCGGCCACGGTACCTCCTGTGAATACCAAGGTATCCTTTTTCGATACCGGAGTTATCAAGTATTGAGCGGTCCTGCGGGCGCCATAGTATCGAACCTGCACATGGAGGAAGGCGCTGCATGGTCGAACCGGGTTCCACGATGGTTGGGCGGCATCAGCCGAAGTCACGCAGGCTCCTGTCACTGTGGGGCGGATTGCCGGACTTCTGCGCGCTCGTGCCGGTGGTCTGGTGCCTTAGTTACAGTGCCACCATGCTGATTGTGGGTTCGCGTGTCGGGCGCCAGAGCTCGACATTCGGCATCGGGATTGGTCTTGCGCTCCTGGCAGCTCCTTTACTTGGGGCCGTGGGGCTCATGCTGGGACGGCTTGCCAGGTACATTCTGGATCCCTTCGTGCCGGGCAAGCTGGCCCGGCTCATGAAGTGGTGTGCGCCAATGGTGCTCGTGGTGGTCGCCATCATGGCGTCCAGGCATGCCAGCGGACCGATCTACGCCGCTGAACGTGAAGCGCTGCCGCGAGTGATCGTGAATTCCGCGCAGCTCCACAAGCGCAATGCAGGACTGCCGACCGACGGCATCACGCGCGCTGTTCGCGCCCTTGACTACCTGGCGAAGGTGAACCAGCCGGTCCCGTGGGGCGTCTGCAGCGCACACCTCAGGAATCTGGGCGAAGCCCTCGAGGTCAGCTTCACCCCGGCGGGCCATGCGTTGCGCATCCCCTTGCCGGGAATCACCTACATCACCTCCGTAGACGCAATACCGCTGAAGATGGGCCCCATGGCCCGCCCCGTTCTCGCCCTGTTGATCAGGGGCAGAGCTACCGGCCGGAGAGACTTGCTGGCAGTCATCTCGGAATCCGGCGAACTCGTCTACCTGGAATTGCTGGACAGATTCTGGAACGACAGATCGGTGCCGCTGGCAATCGGGCCGTCCCCGGCAGGCGATCTGATACTCGTCGGTTCGGAGCCGCAGAATCTGCTGGTCTTTCAGTGATGCGAAACGCCAACCACTGCCCTGCGTCTGTAAGGCATCTGTAACCCATCCCTGGGTCGGCTGTTAGTCCGGCCGTGGAATCCTGCATGCAGGGACCAGCGCAATGGGCTGGCCCACAGACCTCAAGGATATGGAGGCAGGCATGGCACCCACCGACACCACGATCCCCGCGCCCCGCAATGGTCCGGACCCCGGCCGCGGCGCCGCGGATGCCGCAAGCCGGTGGCAGGCGCTCGGCGCCCCGCAAAGGATTCGCGACACGCTGTTCGATGCCGCGGCTATCGAGTCCAGCGAGCACTACGAGCGCAGCGTGGAGAACTTCATTGGTACCGCCAAGGTACCGCTGGGCCTGGCTGGCCCGCTGCGCATCGCCGGTGACCATGCGGCGGGCGACTACTACCTGCCGCTGGCCACCACCGAAGCAGCGCTGGTGGCTTCCTATTCGCGAGGGGCAAAGCTGATCACCGATGCTGGCGGGTGTCGTGCCAGCGTGCTCGACGAGGGGGTGACGCGCTCGCCGATGTTTGCCTTCTCCGATATCGGGCAAACCTGCCGCTTCGTCGCCTGGGTATGCGACGCGCGCACCACGATCGACGGTATCGCGAGGAGCACGACCCGCCACGGCAGGTTGATCCGCATCGATCCCGTGATCGAAGGCAACCACGTCTACCTCGATTTCGTGTTCACGACGGGCGACGCCTCCGGACAGAACATCGTGACATTTGCGACCGATGCCATCTGCCGCTACATCGTCGACAACTCGCCGATTCGCCCTCTGCATCACTTCGTCGAGGCCAATCACTCCGGCGACAAGAAGGCCAGCGCCCGCTCGCTGTTCGGCGTGCGCGGCAGACGCGTCAGTGCCGAAGTCACCATTCCCGCGGAGCTGGTGCGCCGCACCCTGCATACCGACGTTGCGCGCATGACGGACTACTGGCGGGCGGCGGTGATAGGCGGCGTGCTCTCGGGAACCATCGGCGTCCAGGGTCACTATGCCAACGGCCTGGCCGCGCTGTTCATCGCCTGCGGCCAGGATGTGGCCTGCGTCGCCGAGGCCGCCATCGGTGTCACCCGTTTCGAGGCCGACAGCAGCGGCAATCTCTACGCGGCGGTGACCCTGCCAAACGTCATCGTCGGCACGGTCGGCGGTGGCACGGGCCTGCCCAGCCCGCGCGCCTGTCTCGAACTGCTGGGCGTCGTCGATCGGGGCCGCGCGCCGGCACTGGCGGAAATCTGCGCCGGGCTCGCGCTGGCGGGAGAGCTGTCCATCGTTGGCGCGCTGTGCGCCGATGAGTTCTCTGCAGCCCATCTGCGCCTGGCACGCGGCCGGAATGCAACTTCCCCAGACTCGGGGAAACAACCTTGAACTCCCATTGGATGCTGTTGCCACTGGTTGCCGCACTCATGGTGTTCACGATGCGGTTCCTGTCGGTCGCCCGCAACGCGGGCCTGCTGCCTCCCGAATATGCACGCAAATTCCTGCATGTCGCCATGGGCGCGATGACCCTGTTCCTGCCCTGGCTATGCGCCGATCCGGCGCCGGTAGTACTGCTGGCCGGTCTGGCCTGCGTCTGGTTCGAATTCGTGCGGCGACGGACGCTGCTCAGGCGCGACTACGGCGCGGTGCTGTTCGGGGTGGCTCGCACGGGCCGTGGTGAAACCCACTTCGTCCTGGGAACGGCGCTCACCTTCCTGATGGCGGATGGCAGCGCGCTGATGTTCTGCCTGCCGATGGCCATTCTCACCTGGGCCGATGCGGCCGCGGCCCTGGTCGGGCAGCGCTTCGGCAGCCGGCCCGGTGCGATCCGCCTGGGCCCCAAGAGCCTCGCAGGCAGCAGTGCCTTCTTCGCAATCGCCCTTGCGGTAAGCCTGCTTGCACTGTCGATCGCCGGCTGGAATGCAATGCCGGCGCTGGCCGTATCCGTGCTCCTCGCGGGCGCGACGACGGTGGTCGAGGCCGTCGCCCGCAATGGCGCCGACAATATCCTGATCCCGCTCGTCGCCGCGCTGCTGCTGCGCAGCCTCGACCAGGACATGGCGCTGCCGGGAACGATTGCGCTGCCCATCGGACTCGCGCTGCTTGCGCTGATTGCAATGGGCGCATTGGCAATCCGGCCGATGCGGCAGGCGCAATCATGAAAGCCGCATTCGAACGCCTGGGCAGCTGGGTCGCCCGGCATCGCCTGCAGGTGATCGTCCTGTGGCTGCTGGCAGTGCTGGTCTGCGCCGGCCTGGCGCTGCAGCTGCCCGCGGTGGTTCGCGGTGGTTCGGGCGCGCTGGCGGGCAGTCCTTCACAAAGGATGACCGAAACCCTGCACACCGAGTTCGACAATCCCCTGGTCGAACCGCTGGTGGTCGCGCTGTTCAGCCCGCGCTACCGGATCGAAGACCCGGTCTATCGCGCCTGGATCGACGAGGCTGTGCAGCGGCTGCGCGATCTGCCGGATGTACTGCAGGTGGCGGATCCTGCAACGACTGGCGATGTACGGCTGCGCTCCGCCGACGGCCATCGCAGCCTGCTGCTGGTTGCCACCCGCGCAAAAACCCGCGACGGCCAGGAACAAGCGGTGCCGTCGATCCGCGCCGCGCTGACAAAGGTGAAGGCCGGTGTTCTGGCAGCGGATCCGGCAGCGCAGCTGGCAGTGACCGGACAAGCCGCCATGACCTTCGACGTCAACGCCATCAATCGTCACGACGGCGACCGCGCCGAACGCCGCGCCCTGCCGCTGACACTGCTGGTGCTGCTGCTGGGTTTCGGCACCCTGGCTGCTGCGGGTCTGCCGGTGGCAATGGGGGTCGCGGCGACGACGATTGCCCTCGGGCTTGCATGGTGCATGGCCTGCTTCATGCCGATATCGAACCTGCTGCAGAACGTGGTCACCATGCTTGGCCTGGCGCTGGGCATCGACTACTCCCTGCTGATGGTCAGCCGCTACCGCGAACTGCTGCCGGCGCGGAACCCGGCCGATCTCGTCGCGAGCCTGCTCGGCGAATGCGGCGGCACCATCGTCTGCTCCGGATTGATCGCAATGGTCGGACTGCTGGGGCTGCTGGCAAGCCCGCTGCTCGAAACCCGCAGCATCGGCATCGGCGGCGCACTGGTCATCCTCGTCGCCATGCTCGCGGCGCTGACGCTGCTGCCAGCGCTGCTCGCAGTGCTGGCTCCGCGCAAAGGCCGCCCCTCGATGCTGGCGCGGTTTTCCCTTGGTCGCAGCGGGCTGTTCTGGCAGCGGCGTGCCGCTGCCGTCGCGCGTCGTCCCCTGTGGATGCTCGCCGGATCCACGCTCATCCTCGTTGCGATCGCCCTGCCTGGCCTGCGCGCCCACAGTGGCTTCGACAACGACCGCGCCGCATTTCCCGTCTCCATGGAATCGCGGATCGGCGCGGACATCCTCGCGGCCATGGGCAATGCCAACCTGACACTGCCGATCCATCTGGTGCTGCGCGCCGGCGACGCCCGCCCGGCGCTGGATCATGCGCACCTGCCGCAGCTCACCGCATATGCCGGCCGGCTGCTGGCCGACCCACGCATTGCCTCGGTCGCCACTGCGCTGCCGCATCGGGAACCGGCGGCGGACAGGCTCTGGGTCAGTCATGACCGCAGCGCCCTGCTGATGCAGGTCATCCCCGACAGCAGCCTCGATCTCGCGGGTGTGCAGGCGCTGGCGCGGGATCTGGCCACTGCCGGTCCCGGCGCGCCGTTCACGCTGCAGACGGGCGGACCAGCGGTCTATTACAACGACTATGACCGCCTGATGGCCGACAGCTTCACCGGCGTATTCATCTGCGTCGTCGCCGCGACGCTGCTGCTGCTGTTCCTCGTCTTCCGCTCGTGGCTGCTACCGGTCAAGGCGGTACTGACCAACCTGCTGGCAGTGGCCGCGGGCTACGGTGCAGTGGTTGCCGTGTTCCAGTTTGGCTGGCTCGCCAGCTGGGTCGGGCTCGACCACCCGCAATCGGCCATCCCTCTCGTCGTGCCGCTGCTGTGCTTCTGCCTCTGCTTCGGACTGTCCATGGACTACGAAGTCTTCCTGCTGCGCCGCATACAGGCGAACTACCTCAGAAGCGGCGACAACACGGCTGCAACGGCCGAGGGGCTTGTCAGCACGGGACCGGTCATCACCAGCGCCGCCCTGATCATGGTCGTGGTCTTCGGTGCCTTCGTCGGCACCGATCTGGCGCTGCTGAAGATGCTCGGCTTCGGCCTCGCCGTCACGGTGCTGATCGACGCGACGCTGGTCCGCTGTCTGCTGGTTCCCGCGGCAATGTGCCTGGCGGGTCGATGGAACTGGCTGCCCGGGAGGCTGCGCAATGCCGGCTGATGCCCAAACCCTGCCGCTGCCGGTGCGGCTCTGGATCTACCAGTCCGAACGCTTTCCGGTGTTCAGGCACGGGCTGCTGATCGGGGCCTTTGCATCGTCGGCGGTGTGCCTGTCCGCGCTGCTTGCCGGCAAGCACGATCTGCCGCGGCTCGCCACCTTCGGTGTCGCGTTCGCGGAGCTGTTCTGCCTGTTCCTGCTGCTGCGTATCGCGGACGAATTCAAGGACGCCGACTGCGATGCCCGCCATCGACCCGAACGCCCGGTGCCCAGGGGCCTGGTCAGCCTGGGTCTGCTGGGCCGGCTCGGGGCTACCTGCGCCGCTGTGCAGGCCGCAATCATCCTTCTGTATGACGCAAGCCTCCTGATCCTGCTGGCGTTGACCTGGGTGTATCTGCTGCTGATGAGCCGGGAATTCTTCGTGCCACAGTGGCTGCGCCAGCGACCCCTGGCATACATGGCCAGCCACATGCTGATCATGCCCTGCATGGATCTGCTTGCCACGGCCTGCGAATGGTGGCCGACGGGGAGCACGCCATCGGGCCTGCTGTGGTTTCTCGCGCTGAGTTTCTTCAATGGCATGGTCATCGAGGTCGGCCGCAAGATCTGGGCTCCGGAAATGGAACGTCCCGGCGTCGACAGCTATTCGTCCGCCTGGGGAATGGCAAGGGCATTGACCCTGTGGCTGGGCGCCGTCGGCAGTGCCTATGTGCTGATCCTCGTTGTCGCGGCATACATCGACTTCATCCTGCCGGCCGGCATCCTGCTCGGGCTGCTGGCGCTGGCCATGCTGCGCACGGCGTTGCAGGCCGCACTGCTACCGACGCCGCGACTCGCCAGGCGGATCGAGAATCTCGCGGGGCTGTGGGTGTTCGCGAGTTACCTGCTGCTGGGGATCGTGCCGATGGTGCTGCAATGATCCTCGGCCCCGACGACACCCCGGATATCGCGCAGATGGGTGGCAAGGCCTTTGCGCTGGCGAAGCTCGGCGCGGACTACCCCATACCGCCGTGGCGTGTCGTCACGCCGGATCATGTGGTCGGAAGCGAAGACTGGCAGCAGGCCGGCCTCGGACCCGGTCCGTTCGCAGTGCGTTCCTCGGCGGTGGAGGAAGACCAGGCCGGCCACTCCTTCGCGGGGCAACTGCAGAGCTACCTGAATGTCCCGGCAGACCAGGTCGCGAACCGCATCCAGGCCGTGCGCGATTCGGTGCACGGCGAATCGGTGCTGGCCTACCGGCGCATGCATCGGCTGCAGCAGCAGCCGGCGGTACCCGCAGTGATCGTGCAGCAGATGGTGCCGGCGCAATGCGCCGGCGTGGCCTTCAGTGTCGATCCGGTGGATGGCCGGCTGGTCACCGTCATCGCGACATCAGGTCTTGCCGACAAGCTCGTCGACGGAATGGTCGATGGCGACATGTATCGCCTCACCCGCGACGGAAAACCGGTATCCGCTACGGTGCAGGGCGGCAACGCGGTTCTGGACACGCAGATGCAGCGCTCCGTCGCGGCTCTGGTCCTGCGTGCGGAAGCCTGCTTCGGCAGGCCGCAGGACATCGAATGGGCGATAGCCGGCGGGCAGCTGCATCTGCTCCAGTCCCGCCCGATCACGACGCTGGGCGAGGCGACGCTGTGGGACAACTCGAACATCGTCGAGAGCTACAGCGGCGTCACCTCGCCCCTGACCTTCTCGTTTGCGCGGCATGTCTACTCCCAGATCTACCGGACATTCTGCCGCCTGCTGGGTGTGCCGGCCGCGACTGTCACCGCCAATGGCAGGGTGTTCGACAACATGCTCGGTTACGTCGACGGGCATGTGTACTACAACCTCCTCAACTGGTATCGGGTGCTGGCCCTGCTGCCGGGCTTCGGCATCAATCGTCGCTTCATGGAGCAGATGATGGGCGTGTCTTCGCCTTTGCCCGACGACACGCTGGACCAGATCGCCCCCAGGCGAGGCGGCATTGCCGCATGGGGGCGTCTGGGGTGGAGCCTTGCATGCCTGGTCGTCCATGCCATCAGGCTGCCGCGTGATATCGCGGCGTTCCAGCAACGACTGGATGGTGCACTGGAACGCTGCCCACCGAGCGGCGACCTGACCACTTTGGCCAGGCGCTATCGCGAACTGGAAGCCTTGCTGCTGGATCGCTGGGATGCTCCGCTGACCAACGATTTCCTCTGCATGATCGCCTTCGGCACATCGCGGCTGCTGCTGCGCCGCTGGTGCAGCAGCGATGACCTGCACAACGAGTTGATGATCGGGCAGGGAGGAATCATTTCGGCCGAGCCCGCGCGGCGCATTCGCCAGATGGCCGAAGCCGTGCGCGACGATCAGCCGCTGGTCGCCGCACTGTGCGCGGGTGACGCCCGCGCTGCGGAGGGTCACCCGGTTCTGCAGCAGGCCATCGCCGACTACCTGCGGGATTATGGCGACCGCTGCGCGCAGGAGCTGAAGCTCGAAAGCCTGACGCTGCATGACGATCCGGCACCATTGCTGCAGGCCATCGGTCATTGCGCCGGGCGCGTAACTGCGCCACTGCAGGTCCGCAGCGACAGCCTCGAGCAGGCGCTGGCCGGTCACCCATTGCGCCTGGCCATCGCGCGCCGCGTCGTCGGCTGGGCGCGGGCACGCGTGCGTGACCGGGAAAACCTGCGCTTCGAACGCACGCGGGTATTCGGCCGTGTCAGGCGGATCTTCCTCGAGATCGGCCGCCGGCTGGCAGAGACCGGCGTAGTGGCGCAGCCGCGCGACATCTTCCATCTCGAGGTGGGTGAAGTGCTGGGACTCATCGAGGGCACCGCCACCTGCGGCGACCCTCAGGGTCTGGTCGCTCTCAGGCGCGGCGTCACCCCACACGAGCCACCGCCGGCGCGCTTCTGGACCTATGGCGCAGCCTGCACATCGCGTCGCCAGCCGGTCGCGACGCACCAGCCCACCAGTCGCGACCGACGCCAGGGACTGGGCTGCTGTCCGGGAATCATCCGCGCACCGGTGCGCGTCATCGACGATCCGCGCAGCCAGAGTCTGCACACGGGAGAGATCCTGGTCGCCAGGCACACGGATCCCGGCTGGATCGCGCTGTTCAGCAACGCCGCCGGCATAGCCGTGGAACGCGGCAGCCTGCTGTCCCACTCGGCCATCGTTGCGCGGGAGATGAATATTCCGGCGGTGGTCGCTGTTGCAGGATTGATGGACTGGCTGAAGACCGGCGACATCGTCGAACTGGATGGCCACTCGGGAACGATCGTGAAGGTGAGTCATGAAACACCATGACGGTGAACCGCGACCCGCGCCCGGGCCGCTGCGCTATGCCCAGTGCTGGGAAGATGCCGATGTGCTGCTCGAAGCACTCGACGTGCAGCCCGGCGACGTCTGCCTGTCGATCGCCTCGGCCGGGGACAACAGCCTTGCGCTGCTTACCCGCAATCCGTCCCGCGTCGTGGCGCTGGATCGTTCGGAGGAGCAACTGCACTGCCTCGCCCTGCGCATTGCGGCGTACCGGCACCTGGAACACGCGCAGTTGCTGGAACTCGTCGGTTCGCGCCCGAGTGCGCGCAGACGATCCCTGTTCGAGCGCTGCAGACCCGATCTGACAGCCGCCGCCGCCGGATTCTGGGAGCAGCGCTGGGCAGATGTGGAGCGCTGGGGAATTGGTGGTGTCGGGAGGTTCGAGGCCTATCTGCGCCTGTTCCGGCGCTGGCTGCTGCCGTGCATCCATGGCAGCGCGACAGTGCAGGCGCTGCTGCGTGCCGGCACGGCCGAGTCGCGCTGGCGCTTCTATGCGCAGCGATGGAATACCCGGCGATGGCGCTGGTTGATCAGGATGTTCTTTTCCAGATCGATGATGCAGCGATTGGGACGCGATCCCGCCTTCTTCCGCTATATGGACGGCGACCTTGCCGGTCATGTCGAAGCACGCATCGCCCATGCGCTGCAGGATCTGGATCCCGCCGAAAACCCCTACCTGCACTGGATACTGACGGGACGACACGGCGAGGTCCTGCCGCTCGCGCTGCGTCCGCAGCACTTCGACACGATCCGCGCGAACCTGGACCGGCTGGAATTGCGCTGCCAGTCGCTGGAGGACTTTGCCGGAGGCGGGGACCGCGTCGACGCCTGCAACCTCAGCAATGTATTCGAATACATGTCTGCGGCGGATCACGAGTACACCTATGGCCGCCTGCTTGCCTGCACCCGTCCGGGTGCCCGCCTTGCCTACTGGAACATGCTCGTGCCGCGGGAAGCTCCCGCTTCATTGCGCGGACGCATCGAACCCATCGCCCCCGGCACCTCCGCCCGCCTGCACGCGCAGGCCAGGGCATTCTTCTACTCGCGCTTCGTCGTCGAGGTCGTGCGGTGAGCCGCCGCGAATCGATCCGTCTCGGCAACGGGCGTGCATCCTGCACGCTGTGGCTGGAAGGCTGCCCCAGCTACGCGGGCCTTGCCACGGCCTGCATCGGCAGCTTGCGCTGCGACGACCTGTCCGCGGGGCGGGTGCTGCTCGACCAGGCAGTCGATGAATTGACCCGGCTGGGGTTTGAATACGTCATCGGACCCATGGATGGAAACACCTGGCATTCCTATCGACTGGTGATCGAAAGTGACGGCAGCGCGCCGTTCCGGATGGAACCTGTCAATCCCGCGTTCCTGCCCGAGGCGTTCGCCGGCTTCGATGTCATCGGCCGCTACTCCTCGGCGCGCGCCAGCGACCCGCGCCGCCGCAACATCGCGAACTACGAAAGGCGCGCGGCGCAAGCCGGCATCCGCATCCGCAACTTCGATCCGCACCATTCCGACCGGGACCTGCTGGCGATCTACCGACTCTCGTCCATCGCGTTCGCCCGGAATTTCCTGTACACGCCGATCAGCGACGCAGCGTTCATGGATCTCTATCGTCCGCTGCTCGGCCAGATCGATCCGCGTCTGGTACTGCTGGCCGAGGACGATTGCCTGCAGGCCTGTCTGTTCGCGATTCCCGACGGCAACGCAGCCATCGTCAAGACCTACGCCAGCCTGCGGCCCGGGCTCGGAGCCTGCCTGCTGGAGCGGCTGCAGGCGGGACCCGCGGCCGGCTACGGCAGCGTCATCCACGCCCTCATGCACGATGACAATGTCTCGATGCACAACAGCGCGAAGTACGCCCTGCCATTCCGGCGTTACGCGCTGTACGGAAGGCGGTTGTGAACCTGGTGGCGCTGCTAGACGAGCAGGTGATCCGGCATCCCGGGAAGATCGCGCTGTTCGCCGGCGGCAGAGGCATCTGCTATGCAGAACTGCAGCAGCGCAGTGCAGCGCTGGCAGCGCGCCTGTCGGCCGGCGGGCTGCGCCAGGGCGATGCCGCCCTGCCCGTTCTCGACGTAGGCATTCCGCTGTACATCGCCCTGCTCGCGCTGTTTCGTCTCGGCGCGGTCGTCGTGGTGCCGGAGCGCGCGGGGCTGGACGGATTGCGAACCGCCGCCGGGTCGATAGCCATCCGCGCGCTGGTCGGCGACTGGCGCCGTCATGTCGTCCGGCAGTTTCTGCCGGCGTTCCGCGGCACGCGAATCGTCACGTCGCCTCATGCCATCCTGTCGGGCCCGGCGCCGAAGGCCGTCGAACTTCCCGCGGACGCGCCCGCATTGATCACGTTCACCAGCGGATCCACCGGTCGCCCCAAGGCCATCGTGCGCAGCCACGGCTTCCTGCTGGAACAGCACCGGCAGGTCGGTGCCCTGCTGCAATCGGCAGAAGATGACGTTGCGCTCATCTCCCTGCCCATGTTCATCCTCTGCAATCTCGCGCTGGGCGTCACCAGCGTCATTCCGGATGGCGACCTGCGCTACCCGGCTGCCTGCGACCCGCGGCCCCTGCTTCGCCAGATCGAGCGGCATCGGGTGAATCGACTGGTCCTGCCACCCGCAATGTGCGAACGCCTCGCGGAATCCGGAGCCATGCTCACCGGCATCACACAGATATTCACGGGCGGGGGTCCGGTGTTTCCAGACCTGCTGGAAAGACTGTCGCGCCTCGCTCCACAGGCCAGGATCACCGCCGTATATGGATCCAGCGAGGCGGAACCCATCGCCCACGTGTCATTGCAGGACATCTCGGCCGCGGACCTTGCGGCGATGCGCCATGGCGCCGGTCTGCTGGCAGGCAGGCCGGTGGATGGGCTCGGCCTGCGTATCGAGGACGACGAGATCTGGGTCAGCGGCAGCCATGTCGTCAAGGGCTACCTCAACCCGGCGGATGACAGCGCCAGCAAACGCATGATCGGCGGAACGATCTGGCACCGCACCGGCGATGCCGGCCGCCTCGACGAACACGGACGCCTGTGGCTGCTCGGCCGGCACGAGGCGCGCTGCGGCAGCCTGTTTCCGTTCGCGGTGGAGACTGCGGCGCGCTGCATGCGCGGCGTCCGCAACGCGGCCCTGGTCAATGTCGGTGGGAGCGCGGTGCTGGCCGTCGAGCCGGACAAGACCGTCGCTGCGCATTTTGCGCAGGACTGGTCGCGGCGATGGGCCGGCGACCTGCGGGTCGTGGTCGTGCCGGGAATCCCGATGGACCGGAGACACAACTCAAAGGTCGACTACGGCCGGCTGCGTGCGCTGCTGCAGCGGCGCGGTCCGGGACAATCCCCTCTGTAAGCAATCTGTATGTTCAACTTGAGCCCACGGCGGCGCGCGGGCGGGAATACTAGCGACACATGGAGAACATCGAAACCCCGGTTCGTTATGCCAAGACGGCCAGACCTCTGCCGTGCAATGCGCTCGCCAGGCAGCGGCTGTTTGCCGTGCTGGACAACGCCACGGCCCGCCCGGTGGTCTGGGTTACCGGCCCGCCCGGCGCAGGCAAGACCACGCTGGTTGCCGACTACCTGGCGCACCGCTCGGTGGATACGATCTGGTACCAGGTCGATGCCAGCGACGCCGACCCGGCCTCCTTCTTCTATTTCGTCAGCCAGGCCGTGCAGCAACGGGCCACGCAGGGTCGTCCGCTGCCACTGCTGGCGCCCGAGTACCTGCCCGACCTGGGAGGTTTTTCGCGACGTTTCTTCCGCGAACTGTTCAGCCATCTGCACACGCCCTTCGCACTGGTGCTCGACGACTTCATGGATAGTGCCGAGGCCAGTGGACTGCTGAATCTGTTGCTGAGTGGTTTGAACGAGATTCCACCCGGCGGAAATGTATTCGTGGTCGGACGGGGGGATCCTCCCGCGTCACTCGCGCGCTTGCGGGCGAACGATCAGCTGATGGTGATCGGCTGGGAAGAACTCAAGCTGACGCGCGAGGAGCAGGACGGTGTGGTTGCCCTGCGCGGCCTGCGACTCGACGACGCAACGCTGGCAAGCCTGTACCGCAGAACCCAGGGCTGGGCCGTGGCGCTCGCGATGCTGCTCTCGGACGAGCGCTGCGCCAGCGAGTCGCGGGTGCTGTCACCCTCACCGACACTGGCATTCGAATACTTCGGTGAAGTCATCTTCCAGCGGCTGGATGCCGCGACTCGCGACCTGCTGCTGCGTATCGCCCTGCTGCCGCAGATCAGCCCGGTGCTGGCGCAGCGACTGTGCCCGGAACTCAACGCCGTCGCGCTGCTCGACGCCCTGCAACCCTATGCCTGCCTGCTGATCGGCACGCCGGCCGGGAATGAGGTGCTGTACCAGTTGCACCCGCTGGCGCGGGAGTTCCTGCAGCGCAAGGCACACGAGGTCTACAGCGCCGCGGAGCTGCTGGCCGTGCGTCGCCGCGCCGCCACGCTGCTGGTCGAACAGGGGCAGGCCGACGCAGCGGCGCAACTGCTCATCGAGATCCAGGACTGGCCGGCGCTGCACGCGCTGGCGGTTCAGCATGCCGGTGACCTGCTTGCGCAAGGTCGCGGCGGTACGCTGGTGCGCTGGATCCAGACGCTGCCAGCAGCCATCCGCGGGTCGGATCCATGGCTGATGTACTGGTCGGCATCGGCGCGGTTCGCAGGTGCCCCGAACGAGGCTGCCCTGCAATTCGAGCAGGCCTATCGGGGCTTCTGTGCAGCAGGCGAAAATGCCGGATGCACTGGCAGGTTCCTGTCGCTGGCCGGTCTCTTCGATACCCTCGTGCACGATCCGGACGACCTGCACCCGCTGGACCACTGGATAGCCGAAGCCGAAGCGCTGATCGGATCGCAGGCCTGGCCTTCGGCGGCAATCGAGGCGCGCGTCACGCAGGGTCTGTTCATCGCCATGGTGCTGCGCCAGCCGCAGCATCCGCAGCTGTACGCCTGGGGAGAGCGCACGCTGGCGCTGATGAAGGGACCGGGCGACGCCAGTCTGCGCATGACTGCCGGCTTGTACCTCGTCACCGTGTTCATCTGGACCGGCCGCTTCGGCAAGGCCTCTGCATTGCTCGATACCCTGCGCAACCTGGCCGAGGATCGCTCCGTTCCGCCCGTCGCACTGGTGACCTTGCGGCAGCTGGAATCCATGTTCCACATGTTGCAGGGCCGCCAGGAGGCCTGTCTCGAAGCCGTGTACGACGGGCTCGATCTGGCGGAAAACGCCAGCGTCAGCCTGTGGCAGAGCACGCTGTTGCTGTACGGCGCCGGCGCATCCCTTGCGGCGGGCGATCGCGAGACTTCTGCCGAACTGCTGGCGCGCGTAAAGGCGGGCGGCACCCGACAGCGGCGGTTCGGCGCCTGCATGCACCACTATTTCCTCGGCTGGGACGCGTTGCTGCGTGGCGACACCTGGCGGGCGCACGAACACGCGCGTGAATCCGGAATCATCGCGGAGCAGCTGGGGGCGCCGTTCTTCCAGGCGCTCACCGGGCTGGCGCTGGTGCAGTCGCTGGTCGCGATCGGCGAGCTCGATGCCGCCAGCGCACAGATCGACAAGGTGCTGCGTATTGCGCCGATCCGCAGCCGCCTGTTCGATTTCATGTCGCTGCTGGCAGTGGCACAGCTGGCGCGCGCCCGCAACCAGGAGGCGATGGCCGAGGCAAAGCTGCGTGAGGCGCTGGCGCTGGGACGCGAGAGCGGCTTCAGTCATGCCTTGTTCTGGTTGCCCGAGCAGCTCGCGCAGCTGTGCGTGTTCGCGCTGGAGCGGAAGATCGAACCGGCCTACATCGCGAGCCTGATACGCGGCCGCAACCTGCTGCCCGCAACCCCACCGTACCGGCTGGAGAGCTGGCCCTGGAGCTGGCGTGTGCGGGTGCTCGGACCCTTCGAACTGGATATGCCGGCGCACGACGCGGCAGCCAATGGAGCGCGTGCGCAGAGCCGGGCGCTGGAACTGCTCAAGGCCCTGGTTGCCTTCGGCGGCCGCAGGATTCCGCTGGAGCGCATTGCCGATGCACTCTGGCCGCGCATCGACAGCGACTATGCGCAGCGCTCGCTGACCACGACGCTGCACCGCCTGCGCAAGCTGCTTGGCGACGACGGCGCGATCATCCTGCAGGCGGGAATGCTCAGTCTGCATGCGCACCGCTTCTGGATCGACACCTGGGCCCTGGAGCAGGCCCTGGGTGAATTCCAGGAACTGCTGAAGACCGAACCCACCGCTGCGCTGCTGCCGGCCATCGAGCGCGTCATGTCCCTGTATCGCGGCCAGCTGCTGCAACAGGACCACGATTACGCCTGGGCCGCCGCGCCGCGCCAGCAGTTGCATGCGCGCCTGCTGCGGTTCATCGCCGACGCCGCACGGACCCAGGAGCAACTCGTCGGTCCCGCTGCGGCGGCACGGCTCTATCACCGCGGCATCGACCTCGATCCGCTTTCCGAGAGCCTTTATCGCCAGCTGATGGATCTGCACCTGCGGCACGGCCAGCGTACCGAGGCCGTCGATACCTACGAGCGATGCCGCGAGACCCTGCGTCAAAGCCTGCAATCGGAGCCCTCACCGCAGACGCAGCAACTGTTCCGGTCGATCGTGGCGCAATGAACGACGGACCCGCAACGTAGACAGATCATGACGAGAGCTTTCTGGCATGCGCCAGAAACTCTAGTTTAGAACTGTTGCCTTAACGTGGAAGCTTGCGCCCTTCCCTCCCCGCCGCATCTGTCTTCGGCAGGCAGACTCCCTCAACATACCTCCAACCACTTGAGAGTTGATGTCTCAATGCCTATAGACACGCCCGCAACCCGGATATTTACCGCCTGCAGTGGCAAACTCTTTGGGTATAGTATTTTCGGGCAGACGCAAGATCAGGATGTTGATCTGGAAATACTCAAGTAACTAATGGGGAGCCAAGTCCATGGGATACTCGTTTACAGCAGGACCAAAGCGGCAACGGTGGGACTCATTCAATTTCGTTTCCACCAAGAAGAATTTTCTGGATATTGCCATGAGCACGGCGAAATCCGAGATGGACGATTTCGAGCCGGGCGGGAGCGAGTGGGCTGACTCTTGGGAGGATATCGCAAAAACCATTGCGCGGACGTGTACGGTCAACCGCTCACGGGTTGCCTTTTTGAGAATGTCGTGCCACGGAAACGTGGGACAGTTCCGGATGGGGAAGACCTTGTTCCTGGAAAAAAACGCGCATGAATGGGCGCCAATTGTCTCTCAGATTGCAGGTTTTTTCGTCCCCGGAGTCAGTTTCGTGACGATTGACTCCTGCAAGACCGGGCAAGGCCAGGGCGTATTGACCGCCTTTTCCAAAGCACTGGGTGGAGTGGATGTTAGAGGCTATGAGGATATTCAGAACAAATCCACGAGCGAGGAAGATGGTCGCGGCGCTTTCGTCACATGCCGCGTTAACGTCTGCACGAAAAACAAGGGACTTTGAGAAACTCACCTCGCGGCGCACCCTGTGGCGTGCTGAACCTTGAAGATTGCTTCCTGCGTCACAGGCCCAGGGACCCAGACCCGTTTTCGCTCGACGTTGATCGCGACATTTTTTCACCTCCCGATCATCAACGCTGCAAACGAATGCATGCCGGGCCATCGCGTTAAGCATTCCTACCCACGGATAGGCGGATAGGAATTTCAAACCCCCTCAATCTGCCGGCCGGGCGGGCAAGCGCGGAGTCTGGTTCGCGGAACGGGCCTCATATCCAGCCGCAGCCTGAATCCAGCGGGCCGGTTCGATCAACCCCGAGCATCAGATCGCGCCTGCCAGCTCCCGAATCCCTTGGTGATCACGGTCTGAAGCACGCCGTCTGTCTGAATTCCCCTCCCTGGGGCAGCGGGCCCAGCCCTTCCCTGCCCACCCCATCGCGTATCGGCAGGCAGGCTCCATCAAAATTGTCATTTCTGAAACCCTTTCTTAATATTTTGTGGAGCTATTGGCTCCCAACTGCATTGCAAGGAAAACTCGCCACTTTCCATCAACCGTATTGCTAGCATCCTAGAAAAGACGCTACCGATCACCTGCTCACCTATGAGGACCCACACGCCATCATTCGAAGTGAATAGTCCGTGCATTGGATCACGGAGGCCGGAGGCCGCCATGTTGTCTGTAAACACCCATCGCGGTACAGGCGCACGGCCCGGGACCTTGCAGCTTTTTGATTCGACTACGGCGTACCCGTCGACAGGCGCCCCCTGAGATTCAGCTATCTCATTAAATTCGCCATAAATTACGGTCCTCATCCGGCTCCTTCTGCCCGTACTTCTGGGCAAATGATTGGCCAGCGTACGATATGCCGCCGCGCCGTAGAAATCGTCGGCGTTGATCACCGCGAACGGGTCGCGCACCTCGGGCCGCGCGCACAACGTCGCATGCGCCGTACCCCAGGGTTTGGTGCGGCCGTGCGGAACCGGCACTCCGTGCAGGTTGGCATCCATCTCCTGAAACACATATCGCACGTCCATCCGACTTTCCAAACGCCGCCCAATCGTCTCCCGGAAATCGGCTTCGATATCCTTGCTGATCACCAGCACGAGGCGGCCGAACCCGGCACGCAGCGCGTCGAAGGCCGAGTACTCGATGATCAGTTCCCCGTGCGGGCCGACCGGCTGTACCTGCTTGATGCCGCGAAACCGGCTGCCCATGCCGGCGGCAAGAATGACGAGATCGTAGGAAGAATTCGGGGTGCCCACGAAACACATCTTCCTTCGCCCAGCCTTCGGAGGACAAGCTCCAGTTTGCCGCCCGGCAGGCGGACAGAGCCGATAAAAAAGAACAAGCCGCGGGGATTAACCGCGGCTTGTTGGCCTGCCCGCCGCAGGCTGGGCGAAGGCTGGTGCCAAGGGCGAGGATTGAACTCGCAACCAAAGGCTTATGAGTCCTCTGCTCTACCACTGAGCTACCTTGGCGAAAGGGATGCGCAAGAAGTCACAATTTAAGCCCGAAATCCACAAGATTCTTCTATGGCAGGACGGGCTGGCTGCGGAAATTGCGGAACGAAACATTTGCGCGGGTGCCAATTAGGAATCCACCATGAGTGCCATGCCTGCCCCAATACTGGTCGGCCTGCCATGGCACGCATCTCGCGGAATGCGGGGTAGTGCTGCTCGACGAGTTGATACAGCAGCGTGGTCTCGGGCCGATGGCGCGCGTAGCCCGGCGGATCGACGAAACCAGGGGCGGGACTACGCCCGCTACGCGGCGGCGCGCTGAACGGGCTTACGCAAGGAAGTGCGTTCTGGCAGAAATGAGGGCGAAGTGTCGCGAAAGAAACTATCGTGACAAATGTCTTGATTTTAGAACATTTAGCCGCCTAAAGTGTCGTAAAAGACTAAATCGCGACACAAAAAATGCCAAAACAGCTTGATCAAGGACAATTTGAGCAGATAGCAGCCCTGCTCGCGCCCCACAGCGCGGGGCTTGCCATCACCGAACTCGAAGCGGCCTGCAAGGCCGAAGGCCTGTCCTTCGACCGCCGGACGCTGCAACGGCGTCTGCAAGAACTCATCAAGACCAAGCGTGTCATTCGCGAGGGCAACGGGCGCGCCAGCCACTATCAGCTTGCCCCGATCACGGGCGACGCGCATGTCGCTCTCGCCCCGGCCCAGCTCGTCGCGCGTGGCGAGACTTATGTTCCGACATCACCGCAGGGGGCGGAAATCAGGAACCTCGTACGCCGCCCGATTACCGATCGCAGGCCGACTGGCTACAACCGTGATTTTCTCGAAAGCTATCAACCCAACATCTCGGCCTACCTGAGCGATTCGGTGCGCGACCACTTGCACGCATTGGGCCGGTTGCCCGCAAGGGAGCGCGACGCAGGCACTTATGCGCGCGATATCCTGAATCGCCTGTTGATCGATCTATCCTGGTCATCGAGCCGGCTGGAGGGCAACACCTACAGTCGCCTCGACACCCAGAACCTGATCGAATTCGGGCACACGGCGGATGGCAAGGAGCAACGCGAAACGCAGATGATCCTGAACCACAAGGCGGCTATCGAACTGCTTGTCAGCAACGCTGATGAAGTCGGCTTTGACGCATTCACTTTCCTCAACCTGCATGCCCTGTTGTCGGAAAACCTGCTGGCAGATGCGGATGCATCGGGCCGCCTGCGCATGACGACGGTTGAGATCGGCGGCAGTGTCTACCTCCCGTTGGCAGCTCCCCAGCAGATCGAACATTGCTTCCGACTCATTCTCGACAAAGCAAACGCCGTGCGTGATCCATTCGAGCAGGCATTCTTTGTCATGGTGCAGATCCCCTACCTGCAGCCCTTTCTCGACGTGAACAAACGCGTATCGCGACTCGGCGCAAACATCCCGCTGATCAAACACTATCTTTCGCCACTATCCTTCATTGATGTGCCAGAAAAGGCCTACGTCGACGGTACGTTGGGCGTATACGAACTGAACCGCGTCGACTTGCTGCAGGACGTGTTCGTCTGGGCCTACGAACGCTCTTGTCAGCGCTACGTTGCAATCAAGGACTCGCTGGTTGAGCCTGATCCATTGCGGATGCGGTATCGACAGGCGCTCATCGATGTTGTTGGCAGAATCGTGCGCGACGAGGCATCTATTGATGCACGGCTGATCCGCGAACTCGCCACGCCTCTCGTGCCACGTGAGGATCTCGACCAGTTTGTGGCAATGGCCTTCAACGACCTGCACCACCTGCACGAGGGAAGTGTTGCGCGTTACCGACTGCGGCTGGGAGAGTTTCAGAAATGGAAGAAATCCTACTCGTAGCGCAGCGCCATCACCGGCCTGGCGCGTGCGACCCGCAGCGCGTGCGTACCGACTGTGGCGAGCGCGATCAGCACCGTCGCCAGCGTCGTTGCGGGAAACAGCCACAGCGGCAGGTCGACGTGATACGCAAAGCCATTGAGCCAGTGCTGCATCGCCCAGCCGGTGACCGGCCAGGCGACGAGGTTCGCCCACACCACCGGCTTGCTGAACTGCCACAGCAGGAGCCGCAGTACATCGCCGGTGGTCGCACCGAGGGCCTTGCGGATCCCGATCTCCTTCGTACGCTGCCCTGCCACCGCGACCGCGAGGCCCAGCAGTCCCAGGCAGGCGAGCACGATCGCCACCAGCGCGATGATTCCGAAGGCACGCGCATCGCGCAGCATCGACTCATACATGCGTTGCACCCGCTCTTCGTAGAAATAGCGGTTGAGCCAGCCGGTGCCGCCGGTGGCGCTCCAGACCTTGTCGATGGCCGCGAGCGTGGCAGGTATGTCCGCGCCCTTCAGCTTGATGTAGATCCGGGAGAAATTCCGCGGATCGGCATAGAACACCGTCGGCTGGATGGGCTGGTCCACCGGCCCCATCGAGAAGTCCGGCAGCACGCCGACGATCTCCTCGAGTTCTTTCATCACCCGATAAGGTCCCAGCGCGGCGGCCGGGGAATCGAAGCCGAGGAGACGCATGGCCGTTTCGTTGATGAGATAGCGCGTGGAGCCACGACCCGAGTCCAGGTCGAAGTCGGCGGCTGACAATGTCCGGCCGGCCAGTGGCCTGACGCCGTACAGCGCGAGCACCTGGTCATCGATCCACGCCACGCTGATCGTGATGTGCCGGCCGTCGCGGGTCTTGCCGTCGGATGAGCCCCAGCCATCGCCGATCAGCTGGACATCCGCACAGGCGGCGCCGCGCACACCGGCCAGCTTGCGCAACTCGGCCAGCCGCGCCGGTGTACAGCTGGTTTCGAGAATGAGCATCTGGTCGGTATCGAAGCGCAGCGCCGCCTGCGTCGCATAGTGGCGCTGCAGGTACACTACGCCCGCGGCCACGATCAGCCCGGTGAGCAATGCGAACTGCAGTGCCACCAGCGCCTGCCTGAGCAGGCCGCCCCGACCGCGCGCCAGCCGCGCGCCGCGCATCGCGCCGACGGGCCGCAGCGCCGACAGCACCAGCGCCGGCCAGAATCCCGCGATCAGCCCGAGCGCAACCGCGACCAGCAGCACCCAGCCGAGCAATGCCGGCTCCTTCCAGTAGGCAAACTGCGCATCGGCCTGCAGAAAGGCATTGACCTGCGGCAGCAGCAGTTCGGTCAGGGCAACGGCAACCAGCACGGCGATTGCCACATGGGCGCAGGCCTCGCCCAGGAACTGCAGCGCCAGCGTGGCGCGTCCCGCACCGGCGAGTTTGCGCACGCCGACTTCCAGCGCGCGCGCGCGCGAGTTCGCCGTCAGCAGGTTCACGAAGTTCACGGCGGCAATGGCGAGTACCACCAGGCCCAGCACCACCGCCATCGCGATGCGGCTGGCGAATCCGGGGTTCATGTCCGGGCTGGTGTTGACGCGGTCGATGCGCAGCAGATTCAGCCCGGGAACACCCTTCTCATCGGACGAATCAGCGGGCGAGTCCCGCGCGTCGGGAGGCTTCGCGCGCTCGATCAAGCGCGGCAGCACCTGCTGCAGACCCGCGTGCAGCGACAGCGGCGATGCTCCGGAATGCAATCGTGCCAGCGTAAGGACTTCCGAGAACAGCCCTCGCGTTGGCCCCGTCCGGCGATCCAGCGTGGCGAGGCGCGTCCAGGATGAAAGTCCGGAGATGAAGATGCGGGACTGCAGTTGCGAGCGATTGGGCGGGATCGCCGCGATCAATGCACCAACCGTCACTGTGTGCCGGGTGCCGTCCTGCAGCCGGATTTCCAGCGTCCTGCCCACCGGCGGATCGTCGCCAAAGAACGTGCGGGCGTCTTCGACTGTCATCACCAGCTGGTCGGGCTGGGCCAGTGCACTGGCCAGATTCCCGGCGACGGCGGCCAGCGGCAAAGTGTCGACGAAGTTCGGATCAACCGAATAGATCGATGAGGGCTTCTCTATGTTGCCGGCGCGCAGCCGTACCTGCTGCCCGGCGAGCCGCGTGACCGAGGCAATCTCCGCGAACTGCTGCTGCATGATTCCAGCGATCTGCGCCGGCGTTTCGCTGATGAAATAGGAAGGCCGCCCGGACATGGGGATGCCCAGTGTGGTCAGGTAAACGTCCTGGTAGCCGGGCACGAAGTGATCGAAGGTGTACTGGCTGCGGATGTACAACGCGGCGAGCAACGCGGTGCACAGGCCTACCGCCAGACCGAAGACCGCGATGCCGGCATGGAGTTTGCCGCGGTAGAAGTGGCGCAGCGCGGCGGCGAGTGCGCTACGGAACATGGTCGGCCCTCATTCGTAGCGCAGCGCACTTACCGGTCTGGCGCGTGCGACCCGCAGTGCGTGTGCGCTGACGGTGGCGAGCGCGATCAGCACCGTCGCCAGCATCGTTGCGGGAAACAGCCACAGCGGTAAATCGATGTGGTACGCGGAACCGTTGAGCCAGCGCTGCATGGCCCAGCCAGCCACCGGCCAGGCGATGAGATTGGCCCAGAGCACGGGCTTGCAGAATTGCCACAGCAACAGCCGCAGCACATCGCCAGTGGTGGCACCCAGTGCCTTGCGTATGCCGATCTCCCTGGTGCGCCGATCCGCGGCCGATGCGGCGAGACCGAGCATGCCCAGCAGGGCGAGCGATATCGCGACCATCGAAACGACTCCGAAAATGCGCGCTTCCACAAGCATCGGGTAGTACATGCGCTCTACCCGGTCATCGTAGAAGACATAGTCCAGCTTGCCGACCGGAGGGTCCCCGCCCCTGCCGCGGGTGTTCTTCCAGACGCGTTCGATCGCCGCGAGCGTTGCGGGAATGTCGGTGCCCGTAAGCTTCACGCTGATCGTCGCGAACTGCATCGGATCGGCGTAGAAAACAGTCGGGCGGATGCGATGCCCCACCTTCGCCATGGAGAAATCCGGCACGACGCCCACGATCTCGTCAAATCCGGACCT
>JAATEY010000331.1 GCA_015655465.1 Gammaproteobacteria bacterium | reverse complement strand
GGCACGTTCGCGTCGCCGTTGATGGTCGACACGACCGTCGTCTTCTTGACCGCCGAACCGAACTTCTTGATGTCCGCCACGATGGTCTGCCAGTCCGTATGACCGAACTGCGTGTAGTTGATCATGATCTCGGTAGCGGCCACGCCCTTGGACTTCAGATAGGCTTCCAGAATCTTGTTGGTGGTGCGCGGGTACACATAGTCCGTGCCGGCCAGCACCCAACGCTTCACCTTGATGTCATTCATCAGGTAGTCGACGAGAGGAATTGCCTGCTGGTTAGGCGCAGCACCGGTGTAGAACACGTTCTTGGACGACTCTACACCTTCGTAGTGCACTGGGTAGAAGAGCATGCCATTGTTCTTCTCGAACACCGGCAGTACGGACTTGCGCGACACGCTGGTCCAGCATCCGAATACCACGGCCACCTTGTCTTTCAGCAGCAGCTGCTCGGCCTTCTCTGCGAACAGCGGCCAGTTGGAGGCCGGATCGACAACGACGGCTTCGAGCTTCTTGCCCAGTACGCCACCCTTCTTGTTCTGCTCGTCAATCATCATGAGTACGGTGTCTTTCAGCGTGGTTTCGCTGATCGCCATCGTGCCTGACAGGGAGTGAAGAACACCGACCTTGATGGTTTCGGCCGCAGAGGCCGCTACGGTCAGCGCGAGGCCCGCGATGACCGGTAGTATCTTGAGTATTGCATTTCCTGATTTCATGTCTGTCTATTCCCTTGTTTGTGTGCGACGAAGTTGCATCTGGAGCTGGACGCTGATGCCAACCACCTGTGGAAACAGGCAGGAGGCCAGTCTGTAATAGGCACTGCCAACGGTGCAGCCCGGGGAGTCGCCCAGACCAACGTAGTTGGCGGATTCCGCCTCCAGGTTCACGGCGCTGCTGATGGAGGCTGTGGACAATCGAAAAATGGTTTGGAGCGTATGGATGAATCCTTCTTCAAAATTGGGAGGCGGGCATCTGCACTGCTGCAGGTCCGAAAACTGCACGAGTAAGTTAGAAGAGCATCACAGATGGAGATAGGCGTCGTTTGACGTATTGGTGATGAGTCATTTGACGTAGCCTGACGTTCAACAGACCCTGGGTTGCAATCGCACAGGTTCTTTTCGCACCAAGACGAAACAACAATCCGTGTCAGCGCATCATTAGAGAGCGGCGACAGTGCAACCGGTGGGCCGCCAGGGAAAGCGTCATGCCCGCGTGGCGAGTTCCACCAGTTTTGCAATGGTGTTCATGTTCCGGGCCGTGCCCTGCGTGGCTGCCGGGATTTTCAGTTTCGAATCTGCCATGCCGTCGCCATAGGCGATGTAGATCTCCCGCAGGCCAGCACGCAGCTCCTCGTTCTTCCGTCCCCGGATGTCATCCAGCGCATCGGCCGCTGGAGGCTTGTCCAGAAACACGGCGACGGTCCTGTTTGGTGGCGACTCGGGAAAGGGGTTGGCCTGGAGGACCGCCGCCATTTCGTCCGACGTGCGCACCAGGACGCCGACCGGCTTTCCGGCGCCGGTCTGCAGTCGCTTTTCCAGCAACGCCTTGACCTTCGAGGCAGACAGTCTGGAACTGAAGATGACATTGCCGCTGGCGATGTAGGTCTGGATCTTCGTGAAGCCTTCGGCGGCGCACATCGCCCGCAGTTCTGCCATGGGCAGCTTGCCGGTTCCACCGACGTTTACGGCGCGCAGCAGGGCGATGTAGGTGGGCATTCAGGAAATGTCATCCGCAAACAGATGTTGCAGATACCGGGCTGGTGAATTGAGGAATCCCCGCATCACCTGAAAATGATCTGTATCGCGGCAGGAAATGGAGCACCGGTGCGGGACATGGGTTTTGCTCCATCCGGGAGTCGCATGAAGGGTAGATCAGGTGAACCGATTTTCCCAGCCCGGCCTGGGAGACCCGGCGCCTGCGGCTACCCGCGAGGGGGACCTCAGGTGCCTGCCGCAGGATTCTCCAGGCGTGTGCGATTCCGGCACCCGGTTCTCTAAACCATTTGCACCACCGGTCCGTCAAACTTCAGGAGTGATGACCGATACAGCCATGCCCGCCGCGGACGCGGAATTGATTGAGCGCGCCCGGCAGGGAGACGCGCGGGCGTTCGAGCGCCTGTATCGCGGCCATGTCGGGCGGGTCTACGGACTGTGCCTGCGAATGCTCCGGCAACCCGATCAGGCGGAGGACTGTACCCAGCAGACCTTCATCAATGCCTGGCGGTCGTTGGCAACCTTTGAGGCGCGCAGCTCCTTCGGCACCTGGCTGCATCGAATCGCCGTGAATGTTGTGTTGACGACGCGGCCGTATCAGGCTGTGCCCGAGCTGCAGGTCGATGCCGATGCAGCCGACCTGGAACAGGCCTGGACGTTTGATACACCCATGGAGGTCCGGGAAATCGAAGCAGCCATCGCCGAGCTGCCTGTTCGCGCACGGGATGTGCTGGTCCTGTCCGGCATCTATGGGTATTCGCATGGTGAGGTTGCGGCGGTGCTGGGGGTTGCTGAAGGCACCTGCAAGGCGCACCTGCATCGGGCGCGCCGCCTGTTGCGGGAAAAACTGGGTCTGGAGGAAGAGTGATGGAAAATTCCGACGGCAAGATCACGGGCACCGGTCGAGTGCATCGCCTGGACGAGCTGGCGCAGGATGTCCACCCCGCCCGGGACCTCTGGCCGGCGATAGCGGCGGCCATCGAGGCGCAGCCCGGGTCGCCTGCATCTGCCGCGCGCCGGGTGACGTACTGGCCGCGGCACTGGATGACCTGGGCAGCCTGCGCATCGCTGGCGGGCGTGGTGGTGGGTGTGTTCTGGATGCGGGATGGCGCCAATCACCAGGGTGGAGCGGGGCTCGCTGCAGTGGAGGCGGCGCTGATCGTTGACCCCGGCTATGTGACCGAGCGTGCGGCATTGGTCGCCGACGTGCCGGCGCGAATCGCCGCCTTGCCGGCCGAGGCGCAGGCCGGTGCGCAGGAAGGTCTCGCCGCAATCCGCAGATCGGAAAGCGAGTTGCAGGAAGCCATCAGGAGCGATCCCGGTGATTCGCTGCTGCTGGAAATGCTGATTGCAACCCGCCAGGAAGAGATGCGCGTGATGACGAATATCCAGCGCACGGAGAACGAGGAGCGAATGCTATGAAGATGAAAGTGGTTCTTGCGCTGCTGGTACTGGTGGGGGTGAGTGGTCCGCTGCAGGCGCAATCGACATTCACCCGCAAGGGTCAGGCCACACCCTCCGGGAAGTTCGAGGTCTTCAACGTTGCGGGAACGGTGACGGTTTCTGCCTGGGATCGCCCGGAGTTTTCCGTGGATGCCACCATGGATTCCGGTGTTGACCGGGTCGATGTATCCAGCAACAGGGGCGTAAACACGATTCGCGTGGTGCTGAAGGACAGGGTCGTCCGGCCCTGGAACGAACATGTGAGTGCGTATCTGGATATCCGTATCCCTGCGGGCAGCACCGTTGAAGTACATGCAACGAGCGCAGCAACTTCCGTGCAGGGCGTCACCGGGCCACTGCGGCTCCATTCCGTGAGCGGGTCGACCAGGGCCAGCGGATTCGGCAGGGAGATCGACGTCAAGACCGTGAGCGGCCGCGTCGATATTCAAGGCTCCGGCAGCATTGCCGACGTCCGCGTCGAAACGGTCAGTGGCGGAATTTCGATCCGCGACGCCGTCGGCAAGGTCGACGTGGAAACCACCAGCGGGCGGGTGGATCTGCCACAGACCAACGTGACGGATGCCAGGGTTGCGACGGTCTCCGGGTCGGTCTCCATAGCGGGCCGACCTGCGGCAGATGCCGTTGGAAGGTTCGACGTCAAGACCACCAGCGGGCGACTGGATCTCACCCTTGGCAGGGTGGCGGATGTCAGTGCCCGCACGGTTTCCGGATCGATATCGATCGCAGGACAGCTGGAAGGCGGGGCGCGCGTGGAGGCTTCGTCGGTCAGCGGCTCCGTCGTGGTGGATGTGTCGGGCGCACAGGGCTTTCGTTACGACCTGTCGTCGTACTCGGGCAGCCTGCGCACCTGTTTCGATGGCGGTGTTTCGGCCAAGAGGCAGCTGTCGGGGCGACGGGCCGGTGGCGCAGGCGACGTGCGGGTTCGCAGCTTCAGCGGTTCGGTGCAGTTGTGCGACAGCCGGGCGAACGCCAGGTGAAGTTGCCCGGCGGTTGCTGCTTTACTTCTTCACGCCCGCAGCCCGCAGGTCATCGAAGCAGATATTGTCCGGGTTGAGGCTGGCTTCGTTGTCTCTGTTCTTCATTCCAGCCGGGACCGAGACGACATGCGCAAGAATGCCGGCTTCGCCGTTCTCGATCTGCTCGGCGATCTGTTCGCCCCCGTAGCTGGAGAAGGCCTTGCCGGGCCGGTAGGCATAAGCGGAGAACGGATAGCCGACCGGATAACCCCACTGGGTGGTGAGGGTGCTGTCCAGCAGGCCGGCGAGTTTGTTTCTGGCGAGCGCACCGCCCTGGCATAGAACGCAATTCCTGGCGTAGGCCAGTGGGCTGGAGTGATGTTGCGACTGCCAGGCATGCCCCAATTCATGGATCAGTGTGTCGCGATCGGTGGTGATGCCGCCAATGTTCAGTATCTGCACCCAGCCACCAGCCGGAAGCGAAGGCACGACCAGCGGCGGCACCGGAGCGGCGAGGGTGAAGGCCCGGCCCTGAAGTCCCTGTGTGCCAGACAGGAAGATCCGGTCATAGTGCAGGCTTGAGTAATAAACGCCGCGCGCAAGCGCTTCCATCGGACTGCCGACCAGCGGAACCAGAGTGGCGCCGGCAACGTTGACGGAAGGCAGGCTTGTTACCGCAGAGGCAACAGAAGACCGTTGCCCTGCCTTTTGGGCAGGCACCAGCGCCTGCAGTGCGCCGCCCTGGAACGCCTGACCATACAGCGCGCTTTTGGCCTGATGCGCCGGATTGCCGTTGTCGCAGCTTGCCGCGACCGCCGGCACTGCCTTGTCGGATCACAGCGAGCATGACTTCATCCTCGTACTGCATTCAATGATATGGCGAAGAGTAGAGCACGCGATCCTGTTTTCCCAGCCCGTCGAGAGGGCTGGTGAGTGACGTGAAATTTGCGGCCATGTGTGTTCTCCTTGGGAAATACTGAGACAGGTTGTCGGGAATGCCAGCAACGAACGCACATTCGAATGAGTTGCTGGCAGGTCTGCTGCTGCAGTTGATCGTGATCATCGTGGCGGCGCGGCTGTTTGGCAGGGCCGCTGCATATTTCCGTCAGCCGCGCGTCGTTGGCGAGATGCTGGCGGGGCTGGTGCTGGGGCCGTCGGTATTCGGGCACTTCTTTCCGGCCGCTGCGGCTGCCGTATTCGCTGCTGCAGCGACACCGTCGATCAACCTGCTGTCCCAGTTCGGGCTGCTGCTGCTGATGTTCCAGATTGGCTGTGATTTCGAGATCAAACAGCTGGGCGAGCGGGCAACCCGCCGGGCGGTCATATACGTTGCGGTGGCCAGTATTTCGATTCCGCTGCTGGTGGGCCTGCTCATGGGGCGCCTCAGCGCGGACGTGCTGGCTGCGGACTCGGCAATGGTCCCCTACAGCCTGTACACAGGCGTTGCTTTCGCGGTCACCGCCGTACCCGTGCTGGGGCGAATCCTGGACGAATACGGCCTTGCGCGTTCCACGCCGGGCATGGTCGCGATGTCAGCAGCCCTTGCCAATGATGTGGTGGGGTGGATACTGCTCGCCCTGATCTCGGCGTATGTGTCTGCCGGCCCTGCGCCTGGTTTCCCGCTGCTGCACCTTGCTGCGCTGGCGGTATCTGTCGCGATGCTCTGGGCGGTGGGTCGGCTGCTCGTACCCTGGCTGATGCGCCGCTTCCCCATCGACAGCGATGTCATGCCCGCCGGCATGATGAGCGGCGTGCTGGCGCTGATCTTCGCGGCAGGACTTCTCGCTGCAAATCTGGGAGCGTTTTCGATCTTCGGGGGTTTCGTCGTCGGGTTGATGTTCCGGCCCTACCGCAGCTTTGTATCGGCATGGCAGCGGAGCATTGGTCAGTTTGTGCTGGTGTTCTTCCTGCCCGTATTCTTCATGAATACAGGCTTGCATACCGATGTGGGCAGCCTTGCGACCGGCGCCGAGTGGCTGTGGTGCGGGGCATTCCTGCTGACGGCGATCTGCAGCAAGATATTGCCGGTCTATTTCGCCGCCAGGTTCTCGGGTCTGGCCAATCGGTCCGCGGCCATGATCGCGGTCATGATGAACGCGCGGGGCCTGATGGAACTGATAGTGCTGAATATCGGACTCAGTCTGGGGTTCATTCCCCGCAACGTCTACACCATGCTGGTGATCATGGCCATCGGGACGACGGTGCTCACTGGGCCGTTGCTGCGCTGTCTGCTGCAGAAAGAAGCAGGGACCGGCTTTGCGCGCGCCGACCGGCATCCAGGATGATTGTCGTCGCAGCCCGGTCCGATTGCCAGGCCAGAGCCAGCACGTGATCCCCGAGGCGCAGGCTCTGTACAGTCACTGATCCAAATTCCGGGTGCGCCACGCTGTGACGCAGCTCGCTCGAGCCCGAGTCGGTCTTCGCGGGATCGGCACCCAGACCGGTACCGCAGCATTTCAGCAGGGCTTCCTTGCGTGTCCAGATGGCAAGCCAGGTCTCCGGTGCATGCGCAGACCGCTGCCATCGGGCCAGCTCGCCGGCACTGAAGATTTCCGCGGCGATCTCTGCCATGCGTGGGCGGCGGGTGCGGTCTTCGATGTCCACGCCCAGTGCGATGCCGTCGGCACACCAGGCCACCACACAGGCGGTTCTGGTGTGGGAGACATTGAAGCTGAGCGGGTGATCGGGGAGCCAGGGCTTGCCGGACTCCGCCACCAGCATGCGCAATGCCTGCGGTTCGGTACCCGTCGCGGCGGCCAGCACCTGGCGCCGATAGGCGATTGCCAGCATCTGCCTGTGGCGCAGTCCAGGGTCTGACGCCAATCGCTGCTGATCATCCGGCGCGAGCAGGGCGGCCATTCCGACGGCGTCCATCGCGGCGTATGGCCGTAACGCCACGTGGATACAGGCCATGGCTGGCTGCCGTGGATTCAATACTTGACCAGATCGGCCTTCAACGTCACGCCAACGATCACGCCGCCCGCATGGCACTCGTAGTTGACGCTGTCCTTGACCTCGTTCTTCTTGTAGTAGCTGGTGATATTGGTAACCGCATTGGCGCCTGCGCTCCTGGCGGCGTCCTGCAGGGTGATCAGGGCGGAGAGCAGTGCCCATTCGCAGGCTTTTTCATCGGTCTTGCCGACGCCGTTGGTCTTCTTGTTGGTAACCGCATTGCTGCTCAGCACCTTGCCGCCGGCCGGGCTCTTGCCGGACAGGTAGAACTTGACTGTGCCATCGAGCTTGCCGCTCGAAATGGCGCTCTCGAGTACGGGATCGAAGGGCAGTTTCAGGGTGCTGTCGCGGGCTTCGGCCGCACCGACTCCGCCCAGAAGCAGCGCGCACATCGAGAGCTGATGGATTGCTTTCATCGTTCCTGTCCTTTGTTGCATCGGGTCAAGACTGCCAGCGCCGGAAGATCAGTGAAGTATTGATGCCGCCGAACGCAAAATTGTTCTTCATGACGTATTCATGCTGCATGAGACGCGGATCATGTTGCACGTAGTCCAGGTCGCCGCAGCGACTGTCGACTGTCGTCAGATTGACGGTTGGAATGTACCAATCCCGATTCAGCATCTCAATGGTGAGCCACGATTCCACGGCGCCGCAGGCGCCCAGCGTGTGCCCGAAATAGCTCTTGAGGGAGCTGATGGGTTTGCGGCCCAGAATCCGGTGCGTGGCCTGCGTTTCGGCAATGTCGCCCTGTTCGGTGGCCGTGCCGTGGCCGCTTACATAGCCTATGGCCGTGCCGGGTATGCCCGCATTGTCGAGCGCAAGTTGCATGGCTATGCCCATGGTCTCCGCCTCCGGCTGCGTGACATGGGCGCCGTCGGAGTTGGTTCCATAGCCCACGACTTCCGCGTGCACGCGCGCGCCACGCTGGCGGGCGTGCTCCAGTTCCTCAAGAACCAGGCAGCCCGCGCCTTCGCCGATTACCAGGCCATCCCGATCCTGGTCGTAGGGTCGTGGCGACCGGTGCGGAGCGTCGTTGCGTGTGCTGGTAGCGAACATGGTATCGAATACGGCTGCCTCGCTTGGGCAGAGCTCCTCGGCCCCACCGGCCAGCATGATGGTCTGCTGCCCATGCTGGATGGCTTCATAGGCCTGGCCAATTGCCATCGACCCGGAGGTGCAGGCGCTGGAAGTGGGCAGGATCCGTCCACGCAGTCCGAAATACAACGCGATATTCACCGGCGCCGTATGGCCCATCATGCGTATGTACGAGGTGGCGTTGATGCCACGGGTATCATGCGTGGTCAGCATGGTGCCGAAATCGCGCACGGCGTCCGTGCTGCCGGTCGAGGATCCAAATGCCACGCCGCTGCGGCCATTCCGCAATGCGCGGTGATCGAGCAGGGCCGCGTCCCGTACCGCCATTTCTGCAGCGACGGTTGCCAGCTGCGACACGCGACCCATGCTGCGCGTCTGCTTGCGGGTGAAGTGTGGCGGCAGCCTGAAACCGGGCACCGGACCCGCGAGCCGGGTATTGAGATCGGCGTAGACATCCCACTCGTCCATGCGCACGATGCCATTGCGCTTTTCGAGGACTGCTGCAGCGATGCTGTCCCAGTCGTCGCCGAGCGAGGTAATGCCCGCCATGCCGGTGACAACGACGCGCTTGGTCACAGCATGCCGCCATTGATGGAGAACACCTGGCGCGTGATGTAGCCGGCCGCGTCGGAACACAGGAAGGCCACCAGTGCCGCGACTTCTTCAGGCCTGCTCAGGCGCTGCATTGGAATGAGCGGCAAGGCCGCTGCCCGCACATTGTCGTCGATCATGTCCGTATCGATCAGGCCTGGTGCCACGCAGTTCACGGTGATCCGGCGTTTGGCAAGTTCGACGGCGAGTGCCTTGGTGGCCCCGATGATGCCGGCCTTGGCCGCGCTGTAATTGACCTGCCCGCGGTTGCCCATCAGCCCGGAAACGGAGGAGAGCGTGACAATCCTGCCACCCGTGCGGGCGCTGATCATCGACATGACTACCGGATTCAGCACATTGTAGAAGCCATCCAGATTGGTGCGGAGCACGGCATCCCAGTCGGCGCCCGATATGGCAGGAAACGCGGCGTCGCGGCTGATGCCGGCATTCAGGACTACGCCATAGTAGGGTCCATGCAGCCCGATATCGGCGGTCAGCTGCCGTTCACAGGCTTCGCGATCGGCGGTGTCAAAGAACAGTGCCCGGCACTGGCGACCGCGCTGCTGGACCCTGGTGACAACATCGGCGGCGGCGTTGCGATTGCCGACACCGTGCACGACGATGTCGAAACCATCGTCGGCAAGCGCCAGGGCAATGGCGCGACCGATGCCGCGCGACGAGCCGGTCACGAGAATGCTGCGTTCCGACGCAGCGGCCGGGTCGCCGTTCATCCGGCACCTTGCATGAGCAGGACTGCGGGGTCGGCTGGCTGATAGACGTTTACGTTGGCGACGATGTTGCCCACCGCGCTTTCTATCCGGCATTCGAAGGCGCCAAGTCCGTGCTCATCCATGAGCAGCTCGTGCACGGTGACGATCAGCTCTGTGCCCGGAGGGAATGCAGCGCATTCACTGTGGTAACGGCGGGTGCCGAGCAGGAAGCCGATCCTCACCGGCTGGCCGCACGCGCGCGACTCGAGTCCGCCGAAAGCCGCGATGGCCTGGGCCATCAGTTCAATTCCCGCCCATGCCGGGAATCGTCCGGCAGCATCCACAAACGGCTTGCTGCCGGTCACCCGCATGCGCGCGCGGACATGACCGGGTCCGTGATCGATCAGTTCGTCCAGCAGCGCCATCGGCAGCTGGTGCGGTATCAGCTGCAGGATATCCGGCTGACTCATGCGGACCCTGGCTCCGTGGCAGCCGGGCGGCATATCTCGCGGATGCTGGCCAGTCGCCGCTGGGCATCGAGATTGAAGGGATTGCTTTCATCCCACACATAGCCCGCGAGTATGGAGCAGATCATCGACCTGATCCTTGGCGTGTGCAGTGGCGAGAAGATGATGCTCTGGAAGCCGCCGTCATACCATGCCTCGACATATGCCCTGAATACCCGGATGCCACGCCGCAGCGCATGCTCGTAGTCCGCATTCCAGTCGACGGATTCTCCACGCAGCTGCCGGTCGACCAGCGGCACGCACAGGCTTGCCGATTTCATGGCAATCGTGACGCCGGAGGAAAACACAGGGTCAAGAAATTCACCTGCATTGCCCAGCAGTGCAAAGCCCCGGCCGTACAGCGCGGTGACATTCGCGGCGTAGCCTCCGAGTTCACGCACCTCCTGGCATACCTCGGCATCGGCAAGCAAGCTGGCCAGGGCCTTGTCTTCAGACAGGATGGCGCGCCAGCGTTGTTCGCTGCTGCCGGGGTAGTCCGCAAAGTACTCTTCGTGCGCCACCACGCCGACCGAGGAGCGTCCATCGGAGAAGGGAATCAGCCACCACCAGACCCGATGATCGTGCTGGTGAATCGTTACCCGGATCTTGTCGCGATCGAAACCTGGATCGCCGATCCGGTCGATGACATGCGTGAAGATGGCGCGGCGCATGGGAAAATTGCTGGGCGCCTCGATTTTCAGCAGTCTCGGCAGGATGCGGCCGAAGCCGCTGGCGTCGAGCACGAAGGCGGGGTTTTCCACATAGGTGCGGCCGTCTGCATCGCGGATGGTCACCACCGGTGCCGTGCCGCTGTTGTCGAAGGCGAGGATCTCGTGGCCGTAGCGGATCTCGGCGCCCTGGGCCGCGGCGCCATCCGCCAGCAATTTGTCGAAGTCGGCGCGCCGCACCTGCCAGGTCCATCCCCAGCCTGCCGTGAACTTGTCTTCGAAACTGAAATCCGTGTAGCTGTCGCCTCGCTTGAATGCGGCGCCGTTCTTGTACTGGAAGCCGAGCTGCGGAGCAGCGGTCTTCACCGCGGGCAGCAGTCCTGCCTCGTCGAGGAAGGCCATGCACTGCGGCAACAATGACTCGCCGATGGAGAAGCGGGGAAAATGCTGCTTCTCGATGACCAGTGCGCGATAGCCACGTTGGCACAGCAACGCGGCAGCCACGGCACCGGCCGGGCCCGCACCAATGATCAGGATCGTGTGTTTCAATGGTTGCTCCCCGCCCCAGGCAGCGTCTTGTTGTGGGTCAACAGGGTAGCGTAAATGAACGAAGTGACGACGCCAAAGAGCACGGTGAGACCAAAGCCGCGAATCACCGGTGTATGGCTCAGGCCCAGCAGGCCGAAGCTCAGCGACGTCGACAACATGCACAGGCAAACCGCCAGGCTGACCGTGCCGCCGCTGCCGTGGTATTCACGGAAAAATATCGCGTAGTCGACACCTATGCCGAGGATCAGGAACAGCGCCATGATCACGAACAGGTTGATGGCGACGCCGCAGCATTGCAGCAGCAGCAGTGTGGTGACAACGGACAGCAGCACCGGTCCCATCATTCCGGGCAGTGCGCGCCAGCCATAACGCCACAGCAGGATCGCCGCCAGCAGCAGCGTTGCCGCCAGCACCAGCCATTGCCCCTGCTTGCGGTAGGTGCCCAGCAGATTCGACAGATCCCCGACAGGGTCGACAAACTGCACGCCTTGCAGGTCGCGGATGCCTTCGACAGCTGCCAGCCGACTGATGCCGTTCAGCATGACGATGTGAACCGTGTCGCTGACCAGCAGCTGGCGCAGCGGATGATCGCCGAGATCGGCGGCGTTCAGCGCCGGGCCCTCGGGCAGGGTGGCCTGCCAGCGCATCAGGGCATCGACATCGAGGCCCGCGGCAGTTGCATAGCGTTGCAGTACCGCCGCCGGAATCCGCCTTTGCAGCTGCAGGGCCTGCGCCTGCTGCGATGGTGCCGGCAGCCACTGGTCCAGGGCCAGAAACCCCTGCAGATCACCATGCTCCACTCCTGCACGCAGGCGCCCGGTCAAAGCCGCTTCGCGGCTGGCTACCTGGTCGCGACTGCTTCCGGATACGACGAAGTACTGACCGCTCTGCCGTTCGCTGAAGCGGCTGCGGATCAGCTGTTCATCGCGCAGCAGCGTCTGATCCATGCTTTGCAGGGAGCGGATGTCGTCGGTGGGCTGCCATTGCCAGATCACTGCGGCAGCGGCGACTGCCAGCAATGCGCCGGCCAGCAGACCCCATCGCGGCCGCCGGGCGGCCCACTCGCGGATGTGCACCAGTCCCTGCACCGCGGCCTGCGACCGGCGCGTATCCAGCGGCCGCAGGCGAGGCAACAACAGGATGCCTGTCAGCCAGGCTGCAGACAGCCCGACGCCGGAGAACACCGCGATCTGCCGCAGGCCCGGAAACGGCGTGAGCGCCAGGCAGAAATATGCCGCGATGGTGGTCAGCAATCCCAGCACCAGCGCCGGCATCAGCTCACGCAGGATGCTGAACGATCCGCGGCGCGGTTCGGCGGCCTGCGCACACAGGAAGTGCATGGAGAAATCCACACTGACGCCAATCAGGCTGGCACCGAACACCAGCGTCATGATGTGAACCTCTCCGAATGCCAGATGCGTGGCGGGAAATGCCATGAGACTGCCGGAACCCACCGCGGCGAACTCCGTCAGCAGGGGTCGCGGCGACCGGAACGCCAGCAGCAGCAGCAGGATCAATCCCAGGGTCGACCCGATGCCGATGACCCGGATCTGTTGCTGCGCATCGTTGCTGCCGGCGGCGGCGAACAGCACCGTGCCGGTGGCATGGATCGCCATGTCCGGATTCGTCAACCGTGCCTGTTCGGCCTGCAGCCAGGCAACCACCTGGCTCTGGTAGGCGATGCGGTAGGGGCTGTCCCGCAGGCGGAATATCAGCAAGCGCGAGTCGCGTTCGCCATGGCGGGATGGCCAGCCGGCCTCGATCCCGGTGGCGTTGGCGGCTTCCGCATGCTCCAGCAGATAGCGCGGGAAGAACAGCCAGGGATCATTCTGCAGCATGGCCGCCGATACGGAGTACAGCGGGCTGTTCAGCTGCGTCAGGGCGTTGCCGATCAGGGCATCGTAGTCGCCCTGCTGCAGCAGGGCGCGATCGGCAGCGCTGAGCAGCACGGCATGATGCCGGAACAGGCTGTCGCCCAGTGCCTGCGTGTCTGCCACCGGCTCCGCAGCGAGCAGTCCCGACTGGTTGGCGGCTGCGACCAGTGCTTCAGTAGTGCGTTCGACAAGTTCGGCGTCACCGGACTCCAGCAGCACGAACAGACGATTGTCGACCATGTCGCTGACCCGCGCATTGGCGGACTTGATGTCGGCCCGGTACTGTCCCTGTGGCAGCAATGCGTAGACATCGGTCTGTACATGTATCCGCTGCGTCCACCACGCGAGGCCGAGCGCCGCGCCAGTCAGCAGCAGCACGCACAGCCACGCAATGCCGAGAGACCGGAATCGCGTTTCAGTGAGCCAGTTTGAAAAGCGCCAGTTCTGCATCTGTCAAAGGTGGATCGGTCCTGCACCGGGTGAGGCGCATGGTGGTTCTGGTGCCACGCTCGTCCTCGATCTGAATCTCACGCAGGTACTCGTCGCCGGCCAGACTTACCTGGAGCAGCATGGCCTGCAGTTTCCGGTTGCGGGGTCGCAGGCGCAATGTCCACGCCATGCCATCGCTGTCGATGGATTCGACCGTAAAGGTCGTCAGCAACCGCGCCGCGTCGCCG
>JAATEY010000009.1 GCA_015655465.1 Gammaproteobacteria bacterium | reverse complement strand
GCACGGAGGTGTTGGCTTCCTGCAGCTTCACGAATTCATAGCAGGTGTAGCCGTAGTTCAGCAGTGCGGCGCTGGCATCCTCGCGGCCGCGGATCGAGGGCGAGCCCAGCACCACCGAGATCAGCCGCATGCCATTGCGCTTGGCCGAGGTGACGAGGCAGTACTTCGCGCTCTCGGTGTGGCCGGTCTTCATGCCGTCCACCGAAGGGTCGCGCCCCAGCAGGCCGTTGCGGTTCTGCTGCGTGTGTTTGTTCCAGGTGAATTCACGCAGCGAATAGTATTTGTAGTAGTCGGGGAATTCGCGGATCAGCGCACCCGACAAGGTGGCAAGATCGCGCGCCGTGGAGTAGTGCTCAGGCGAGGGGCCGCCCCAGCTGTTCTGGAAGTGCGTGCCCTTCATGCCCAGGCGCTTTGCGTACTCGTTCATCATCTGCACGAAGCCGTCTTCGGTGCCGCCGAGCTTCTCGGCCAGCGCGATGGTGGCATCGTTGCCGGACTGGACAATCATGCCCTTGACCAGCACCTCGACCGGCACCGTCGAGCCGACTTCCAGGAAGGTGGTCGAGCCGCCCGAGGCGGAGCCGCCGGTACGCCAGGCATTTACACTGACCACCACATTGTCGGTGAGCGCGAGGCGCTTCTCGCGCAGGGCCTGGAAGGTGATGTAGGCCGTCATCAGCTTGGTGATGCTGGCCGGCTCCATGCGTTCATCGCTGCGCTGCTCGGCCAGTACCCGGCCGCTGTCGTGATCGATGAGGATGTAGCCATTGGTCGGCACCGCCGGCGGCGCGGGAATCGGTGCCGGTGCGGCGAAGCTGGCGGTGGCGGCAATGGCGAGCAGCAGGGCGGACAGGGTGTTCTTCATCTGCAGTAAGTCTCCGACGGAAAGTTCATTCGGTCACCAGCAGCGTTTCAATGCGGAGACGCGTAAGCTGGGCAGCGAGGATATCGAAACTGGCGACGTCGGGTATCGGTCCGACGCGTACGCGATACAGGGCAGCGGCGCCATCCGGCTCGCGTACCAGCACATTGCCGATGCCGGCACGGCGCAGGCGATCAGCCAGTTGCGAGGCATTGCCGGCTACGCCGAAGGCGCCAGCCTGCAGGTACAGGCGCGGCGGTGCAAGCGTGGCGGGCGCGGCCGGCGCAATGCCACGCGCCGCCTCGGTCACCGAACCGGGTGTGATCACCTCGACTTCCACGAAGGCGGTGCCCGCCTGGGTCATGCCCAGCTTGTGCGCGGCGGTGTAGGACAGGTCGATGATACGGTTGTCCACGAACGGCCCGCGGTCGTTGATGCGCACCACCACGCTGCGGCCGTTGCCGAGGTTGGTGACGCGCGCATAGGCGGGGATCGGCAGCGTCTTGTGCGCCGCCGTCATCGCGTACATGTCGTACGGTTCGCCGCTGGAAGTTGCGCGTGCATGGAAGTCCGGGCCGTACCAGGAGGCGACCCCGCGGTCCTTGTAGCCCTCGGCGGTGGCCATGATGAAGTAGCGATGGCCGAACACTTCATAAGACACCGGATTGCCGCGGCTGCTGTGCGGCTCGATCCTGGGAACGGCATCGGGTATGGCGTCCAGATTGGCAGGCGGGCGCGGCGGGGCGGAGCGTTCCGGCCCCGGTGGTGGTGGCGCGCTGCGCCGCCGGGGCGTCGCACCACAGGCGCAGAGCAGCAGGACGCTGGTCGCCAGCACGACCGTCAGCCGCATCATGGCCCTGCTACCTGCGATTCGGTACTGCCATGGCGCTGGGCAATCGCCTGCGCCAGTTCGTGCACGGCCATCGCATACATGAAGCTGCGGTTGTAGCGGGTGATGACGTAGAAATTCTGATAGCCCACGCGCCAGCTCATGCCCTGCTCGAGTGCGGCGGGCACCAGCATGACCGGCGTCTTTTCCGGCATGGTGCTGCTGAAGATGTAGCCGCGCAGGTGCAGGCCGACCAGGGTGTCGCCCAGCGCCATCTTCGCAGTGGCCGGGTCGTCGGGCGGGTTGGCGTTGCTGGTTTCGGCCAGCACGGGCTCACCGGCGCGCCAGCCATGCTGGACGAAATAGTTGGCGATGCTGGCGAACACGTCGGGGCCATATTCGGACAGGTCGCGGTGCCCATCCTTGCCGTCGTCGACGGCATAGGCGCGCACGCTCGAGGGCATGAACTGCGCAATGCCCATGGCGCCGGCATAGGAGCCCAGCGGCGTGCGCGGATCGACATTGTCCTCACGCATCATCAGCAGGAACTCTTCGAGCTCGCGGCGGAAGAATTCGCCGCGCGGCGGGTAGTCGAAACCCAGCGTGGCCAGGGCATCGAGCACGCGGTAGCGGCCCGTGTTGCGCCCGTAGAAAGTTTCGACCCCCGTGATCGCCACCAGGTATTCGGCGGGCACACCGCTGCGGTCGGCGATGCGCGCCAGTTCGGCGCGGTGCTCCTGCCATACCTTCACGCCGCCGTCGATGCGTTCCTCGGTCACGAAGCGCAGGCGGTATTCCCACCAGGCCAGCGTGCGTTCGGCCGGGCGCTGGATCAATTCCAGGATGCGCGGCTGCGACTGGGCGTCGCGCAGCAGGTTGGTGAGGGCCGTGGCGTCGAAGCCATGCTCCTTTGCCATGCCGGCGACAAAGCCCTGCACATCGGCGCGCGTGACATCGAGCACGGTCACTGCGTCGGCCGCAGGCACCCTGCCGGAAATGGTCAGCAGCGCGAGCAGGCCCGCACGCAGCAAGGTTGGTGTCATTTCGTGGCGCAGCTCCTCAGGAGCCGACGAGTTTCCGGTGCGAATAAAGCGCCATGAGGATACCGAAGCTCGCCAGCAGGGTCACCATGGATGTGCCGCCGTAGCTGACCAGCGGCAGCGGCACGCCGACCACCGGCAGCAGGCCGCTGACCATGCCGGCGTTGATGAACACATAGACGCAGAAAGTCAGCGCGAGGCTGGCACTCAGAAGGCGCGTGAAAGGGTCCTGGGTATGTTAGGCAAAGT
>JAATEY010000213.1 GCA_015655465.1 Gammaproteobacteria bacterium | reverse complement strand
GATTCGCGCGCGCCTGGGCTATCTGTGCGAAGTCGGGCCGGGCGATCTCACGCTGGACCGCCAGTCGCGCACCCTTTCCGGTGGCGAAGTACAACGCATCAACCTGACCACTGCGCTGGGCACTTCGCTGGTGAACACGCTGTTCGTGCTCGATGAGCCTTCCATCGGCCTGCATCCGCGCGACATGGGCCGCGTGATCGCCGTGATGCAGAAGCTGCGCGATGCCGGCAATACGCTGGTGGTGGTGGAGCACGATCCGCAGATCATGTTCGAGGCCGACCGGCTGATCGACATGGGCCCCGGTGCGGGCGAACACGGCGGGCAGATTCTCTACAACGGGGCGCCGGCTGGCGTGCTCGAGGCCAAAGGGTCGCTGACCGGCGAATATCTCTCCGGTCGCCGCCGCATCGAGGCTGCGCCACGCGCGAGCAGCAGCGATCAGGCACAAGGCACACTGGTGCTGGAAGGCGCGAGCCTGCACAACGTTCAGAACGCCACGCTGCGTGTGCCGCTGGGCCAGCTGGTGTGCGTAACCGGTGTATCCGGCTCCGGCAAGAGCACGCTGGTCACCGAACTGCTCTACCCCGCCCTGCAGCGCAGCTTCGGCAAATCTGTCGAGTCGAATGGCCAGTACAGCCGCATGACCGGGCAGCAGGCCCTGCAGGGTGTGGTGCTGGTGGATCAATCGCCCATCGGCCGCACCACGCGCTCGAACCCGGCGAGCTTCGTCGGCGCCTTCGACCCCATCCGCACGCTGTTCGCCAGACTCCCGGAAGCCGTCGAACGCAAGTACACCGCCGGCACCTTCAGCTTCAACTCCGGCACCGGCCGCTGCCCGGAATGCGGCGGCAACGGCTTCGAACATGTGGAAATGCAGCTGCTGGCCGATGTGTACCTGCGTTGCGCAGCCTGCGACGGCAAACGCTTCCGCGACGAGATCCTGGAGCTGCGCATCGATGGCGCCAATGGCGAACGGGCGGATATCGCCGCGGTGCTGGCGATGACGGTCACAGAGGCAATCGTGTTCTTCGCCCATGCACCGGAAGTATTGAAGCGACTGCAGCCGCTGGCCGATGTGGGTCTTTCCTATCTGCGCCTGGGCCAGCCCGTGCCCACCCTGTCAGGCGGTGAAGCGCAGCGCCTGAAACTCGCCGGCCATCTGGCCGACACCGAAACCACGCTGCGGCAGCTGCTGATCTTCGACGAACCCACCACCGGACTGCACTTCGAGGACATCGCGCAGCTGATGCGCGCCTTCGGCAAGCTCACCGCGCGCGGGCATTCGCTGCTGATCATCGAACACAACCTCGATGTGATCAGCGCCGCCGACTGGCTGGTCGAAATGGGGCCGGAGGGTGGCGACACCGGCGGACGCATCATTGCGGAAGGCACGCCCGCTGCGTTCCGCGCCGGCAGGACCGGGCATACGGGGGTGGCGCTGTCGACGTATTCGCTGTCTGCCGATGCCGTGCGCGATGCGGGCCCGGGCACACGCGCACCTGCCAGGTCACCCCCGCGTTGCATCGAAGTGCGCGGCGCGCGCGAACACAATCTCAAGGATATCGACGCCCGCATCCCGCATGGTGCAATGACAGTAGTCACGGGGGTTTCGGGCTCCGGCAAATCGACACTGGCCTTCGACATCATTTTCGGCGAAGGCCAGCGCCGCTATCTCGAATCGCTCAACGCCTATGCCCGGCAGTTCGTGCAGCCGGCGGCACGCGCGGATGCCGACTCCGTCACGGGCATTCCGCCGACCATTGCCATCGAGCAACGCACCAGTCGCGGTGGCCGCAAGAGCACGGTGGCGACGCTCACCGAGGTCTATCCATTCCTGCGACTGCTGTTCGTGAAGCTCGGCACCCAACACTGCCCCGACTGCGACCTGCCCATCGAACCCCTGACACCCGATGCCATCGCCGCGCGCATTCTCAAGGAGCACCGCCAGCGCAGCGTGAACCTGTTTGCGCCACTGGTCAGTGCGCGCAAGGGCATCTACAACGAACTGGCGCGCTGGGCGCAGAAAAAAGGCTACGAACAGCTACGGGTCGACGGGGCGCTGGTCCCCACCGCGCGCTGGCCGAAACTGGCGCGCCACAAGACGCATGACATCGAACTGCCGCTGGGCGAAGTCATGATCTCGGCGCAGAACGAAGCAAGGCTGCGCGAGCTGATCGGCACGGGGCTCGATGCGGGCAAGGGCGTACTGATGCTGCAGTCGGGCAAGCGTGACGGCGCCATGCAGTCGTTCTCGTCGCGGCGCGCCTGCCCCGGTTGCGGCCGGGGTTTTGCCGAACTTGATCCGCGCCTGTTCTCCTACAACAGTGCCAAGGGCTGGTGCGAGGGCTGCTTCGGCACCGGGCTCGCCCTGCCGGAGTTCGACGCCGAACAGACCGGCGAGGAATCCGCCTGGCTCGAACATGCACAGCAGGATCACAGCTGCAGCAGCTGCGATGGTCGGCGCCTGAATCCGCTGGCACTGGCAGTGAAGTTTCGCGGCCAGTCCATTGCAGATCTGGCCGGACTTTCGGTGGCCGATCTTGCCACCTTCCTTGGCAAATTGAAGCGCAGTGCGCGCGAGCAGGCCATTGCCGCTGACCTGCTGCAGGAAATCGGCGGCCGCCTGCAATTCCTCGAACGCGTTGGCCTGGCCTATCTGTCGCTGGATCGCGCCGCGCCGACGCTTTCCGGCGGCGAGACGCAGCGACTGCGTCTGGCCGCGCAGCTGGGCTCGAACCTGCGCGGTGTCTGTTACGTGCTCGATGAGCCCACCATCGGCCTGCACCCGCGCGACAACCGCCTGCTGCTCGATGCACTGGGGAACCTGGGCCAGGGCCGCAATACGCTGGTGGTGGTGGAACACGACGAAGAGACCATCCGCCGCGCCGATCATGTGCTGGATCTTGGCCCCGGAGCCGGCAGTCGCGGCGGCCGCGTGGTGGCAGCGGGAACCATGGCGCAATTGCTGAACTCACCCGACTCGGTGACCGGCCGCTGCCTGCGCGAACCGATGCAGCACCCGGCCACGCCACGCCGCGCCGTGATTCGCCGCGGCCAGGCCGCCACACCCATGCTGCGGGTCGAAGGCATCACCCTGCACAATCTGCGCAAACTCGATGTGGAGCTGCCGCTGGGACGGCTGATCGCGCTGACCGGTGTTTCCGGTTCCGGCAAGTCGACGCTGGCGCTGGACGTGCTGCACCCGGAACTCGCCCGCGCCGTCGCGCGCAACGGCAAGGCGCACAAACCGCAGCTGTGCACGGCATTGCATGGCGTGGAACACATCGAACGCGTGCTGGAAGTGGACCAGGCTCCGATCGGCAAGACTCCACGTTCCTGCCCCGCCACCTACGTGGGTTTCTGGGACGCGATCCGGCGCGTGTTCGCCGGCACCACGGAAGCCGGTATCCGCGGTTACACCGCCGGCCGCTTCTCGTTCAACACCGATGGCGGACGCTGCCCGGCCTGCCAGGGCCAGGGCCTGCGCACGGTGGAGATGAACTTCCTGCCGGATGTGAAGGTGACCTGCGATGTCTGCAGGGGACAGCGCTTCGATGCCGAGACGCTGTCGGTGCGCTGGCGCGACAAATCCATTGGGGATGTGCTGGCGATGAGCGTGGACGATGCGGTGGAGTTCTTCCGCAGCCATCCCGCGATCGGCCACGCGCTGCAGTTGATGCAGGAGGTTGGCCTGGGCTATCTCACGCTGGGCCAGCAGAGCCCCACGCTATCCGGTGGTGAGGCGCAGCGCATCAAGCTGGTCACCGAGCTTGCGCGCATTCGTCCGGAGTCTGTCGCACCCGGCACCAGGGGTGCCTTCTATATACTGGATGAGCCCACCGTTGGCCTGCATATGGCCGATGTGGAACGCCTGATCACCGTACTGCACCACCTTGCCGACGCGGGCAACACGGTGCTGGTGGTGGAGCACAACCTGGATGTGATCGCCCAGGCCGACTGGATCATCGACCTGGGTCCGGAAGCCGGTCCCGAGGGGGGCCGCATCGTGACTGCAGGAACACCGGCTGCCGTGCGCACCCATCGCGTGTCACGCACCGGCGCGGAACTGGCCCGTTTCATGGAGCAACGGCATGGCACATGACATCCAGTGCTGGAAATGCGGCGAATCGCTGGTTTATCTGTCCCTGCCCTTCGGGCGCCAGGAGCGCTGCCGCAAATGCGGCGCGGATCTGCACGCCTGCAAATTGTGCCGCGAGTTCGATCCGCGCCAGCCGCAGCAGTGCAGGGAACCCACGGTGGAGGAAGTGCGCGACAAGGAACGCGCCAACTTCTGCGATCACTACCAGCCGATGGCTGGCGCCTGGAAAGGCATGCGGCCAGCGGCGGTCGCGGATGCCGCGCGCGCCGAACTGGACAAATTGTTCGGAAAGTAGGGCCCGCGAACGCGCGCTTCAACTGCGGCTGAGACGACTCAGCAGCTTCGAGAAACGGTTCCCGCCGGCCTTCCTGTCGAGCGGCTTGCGCACCGCCCCATCGGTGATGGTCCCGCGGCCCTCTTCCAGCTGCAGCCCGGATGCTCCCAGGATTTCCAGTGTCGACTCAAGCGGT
>JAATEY010000214.1 GCA_015655465.1 Gammaproteobacteria bacterium | reverse complement strand
GAACCGGCCGTAGTGCATGTGCCCGATGCCGGCCACGAACGGAGCGAACGTGCGGATGATCGGGGCGAAGCGCGACAGCACCACGGTCGCCGAGCCATGTTTCTCGAACCAGCGCTCGGTCTGGTTCAGGTAGTCGACCTTGATGAAGCGGTAGCGGCCGGTGAATGCCTGCCTGCCGATCGCCTTGCCGATGGAGTAGTTCACCGTGTTGCCGAGCACGGCCGCAAACGTCAGCAGCAGCGCGAGCCATGTCGCCGACAGCGTGCCGCTGGTGTCGATCGCCGACAGCGCGCCGAGCGCGAACAGCAGTGAATCGCCGGGCAGGAACGGCGTCACCACGAAGCCGGTCTCCGCGAACACGACCAGGAACATGATGGCGTAGATCCAGGTATCGAAGCGCGTCAGCAACTCGACCAGATGGCGATCGAGATGCAGGATGAAATCCAGCAGGAAATGCAGCAGTTCCAAGATGGCTCCGGCCCGGGGGAGCCCGCAGTCTAGCTGCCCAGCTTGCGTTGATACAGCGTCGATTCGCTGTGGTCGTAGCCGGCCAGGATCTTTTCCATGCGTATCTGCGTGTCGTCCTCGCCCCCAAGATCGATGCCGGCCGCGAGCAATTGCTGCTGCAGCTCCGCAGAGATGGTGTGGTCGTCGGACCCGAGGTCGATTTCCTCGCCCTGCCGATGCCTCGCCACCGAGGCATAGGTCGGCAGATCGCGGATCGCATCGGCGAACGGCGCCGGCCTTGCAATGCCGAAGCCCTGGCCGTAGTCCACGCCAAGGTGGGCCACACGCAGGCGGATCTCGTCCGTTTCCACGTATTCCGCAACGGTAACCAGGTTCATGGATCGCGCCAGCTGCGCAATGGCCTGCACCATCGATTCGGCGCGCGGATCCTTCAGCACATCGCGCACGAAGCTGCCGTCGATCTTCAGCATGTCCACCGGCAGCGCGCGCAGATAGGCCAGCGACGACAGGCCGGTGCCGAAATCGTCCAGCGCAATGGTGCAGCCGAAATCCCGCAGGCGTTTCATGATGACTTCGGCACGCGCAAGGTTCGCTATGGCCGCGCTCTCGGTCAGTTCAAAGCAGAAAACCTGCGGTGGAATGCCGCTGCCACGGATGTGGCCGATCACGAGGTCTGCAAAGCCGTCTTCGCCCAGCGATTGGCCGGAGACATTGATCGTGAATACCACCGGGCGGTCGGCGAGCAATGCGGCATGCGGCGCCAGCAGCCGCACGGCCTCCTGGATCACCCAGCGATCCACCGCCGGCATGAGCTGGTAGCGCACCGCCGCCGACATGAAACGATCCGGTCCAACCGTCTCGCCATGTTCGTCGATCATGCGCAGCAACAGTTCGAAATGCGGCGTGCGGGCCCCGAACATCGGTGCGATCAACTGCGCATCCAGCCGCAGGCGGTTTTCGCTGATGGCGGCACGCAGCGCGGGTGCGATGTTCACGTCCTCGTGGCGGCGCATGATGGAAACATCATTCGCCTGATACAGCTCGACCCGGTTGCGCCCGCGATCCTTGGCTGCCTTGCAGGCGGTTTCAGCCGCCGCCATGGCATGCGACAGATCGACGCGCGGATCGTTGATGGCCGCGACGCCAATGCTGACCGAAGCCGAAAAGCTGGTGTCGGTTGCGCCCAGGTGCGCACCGATCAGCCCCGCAACGCCGGCCCGCAGTGCCTCGGCGAAGCTGGTTGCGTCCGCCCCGGCGGTAGGCAGCAGGATGGCGAACCGGTCACCGGAAATCCGCGCCGCCAGAGACCCGGGCGTCAGGCGCGAGCGGATCAGCTCGCCGAGCCTGGACAGCAGCTTGTCGCCCACGTGCATGCCGTAGTTGTCGTTGATGACATGCATGCGGTCGGTGTCGATATACAGGCCGGTCCATTGCGCGCTGCGTCCGGCGACATGCTGATCCAGCAGCACGCGGGCACGCTGCTCGAACGCCCGGCGTGTCAGCAGGCCGGACAAGGCGTCGTAGCTGGAATCGATGATGCTGGCAGCGCGGCGCGCCAGCAGGTCGGCAAGCATGGCATCACGACGGCGGAATTCGGGTGCCGTGCGGCTGCGGAACAGCGCCAGCACGCCGGCTGGCCGGCCGGCGGGATTGGCAATGGGGCTCGACAGCACCCGGCACGGCAGCGGCACGCCAGGCAGGCTGTCTGCGGCATTCAGCCGCCAGGCTTTGTTGCGCACCTGCGCCAGCGACAGCAGCTGACGGTGGATCTTTGCCAGCACCGATGTATCGACGGCGCGGCCTTCGGCCTTGGCCACCATCACCAGATTGCGTTCCGGCACTACCAGGGCGGTGAAGTCGCACTGCATGTGCGTGTTCACGATCTGCAGCAGGCTGCCGATGCCATCATTGGCAGCATCCGGCCGAAGGGTTTCGCTGGTGGTCAGCAGCACCCGCAGGTCGGCGTCGCCGCCATCCTGCTCGATGGCCGCGGAAGGTGCGCCGCTGGATCGCGCCCGCAATACGACTTCGCGGCGCAGACACTCCAGCACCGGCTTCAACATCGCATGCACATAGGCAAAGGTGCGCTGTTCGCTTTCGCCGCTGCGCCAGCTCACGGAGAAGATGCCGATCAGCGTGCCGGATTCGGCGCGCAGCCAGAACAGGTACAGCGGATCCCGCTGCCTGGTCAGCACACGCTCACCCGCCTCGGTACTGTCTTGCGCGGCGGCGGCGGCAGTCACCGCCAGCTTGCGCTTGGTGGGCCCGACCGAGTCCTCGCTGGTCCAGCGCACTTCACCATCGGGTTCGAACACGGTAATGCCGGTGGCGCGCGGCAGCAGCGCAGCCACGAGCTGTGCGTACGGGGAAAAATCGCAGTCCTTCGCGAGCAATGACATGCCCGCAGAATGACTGATTCCCGGCGCCTGGAAATTGACCGAGTTGGCAGAATTCCCGTGCGGGAATTGATCGCAATCTCAACCTGCTGGCGGCGTGCTGGTGCGGAACCAGCCACGCGGATCAACCGGCACCGGTGCGGCGTTGGGCCTGGTGGCACGTCGGATTTCGAAATACAGACCCGGCTTCTTGCGACCGCCCGTATCGCTGACAGTCGCAATTTTTTCGCCTGCTGTCACCCGCGTACCCACCCGTGCGAACAATTCATCGTCCAGGTGGCCGTACAGGCTCCAGTAACCGTTGCCGTGATCCAGGATTATCAGATTGCCGCGACCAGGCAGCCAGTCGGAATGGATCACCCGCCCTTCGTGCACCGCACGCACCTCCGCGCCGCGGTCCGCGTCGATATCGATGCCATTGGAGCGCAGTCCGCCGGCGATGGTCGCGCCATAGTTGGCCACGATGCGCCCGGCCACCGGCCAGGAGAGCTTGCCTCTGAGCTGGGCAAACGGGCTGTCGGGGTCGAAGGGCAGGGATTCGGCGGCCCGGCTGAGTTTCTTCAGCACCTGCTCGAGCTGCTCCCGCTGCTTCTGCAGACGATCCAGTGTCGCGACACGGCCCTGGGACTCCTGCTGCAAGCTGGCCAGTACCCGGCCGCGCTGGCGCCGCGCTGATTCCAGCTCCGCAACCCGCCCCTTCTGCTGTGATTCCAGCAACGCAAGTTCGGCGTCTTCTGCATCGATCTGCACAGTAAGTTCGTCGATCCTGGCTATATTTCCCTTGATTACGCCGATCTGGCTGGCGCGCAGCCGGCCCAGATATCCGTAATAAGTCAAATTTCGGCCAAATTCGGCGGGATTGCGTTGATTGAGCAGTAACTTGAGGGGTTCGCTGCGTCCCATGAAATAGGCTGCGCGCAACTGGCTGGCAAGATCCCGCTCGGCCGCCTCCCGCTCCCCCTGCCGCTGCGAACGCTCGGCCACCAGCCGCTGGCGCGACTCCGAGCGCAGGGTGCGCTGCGCGCGCAGCGCGGAAAGGTCGCCGTTGGCCCGGGACACCGAACGCTCGGCGTCATGCAGCGCGCGGTTGAGGCGCTCCATTTCCACGGCGTCGCTCTGCACCTGGCGCCGTTCCCGCTCTATCCGCTCGGTCAACGCCCGCAGATTGGCTTCTTCCGCTTCGATGCGCTTGCGGTCGGGCTGGGCGGCCGGCAGCACCAGCGCCGCCAGCAGCAGCACGAGTCCGGCCGCAGCCCAGGGGACTCTCTTCATAGGGCGCCAAGTCTACGGTGCGGGATGGCTATAATGCCCGCCCTTTTGCCTGGGCCGTGGCTTAGCTATGGAACGTCTGCTCGAATACCTGAACCATCATCCCTTCCTGGCCGGCCTTGCAGTGGCCCTCGCGCTCGGCGTGCTGGTGTTCGAACTGCGCGCGCGCATGCAGAGCTATGCCGCGGTGCTGCCGCAGGAAGCCATCCAGCTGATGAACCAGGGCGCACAGGTGTACGACCTGCGCGATGCCGCGGCCTATGCCGCAGGTCGCATCAGCGGAGCAAAGCACCTGGACCCCGCGCAGCACGAGTACGCCGCCGAGACGCTGAAGAAATTCAGGGAGAAGCTGCTGGTCCTGTATTGCGAGACCGGCAGCACTGCCACTGCCCTCACGCGCAAGCTGCACGCCAACGGCTTCACCAAGGTGTTCAACCTGCGCGGTGGCCTCACGCAGTGGCGCACGGAAGGGCTGCCGCTGCAGCGCGGCTGAACGCCCGCAGCGACGCAACTTCATGAATACGGGCAAGCCGCAGGTATTGATGTACGCAAGGCCGGGGTGCGGCTACTGCACCCGGGCGCGCCAGCTGCTGGAACGCAAGGGCATCCCGTACACCGAGGTCGACATCGAGGCGATTGCCGGCGCGCGTGCAGAAATGCAGCAGCGCAGCGGTCGCACCACGGTGCCACAGATTTTTGTCGACGATCGCCACCTGGGTGGCTTCGACGACATCAACGCGCTGGACGGCAGGGGCGAACTGGACCGCATCCTCGCGGCTACGGCCGGCGCGTGAACTGCCTGGACCACACAACAAACAGAGGTTAATGATCATGGCCGACGAAACTCCTGCCGCCCCAAGCAACGGCGCCGACACCGCGCAGCCGAACCTCGCCCTGCAGAACGTGTACCTGAAGGACTGCTCCTTCGAAGCGCCGCTGGGACCACGCGGCGACGGCAACTGGCAGCCGCAGATCAACCTCGACCTTGCAACCACCAGCAATCCGATCCAGGGCGAGCTGCACGAGGTGGTGCTGACGGTGACGGTGTCCGCCAAGCAGAACGACAAGACGCTGTTCCTGGTGGAAGTGAAGCAGGCCGGCGCGTTCCTGTTCCAGGGCCTCAATGAAGAGAATGCCAGGCGGGCGATCGCCAGCATCTGCCCGGCCGTGCTGTTCCCCTATGCCCGCTCGATGGTGTCGCAACTGGTGTCGCAGGGTGGCTTCCCGCAGCTGCTGCTGCCCGCGGTGAACTTCGATGCGCTGTACCTGAACGCACAGGCGCAGGCAGTGCAGCCCACCTCGCAGGCGACGAACTGAGCTCGCCGTGAGCGCGCCGATTGCCGTGCTCGGCAGCGGCTCGTGGGGAACCGCGCTCGCCATCCAGTTTGCGCGCGCCGGCAAGCCCACCCGCCTGTGGGGGCGCGACACGGCGCAGCTGCGCGACATGCGTGAGCAGCGCTGCAATCGTCGCTATCTGCCCGATGCCGCGTTTCCGGAACTGCTGCAGGTAGCCGGCACGCTGGACAACGCGCTGACCGGCGTCAGCGATGTGCTGGTGGCCGTGCCCAGCAGCGGCTTTCGCCCGCTGCTCACCGGGCTTGCATCGCGGCTCACGCCCGAGGTGCGCATCGCCTGGGCCACCAAGGGTTTTGAACGCGATACGGGAATGCTGCCGCACCAGGTGGCGCATGAGGTATTGGGCGGCAGCTACACCATGGCCGTGCTGTCGGGCCCGACCTTCGCGAAGGAAGTGGGCGCGGGGCTGCCCACGGCGATGGTGGTCGCATCGTCCGATGCCGCCTTCGCGATGCGCATTGCCGAAGATCTTGCCTCGCCGGGGTTTCGCACCTATGTGTCCACCGACATCATGGGTGTCGAGATCGGCGGCGCGGTGAAGAACGTGATTGCAGTGGGCGCGGGCCTTGCCGATGGACTGGGCTTTGGCGCCAACATGCGCGTCGCGCTGATCACGCGCGGCCTGCACGAGATGACGCGGCTCGGTGTGGCGCTCGGCGCGCGCGAGCGCACCTTCATGGGCCTTGCCGGCCTTGGCGACCTGGTGCTCACCTGCACCGACGACCAGTCGCGCAACCGGCGCTGCGGCCTGGCGCTGGCGCGCGGCCTTTCCGTGGACCAGGCCATGCGCGAGATCGGCCAGGTGGTGGAGGGTTATCACGCCGCGCGCGTGCTGCGCGAAGTCGCCCGGCGGCTGCAGCTGGACCTGCCCGTGTGCGAGGGCATCTGCCGCATCCTGTTCGACGGCGCCGTGGCCAGCGATGTGGTGCGCGAACTGATGGCAAGTCCGCCGCAGGCGGAATTCGACTAGCCCGACCCGCCGGCGTCAGTACTGGTAGCTGAGCGACAGCATGATGTTGCTGACAGTCGCGCTGTAGGTGAGGCCCGCCTTGCCGATATTGCGGTGTAGCATCCAGTCGATGCCGACCCGGTAGGAATCCCCCAGCTTCGCGCCGACGCCGGCGCCGAGGTAGAAGTCCTGCGATGACGCCGACCATTCGTCCTGGTAGTGCGAGCTCTGCACGGTGGCGGTGTACTTGATCCGCGTGTCGGAAGTGCTCATTCCCGCGCGACCCCGCAGTTCCAGCTGCTCACCCAGCGGCCACGACGTGGAGACGCCGAGCATCACGCCCTTCACGCGGAAGCTGTAATTGAAGCCGGCTGGCAGGGCACTGCCACCGGGACTGCCACCGGCCACTGTTCCCCTGGCCGCATACTGAAAGGCCCCCGGACGGAAGTAGCCGGTCTCCATTGCCAGATTCCGGTTGAAGCGATAGCTGGTAATCAGGGCGTAGGAGCGGTCATGGCGTTTCAGCGTGGCATCCTGTGTCTCGAACTTCGCGCTGTACTGTGCGAAGAAGATGTCGTTGGGCGCAGACTCCAGATCGGCGGTGGTCACATTGCTGAATTTTGCCTCGCCCATGGCAATCTCGACGGACCAGTCCTCGCCCATCGCCTGCACGGCGGGCGCCATCATCGCGGCCAGAGCCAGAACACCCAAGGTCCCTGCAATACGGCCTGCCATGTTCTTTCTCCCGTTGCTGGATCAATACATATAGCTGAACGACACGAGAATGTTGTCGACATCGTAACTGCCGTTGCTGTCCGCCTTGCCGAGGTTGTTGTGACGCATCAAGTCGACACCGAGGCGGTAGTAGTTCCAGACCTTCATGCCGACACCCGCACCGAAATAGAAGTCCTGCGAATTCTCGGAAAACTGGTCCTGGCCCCGGATTCCCCCACCGGCAACGGCAGTGAACCTGACCCGCGTATCGGTGCTGGTGAATCCCGCGCGACCGCGCAGTTCCACCAGCTTGCCCAGCGGCAGCGTTGCCGTGCCGCCGATCAGGAAACCCTTGGCCCGGTAGCTGTAGAAGAGGCTCGCCGGCAGGATCGCGCCTCCGTTGGCTACATCTTTCACCGTTCCCGTGGCGGAGTACTGGAAGGCGCCCGGGCGGAAGTAGCCGGCTTCGAACGACAGATACGGATTGATGCGATAGCCGCTGATCAGGGTGTAAGAGCGGTCCCTGGCATGCAGCGATGACGACAGCGTCTGCACCGGCCGATTGTCGCCGGCGAAGCCATTGCGGGTAAACGCATCCCAATCGGCGAGCGTCGTATCCTTGAAAGTAGCCCTGCCCAACCCGATCTCGAAGTAGAAGCCTGTATCCATGAACTGCGCCTGCGCTGCCGGCGCGACCGCCGCTGCAAACATCAGAATGCACAGGATGCGGGAAATCTGCTTGGCCATGTCCGACCCTCGAGGTACCAGTTGCGGGTCACAGACTATCGCAAAGTCGCCGCCGCCGCGGCGCTCGTGTTTGACTTGCGGCTCATGCCGATTGCGCAAAGCCGTTCTGCCGCCAGGCCTCGTAAACCACCACGGCCACGGCATTGGACAGGTTCAGGCTGCGGTTCGATGGCTGCATTGGAATCCGCACACGCTCGTGGCCGGCAGGCAGTGCGGCCGCAAGGGTGGCGGGCAACCCGGTGGTCTCCCGGCCGAACAGCAGGCTGTCGCCCGGCTGGTAGCTGACCTCGTGATAACCCTTCAGCCCATCGGTCTCGATCAGGAACAGCCGGGTGGGGCCGATTGCTGCAAGGCAACCTGCCAGATCCGCATGCAGGGACACGCGCGCCAGGTCGTGATAATCCAGCCCCGCGCGCCGCAGCTGCGGCGCCGACAGATCGAACCCCAGCTTGCCGACCAGATGCAGATGGGCGCCGGTGTTGGCGCAGAGACGGATGGAATTGCCCGTGTTGGGGGGTATTTCCGGCTCGTACAGCAGTATGTTGAACATCTAATTGACCTCGAAGTCTGGCGCGAGTCCCCGCCGGGATGACTGGCAGCGGCGAGCCGGCAGGTTTTCGGCGATAATTTGAGCATGAACGCCGCCATCGAATCGCCCCCCGCAGACCGGCGCGTGACTCCCGCCTGGACGCCGCCCGCCGCTTCGCTGGCGCTGGAATTCTGCGGCATGCATTTCGCCTCGCCCATAGTGCTGCTCTCGGGCTGCGTGGGCTTCGGCGAGGAATACACCCGCGTGGCGGGTTTCTCGAACCGGGATGCGGGCGCCATCTGCCTGAAGGGCACCACGCTCGCACCGCGCCTCGGCAACCAGCCGCATCGTGTCTATGAAACGCCGATGGGCATGCTGAACGCCATCGGCCTGCAGAACCCGGGCGTCGATCACGTGGTGCGCAACATCCTGCCGGAGCTCGACTTCACCGAGACGCGCTTCATCGCAAATGTGTCCGGCTCCACGGTGGAGGAATACGTCGAGGTCACCGCGCGCTTCGACGATTCACCCATCGATGCCATGGAGATCAACATCTCCTGCCCCAACGTGAAGGAAGGCGGGGTGCAATTCGGCAATTCGCCGGAGATGTCCGCCCGCGTGGTGGCCGCCTGCCGCAAGGTAACGCGCAAGCCACTCATCACCAAGCTGTCCCCCAATCAAACGGACATCCAGCAGAACGCGAAGGCGTGCATCGAGGCCGGCACCGATGCCTTCGCCGTGATCAACACGCTGATGGGCATGGCCATCGACACCCGTACCGGCAAGCCGGTGATCGGCAACCGGCAGGGAGGCCTGTCCGGTCCTGCGATCAAGCCCATTGCCCTGCTGAAGGTGGCGCAGGTGAGCGAAGTGGCAAAGCCGCATCGCGTGCCCATCATCGGCCAGGGCGGCATCGTCAGCGCCAACGATGCCATCGAGTTCCTGCTTGCCGGCGCTGCAGCGGTGGGTGTCGGCACCGCGCTGTTCTATGACCCGCTGGTATGCCCGAAGATCAATCGCGGCATTGCCGGATATCTTGCCGCACAGGGCCTGGCAAACCTTGCCGCCCTGTCGGCGTAATCCATTCCTTCGCTACTGGAACATTCCATCCAAAATGTCTGCTCTCGAAACCATCAATTTCACCCGTGGCGTGCCCGCCACTGAATCCTTCCCCATTGCCGACCTCGCGCAGGCCGCCGCGACTGCGCTTGCCGCCAGCGGCGCCGATGCACTGCTGCAGTATGGTCCGGCGGCGGGCTTCGCTTCCCTGCGCACCTGGCTTGCCGAATGGCAGGGCGTGAAGCCCGAGCAGGTGCTCACCGGCAACGGTTCGCTGGAGCTGGTGGAATTCCTGTGCACGGCCATGATCAGGCCGGGCGATGTGGTGTTCACGGAATCACCGAGCTACGACCGCGCCATCACCCTGTTCCGTCGCCACGGCGCCAATGTGATCGGCGTGCCGCTCGAAGCCGACGGTCCGGATCTCGCCGCGCTCGAGCTGCTGCTGGCGCAGCACAAGCCAAAGCTGTTCTATGTGATTCCCGATTTCCAGAATCCATCGGGCGCCACCTGCTCCACGGCCAAGCGCAAGCGCATCGTCGAACTGGCGGAGCAGCATGACCTGCTGCTGCTGGAAGACGCGCCCTACCGCCTGCTGCGTTATCGCGGCACGCAGGAGCCCACGCTGTTCTCGCTGGCGCCGCAGCGCACGCTGCACATGACCTCGTTCACCAAGCTGATCGCCCCCGGCGTGCGGCTGGGCTTCATGATCGGCGACGCGGCCAGGCTTGCGAAGATCGGCAAGGTGGCTGAAGACACCTACATCTCGCCCGGCTATTTCGCACAT
>JAATEY010000350.1 GCA_015655465.1 Gammaproteobacteria bacterium | reverse complement strand
CTGCCGCTGGTGATGTCGGTGACCTTCGCGTTCTTCCCGGCGGGCCTGGTGCTGTACTGGGTGACCAACACCTGCCTCACCATCCTGCAGCAGTGGAACATCAACCGGCGCATCGAGGCGGCTACCGCCGCCAGTTCGCGCAACTAGCGCAGTGGCCAACCGCGATACCATCGTCGCCGTGGCCACGCCGCCAGGGCGGGGTGGCATTGCGGTGGTTCGCGTGTCGGGACCAGCGGTGCCGGACATCGCTGCTGCATTGCTCGGCACATTGCCGGCGCCCCGCTATGCCACCTTTTCGCGCTGGCACGATGCCGCGGACTCACTCATCGATATCGGGCTTGCGCTGTACTTCCCCGCACCGCATTCATTCACCGGCGAAGCGGTGCTGGAGCTGCAGGGTCATGGCGGCGATGTGGTCGTGGCGGCGCTGGTTGAACGCATCGTTGAACTGGGCGCGCGGCGCGCAAGGGCAGGGGAGTTCAGCGAGCGCGCCTTCCTCAACGACAGGATCGACCTGGCGCAGGCCGAGGCCATTGCCGACCTGATCGATGCCGGTTCGCGTCGCGCCGCGCAGGCGGCACTGCGTTCATTGCAGGGCGAGTTTTCACAACGCGTGAACGCCACGCGCGCGGCACTGATCTCGCTGCGGGTATACGTAGAGGCCGCCATCGATTTCCCAGAGGAGGAAATCGACTTTCTCGCCAGCGCAGAACTGCGCGAGCGACTGGAAGACGTGCAGCAGCGTCTTGCCAGCGTGCTCGCCGCGGCAGAGCAGGGCGCCGTGCTGACGCGCGGTCTCACCGTGGCAATCGCTGGCCGGCCCAATGCGGGCAAGAGCACGTTGATGAACCGGCTCGCCGGCCATGATGTGGCCATCGTCACACCGGTGGCCGGCACCACGCGCGACCTGCTGCGTGAACGCATCGAGATCCATGGCGTGCCGGTGGAACTCATCGACACCGCGGGTCTGCGCGATGCCACCAGCGATGCGATTGAAGCCGAAGGCATGCGCCGCGCGCGCGCAGCAATAGCGCGCGCCGATCACGTGCTGTTTGTGATCGATGCTGCGGCAGATCCGCAGGGCGAATCGTTTGCGGCAGAACGAGGCGCGTTGCCGGAGGGCGTCCCCGTCACACTGGTGATGAACAAGAGCGATCTGGCGGCGGCCTGCGCCGCGAGCGTCACGCCGCCTGCTGCAGGCGCGCCGCTGCGCATTGCGATCTCGGCCGCAACGGGCGACGGCATTCCCGCACTGGGCGCCATGCTTGTGGCCTCCGCAGGGCAGAGCGATGCCGGCCCGGGCGCCTTCTCTGCCCGCGCCCGCCATGTCGACGCATTGCGCCGGGCCGCGCGCCATCTGGATCTGGCGCGTGCCCAGCTGCAATTGAAGCAGGGCGAGCTCGCCGCCTTCGAACTGCGCGCCGCGCAGCAGCAGCTCGGCGAAGTGGTAGGCGATGTCACCAGCGATGAGCTGCTGGGCCATATTTTCGGCAGCTTCTGCATCGGCAAATAAGCCGGCTCTGCATTCAGTTGGGCAAGCGCTATTACCGCGCATATACTTCCGGCAGGGGCTTCCATTCCAACGGGGTATTCGTCATGCGAACCAAATTCACGGCAGTGCTGGCATTGCTCGCTGTCACCGCAATCGGCGCAGGTGCCGCATTCGCGCAGGCGCCAGCTGGTGGCCCTCCTCCCGGTGCCGGTCCCGGCGGTCCCCCGCGAGGAGGCGGCGGCTTTGGCCTGGTGCCGATGTACATCGAGAGCAAGGCCTTCCCCGATGGCGGCATCGTGCCGCAGAAATACTCGAATGCCGGCGGCAGCACGCAGCCGGACTTCAAGATCATCGGCGCGCCTCCCGCCACGCAGAGTTTCGCCATCATCCTGCACGACATCGAAGTTGCACTGGGCGGTCCCGATGACGTGCTGCACTGGGTAGCCTGGAACATTCCCGGCAACACCACGCAGATCGAGGAAGGCAAGCTGCCGGAAGGCTCGGTCAACGGCAAGGGCATGCGCAACAACTCGTACATGGGCATGGGTGCGCCAAACGGTCCGCGCTATCACCACTATGTGTTCGAGTTCTACGCGCTGAGCGCGACGCTGGATCTGCCGCCGACGGCGAGCCGCCCCGAGTTGCTGGAAGCCATGAAGGGCAAGGTCATCGCGAAGGCCGCTTATATCGGCCGCTACCGCAATGAGGCCCCGCCCGCAGGTCCGGGTGCCGGCCCCGGTGGTCCGCCGCGTGGCCCTGGTGGTCCGGGCGCAGGTCCAGGTGGCCCTGGGGCTGGCCCTGGTGGCCCGCCGCCAGCCCGCTAGGCAAATCAGCACAAGCCCTCCACTGCGTGACACGCGCAGTGGAGGCGTGATGGCGGTAGGCTGGGCACATGACCTCAAGCCCGACCGACTGGATCCACCTTCAAACCGATTCCCTTGTTGCCGAGATCGATCCGCAAGGCGCCCAGCTTTCCGTGCTGCGCGATGCAGCAGGGCATGATCTGCTGTGGAACGGCGATGCCACTTTCTGGAATGGCCGCGCGCCCATCCTCTTTCCCATCGTCGGCGCATT
>JAATEY010000225.1 GCA_015655465.1 Gammaproteobacteria bacterium | reverse complement strand
TGCTCGAGGAACTGGGCTTCGCGGTGGAGAAGCATCCGGTGCCCGCAGCAGCCGTGCGCGCCGTCGGCATGATCTCGGCCACCAATCTCATCGTGCGTCTGGCCTTCGGCAGCGGCGGGCCCTGCATCGCGCTGAATGCACCTGGCGATGTGGTGCCGCCAGGCACCGGCTGGACACACGACCCATACGGCGCGGAAATCGTGGACGATGCCGCACACGGTCAGGTGATGTACGGTCGCGGCGTTGCAGTGAGCAAGTCCGACTTCGCCACCTACGCCTACGCACTGCTGGCGCTGCGCGAATACGCGCAGCAACACGGCGGGCTCAATGGCAGACTTGAACTGCAGCTTACCTATGACGAGGAAACCGGCGGCGAGATCGGGCCGCAGTGGCTGCTGGAACAGGGCATATCGAAGCCGGATCTTGCGATCTCGGCCGGCTTTTCCTACGCAATCACCACCGCGCACAATGGCTGCCTGCACCTGGAGGTCAGCGTGCACGGCCGGCCCGGCCACGCGGCCATGCCGCAGACCGGCATCGATGCGCTGGAGGCCGCCAACGGCATCCTGACCGACCTCTACGCCTTCCGGGCGCAGCTGGCGAAGACGAAGTCCGGGACCAAGGGCATTACGAGCCCCACGCTCAGTGTGGGCCTGATCAGCGGCGGCATCAACACCAACGTGGTGCCGGACAAGGTCAGCTTCCGCATCGACCGGCGCATCGTCCCGGAGGAGGATCCGGCCGCCGCGGAACAGCAGCTGCGCGAACTGATCGCAGCCTCGGCCGCGCAGCATGCCGGCATCCGCGTGGAGATGCGCCGCATCCTGCTGGCGCTGCCGCTGGTACGCCTGCCCGGTGCCACGCCGTTGATCGCGGCATTGCAGCGCCACGGCGAACATTTCTTCGGCACGCCGCTGGCCGAGCATGGCGTGCCGATCTACACCGACGCGCGTCACTACACGACGGCCGGCATTCCGGCCGTGCTGTACGGCGCCGGGCCGCGCACCCTGCAGGAAGCCAATGGCCATGGCGCCAACGAGTGCCTGCGCCTCGAGGACCTGCGGCGCGCCACGCAGACCGTGACCTGCGCGCTCGCCGAACTGCTTTCCACCGCTTCGACACCCTGAAGGAGACTTGCCCATGAAGCCCCTGCTCCGCATTCTCGTCCCCCTATGCGCACTCTGCATCACGCTGCGCGCGGAGGCACTGGAAAAATGGTTCGAGGATTTCAAGGCCACAGCCACGCCGCAACAGCTCTACACCTTCCTGTACGCGCTGCCCAAGGGCGGCGACCTGCACAACCACCTGACCGGCGCGGTGCGCTCGGAGTGGTACTGGGATGCTGCCATCGCGAGCAGCCAGCGCGGCTACATCTATTACACCAAGGTGAAGATCGCCAACTGCGTGCCCTTCGGCAGCAACGAGTACGGCGGCGCGGGCTACCTGCTGCTGTTCCGTATCATCTCGCAGCAGCAGTATGCCGCGCTGGATACCTGCCAGAAGGGCGAATACAAGCGCCTGCAGGACCTCGACGCGAAGGAGAAAGCCGGCTTCCTGGAGAGCATGCGACTGGATGAATCATGGGAAGGCCGCGACGAGTTCTTCCAGGCAATCTGGATCCGCATCAACGAGATGCTGCGCAACCCGTACATCATCGCCGAGATCCTGCTGAAGAACATGGAAGCCTTCGGCGCCGAGGGCATGGTGTACCTGGAGACCCAGCAGGGCGTGGACGGCGGCGTGAAGGCCGACGGCACGCCGCTGAGTACCGACGAGTTCGCGGACATCCTGCGCGCCGCGCTGGCCTCGCCGCGCGCCAGGGCCACCGGTGTCACGGTGCGCTTCCAGAACGCGCTGCTGCGTTTCACGCCGGTGGCCGAGGACCGGCTGCGCGAACTCTACGCCGTCACCGACAGGTACCGCGATCTGTTCGTGGGCGTGAACATGGTCGGCCGCGAGGACAACGACAAGGGTTACCCGCTGCGCTTCCTGCCGGTGCTGCGCGAACTGCGCCACCAGTACCCGGAGATCAACCTCTCCATCCACGCCGGCGAAGTGGACGAACCGAACGAGCACATCAAGGACACGCTGCTGCTGGGCGCGACGCGCATCGGCCATGGCGTCAACCTGATCACCCAGCCGGACACCATGCTGATGATGCGCAATGGCCCGTACATGGTGGAGATCAACCTGATCAGCAACCTGCTGCTGGAATACGTGCAGAGCTACAAGCAGCACCCGTTTCCCGAATACCTGCGCACCGGCATCCCGGTGGCGCTGTCCACCGATGACCGCGGCATGTGGGACTCGGATCTCACCGACGAATTCTATGTCGCGGTGAAGGAGTTCAACCTTTCCTGGGACGAGATCCTGCTGCTCGGTCGCAACTCGCTGCAGTACTCATTCCTGGACACGGACACGAAGCAGAAGCTGCTGGCAGACTACGACAGGCGGATGGCAGCCTTCGCCGCCGCTTTCCGCAAGCAGGGCCTGGCGGCGTTCGCCGCCACCAGGCCCGTCACTTACGGCTTCATCTGCAAGCACTACAAGGTGTGCTTCCCCTAGAATTCCATGCGCACGCCGATGCGCAGGCTCCACAGCCCGATGCGCCCTTCGGTCTTCAGCACCGGCGCCGTGAACGAGCTGTAGGTGTACTTCGGGCAGGTTCCGCCATTGCCGCCGGAGCCGCCCACGCAGGCGACCGCCACGATGGGCGAGGTGTTGTCGTAGTAGCGGAACGAACCGTACTTGCTGCTGATGAGGTTCATCAGGTTCTCGATATCGGCGAACAGCTTGAACTTGCTGTCGCCGAAGAAGGCCGGCAGCTCCTGCTCCAGATGCAGGTCGACCTTCGAGTAGTGCGGCGAACGCTGCGAGTTCTTGCCGATGATCCCGCCCTGCTGCAGGTCATTGGCGAGCACGTAGTCGCGCAAGCTCTCGTAGACGGCCGTGCTGCTGTACTGCACTTTCGGGTCCGCATTCTGCGCGCTGACATCGGGGACATACAGCAGGTAACGCTGCGCAAGGGTGGAGCTGCTGGTGTTCAGCGTGCCGAAGATCGAACGGCCGCTGCCGCCATTGCTCATGGTCAGGCTGTAGGGTGTGCCCGAGCGTCGCTCCCAGTACAGGCTGAAGCGCGTCTTGTTGTCGCCGAAGAAGATCTTCGCGTAGTCCAGGTGCAGCTTGATCGAGCCCTTGGTCTCGTACAACGAAGTACCGTAGGCACCCACGTTCGGGTCGAGCGCGCTGGGCGCGGAGGCGTAGGAGCCGCTGCCGGTGGAGCCGCCCTGCAACGCCGTCGTGCTGGTCATGTCGCTGATCGAATTGACGTCCTCCCAGGTGTAGCTCACGCCGCCGCCCAGGCCGAAGTCCCAGGCCTTGTCGATGCGCGCCACGACAATCGTCGATTTGCCCTTGTGATTGTTGTACAGCAGGAGGTCCTGGTTGGCGGACGCGGTACCGAGGTAGCGGTAGATGATGCGGCCATCCGGCGCGCGGTTGCCCGAGTCCGCCAGGCGGATGTCCTTGTAGGCCACGGCGGCCTTGGCCCATCCCGCGTAGATGTCGACGCCCAGGTTCCAGTCACCCAGCACCGCGAGGTCTGCCCTGTAGTCCGCCGACAGGCTGGCCTTCCAGGTGGAGGGCAGCTTGAAGTCGTCGGTCATCAGATTGACCGGCGCTGCCTGCAGCGAGGCGACATTGGTCGAGAGGTAGTTGAACACCGGCGCGTTGTTGCGCAACTCCGTACCGTGGCCGGTCACGCCATTCAGCGCCGCCGCGCACAGTGTGGCATCGGCCACGCTGCAGCCGGAGGTCGCGGTCGGGTCGCGGATGATGCGGATGGAGTTCTGGTACACGCCAGCCACCGAGAAGCTGTTGCCCAGGAACACATCCGGCGAACCGCCGTTGAACAGGCCGAAGCCGGCGCGCACCTGCAGGCGGTCCAGCGGCTTCCAGGTCGCGCTGATGCGCGGCTGCAGCACGCTGTAGCCGTCGATGGTGCTGGTGTTGGTGAGGCCGGGATAGATCGAGGCGTAGCGGGCGACGAAGGGCGCGTTCTCCGGCGGCCGGTCGCTCATCTGGTACATGTCCATGCGCAGGCCGTAGGTGACGTTCAGGCTGGGCAGGATGTTCCAGCTGTCCTGCAGGCCCAGCGTGAACTGGTCGTAGTCGAAGCTGGCCGACAGGGAACCGAGGTTGCCGTTGATCGCATATTGCCAGTCGAACTGGTCGGCCCTGCCCGCCTGCAGGGATGCCAGCGAGTCGAAGTAGTAGAGACCGAGCGAACTCTGCACGAACACGTTCTCGATCTTCAGCCTGTTGAAGGCGGCCTGCGCCTTCAGCGCGTGCTCACCGAGCGCGTAGCGGCCCACGAGCTCGAGGCCATACTGCTTCTGCGCCACCACATCGGCCTGGCTGAACTGCTCGACGCCGAAGTACAGGCGCGGTGAAGCATTGGAGCAGGCCGTGATGCTGCCGGTGCTGGTGGCATCGGTGCACACCTGGAACTGCGAGAAGCCCGCCGCACCCAGCGAGGAGGGAATGGTGCTGGCCTTGCGGAAGTTGGCGCGCAGCTCGGTGCTGAACGCGCTGCTCCAGTCCGAGTTCAGCTGCAGCACCTGCGAAGTCACCTTCTCCGGTTCGTTGGTGGAATTGGAAGCCGTATACAGGAACGGCGGCGGCCCGAGGCCACCGGTGGACGGCGACTGCTGGTAGGTCTTCTGGTGGATCATCGTGTAAGAGAGCCGCTGGCCATCGACGATGTTCCAGTCCAGCTTGCCGGTGTATTTGTCGTCCTCCTCCGGCTTGATGGTACGAATGCCGACGATGTCGTAGCCATAGACCGACTCGGCAATGTCTCCAACCTGGTCGACCTTTGCCTGGGTGAGGCCGGGTATCGGGTTCGGTGCGCCGGCCAGGCCGAAGTCCGCCGGGTCTCCTGCCTTCAGGTTTTCGTAGGAGGCCGCGAAAAACAGCTTGTTTTCGAGGATTGGACCGGACACGAATGCGCCCAGGTTCTTGCTGGTGAAGTCGAGATCGACCGGCGTAGTGCGTGACTTGTCGCCCGTCAGTGCATCGCTGGTGTAGGTATAGAAGACGGAGCCATCGAAATCGTTGCCACCCGCGCGCAGCACGACATTGATCGAGCCGCCCTGGAAGTCGCCCTCGGTGATGTCATACGGCGCGATCTTCACGGACAGCTGCTCGACCGCGTCCAGCGGCACCGGACCTTTGGTGGTGGGCAGGCCGCCCTGCTTCAGGCCGAAGTTGTCCGAGAAACGCACGCCGTCCACCGCAAAGCGGTTGGTGCGATTGTTCTGGCCGGCGATGTTCACGCCACGAATGGTGGGATTGAACGAGGCGAATGGGTCCTGGCGCACGATGTCGCGGATGTCGCGCTGGACCGATGCCACGCCTTCGATGTCGTCACGCGTGAAGGTCGTGGTCGGGCCGGCGGACAGACCCGCCGCCTTGCTGGCCGTGACCGTGACCTCTTCCAGTTCCTGAACACCGGTCGCCAGCGACACGGGCAGGTTCAGTGGCTCACCCACGCTGAGGTAGATGCCCTCCAGCGATTTCGGCTCCAGGCCGCTCGCGGCCACTGTCACCTTGTAAGGTCCGCCCGGACGCAGGCCGGCGGCCGAGAAGGTGCCACCGGCGCCGGTGACGACCGTGCTGGTGGTGCCCGAAGGCGTATGGACGATGGAGACGGTGGCGCCGGACACGGCGCCATTGCCAGCATTGCTGACGCTGCCGCGTATGGACGAGGTCGTCTCCTGCGCGATCACTACGGTCGCTGTGCACGCCAGGGCAACCACCGTGGCGAGACCTTTGGGAAATAGCGTTCTCATTGTTCGATTCCTCCGCTTCTGAAACCTGGACTACTGGAAAAGTGAATCTCTATCTGAGTGCCACCACGGCGCGCGCGGCCTCCACCGCGAGCAGCCGCCTGACTTCCTCGCTACTGCTCTCGGCGGCGAGCTGCAGCGCCGACTTCGCCAGGAAGGTGACTTCGTCGCTCTTGAAATTGGCCTCGTAACGCCACTCCACTCGCGGCTTGCCGGTCAGCGCGGCGGGATCCGCGCCGCGCGCCAGCAGCAGCTGCACCAGTTCCGGCCGGTTCGCCAGCACCGCGGCATGCAGCAGGTTGTGGCCGTTGCGGTCGAGAGCCGCGAGGTCCGCGCCGCTTTCGATCATGCGCGCCGCGAAGGTGTAGTCCTTCTGGTACATGGCCAGCTGCACGACCGTGGTGCCCTCGGGCCCGACATGCCCCGCGTCGCCACCGGCGTCCAGCACAGTCATCGAAGCCGCCGGATTGCCGCTCTTGATCGCGAAGAACAGCGGCGTGAAACCGCCGGGCGTCACCCGGTTCACTGTCGCGCCGCGCGCCAGCAGCAGGCGCAGGTTGTCGACGCGGCCGGCTGCCGCGGCGTGCATCAGCGCGGTCTGGCCGACGGCATCCACGCTGTCCACGGCGGCGCCGGCGTCCAGCAGGCGCGCCAGGATGGCCGCTGGCGCGCGACCCGCGCATAGCGCGAGAGACTCGATGCCGTCCGCGCGCCTGCGGCGCACATCGGCCCGGGCATCGAGCAGCAGCGCGAGGATCTGCGCATCGCCGTGCTCGCAGGCCAGCAGCAACGGCGCGGCCGCCGCGTTGCTGGCCGCATCGGGCTTCGCGCCCGCCGCGAGCAGCAATCGCACCATGCGCGGATCCTGCGTTTCCACCGCCCAGGAGAGCGGCGTCGAACCATCCGGCAGCAGCGCATTGGCGGTGGCGCGATCGGCGAGCCGCGCCGCTGCCGCGTAGTCACTGTCGCGGATGGCATCCACCAGCGATGCGGCGGCACCCGCCGCGGCCAGGCCGGGCAGCAACATCGCCAGCGCCGTGCACATATATATGTGTGATCTCTGCATGGCTCAGGCCGTGAGCTCGCGGAGCGATCCGGTGCTGTCGCCGAACTGGTCCTGCCGGATACCCAGACGCTGGAGCATCGCCAGCATCAGGTTCGACATCGGCGTGAGCTTCGGAACCACGACGTGGCGGTTGCCGGGCAGGTTGCCGCCGGCGACAAGGATAGGCAGGTCGAGGTTGTCGTGGTCGTTCGGCTCACCGAAGGCGGCGCCGATGAGCACCATGGTGCTGTCCAGCAGCGAGCCCGCACCGTCGGGTGTCGCGGCCAGCCTCTGCAGGTAATACGCGAAGTGCTGCATGCACAGCCGGTTGATGCGCGAAATGCGCTCGATCTTGCCCGCGTCGCCGCCGTGATGGCTCAGCATGTGGTGCGCGTCGTTGACGCCGACCTCCGGATAGGTGCGATTGCTCAGCTCGCGTCCGATCATGAAAGTGCTGACGCGCGTGAGGTCGGCCTGCAATGCCAGCACCTGCAGGTCGAGCATCATCCGCACATGCTCCGCGAACGAGACGGGAATGCCGGCCGGCCGCGTGAAGCCCGCCGCCGCGGACTCGACGTCGTACTGCGCCGACTTCTGCACCCGCCGCTCGACGTCGCGCACCGCGGTCAGGTACTGGTCCATCTTGCGTCTATCGTCGCTGCCGAGCCGGCCCTCGAGCCGCGCGGCGTCCGCGCGTACGAAGTCGAGGACGCTGGTACGCCGCTGCAACTGTCTCTGACGGCTGTCGGCATCCAGCGCATCGCCATCGCCGAACAGCCGCTCGAACACATCGCGCGGGTTGACGGTCACCGGCAACGCCTGGGTCGCGCTCACCCATGAGAGCGTGTTGGTGTAGGTGCAGCTGTAGTTGATGTCGCAGCTGCCGAGCAGGCTCGGCGGGTCGATGCCCAGTTCCATCGAGGGCAGCAGCGTCTGGTCGGCAAAGTGGGTTGCCGCCACCTGGTCCATCGAGATGCCGCAGTACAGGTCCGACCCCTCGGTGGGCCGCGCCGTCGTGCCGGTGAGGAATGCAGGGCAGGACTTGCCGTGGCCTCCCGGGCCCACGGCCTTGCTGTGCGCGAGGCCGCTGAAGACAGTCAACCGGTCCCTGAACGGCGCCAGCGGTTCGAGTGTCTGCGACAGGGGGAAATTATTGCCGGCCGCAGCGGGCCGCCAGTTCTGCATGATCATGCCGTTCGGTGAATACAGTGTCTGCAGGCGCTGCGGGCGCATGGCCACATCGGCCGCGCTGGCACGCGGCAGCATGGCCTCGAACAAGGGCAGGGCCAGCACCGTGCCCGCGCCAAGCAGCACGGTGCGGCGGTCGAGCGGCTTGCGCAATACCGTGCTCATGTCTGCGGTTTCCGTCGCATGTTGAACGGCACGCTCTCTACGATCCCCATGATCACGCCGCGGATCCGGTAGTCATCTGCTGCCGCGCGGCGCGCAATGGCGCGCACGCTCGGCATGTCCCCGGCCTCGATGCCGCGGCCGAGCGCATAGGTCAGCAGCCGCTCGGTGAAGGCCTGGGTGAATGCGTCCTTGCGCGAAAGCAGGATGCCGCGCAGGCCGGTGAGGCCGCTGAAGGCCGTGCCATCGGGCAGCGCCGCGCCCACGTCGAGCGGCCGCCCGGCCTCTTCCCTGCGATACGCGCCCACGGCATCGAAGCCTTCGAGGGCGTAACCCAGCGGATCGATCCGGGCATGGCAGGAAGCGCAATGTGCATCGGCACGATGCAGCTCCAGTTGCTCGCGCGCCGAGAGCGCTCGCCCATCCACCGTGCTCTTCAGTGACGGCACGTCCGGCGGTGGCGGTGGTGGTGGTGCTGCCAACAGGTTGGCGAGCACCCACTGGCCGCGCTTCACCACTGAAGTGTGGTTGGCGTAGGACGTGACGGTAAGAATGCTCGCCTGCCCCAGCAGGCCGCCGCGCTGCGATTCGGCGTCGAGCGCGACGCGACGGAAGGCCGGGCCGGAGACACCACCGATGCCGTAGTGCGCGGCCAGCGACTCATTGAGGAAGGTGTAGTCCGCATCGATGAAGTCGAGCACGCTGCGGTTCTCGCGCACGATGCTGGCGAAGAACATGTCGGTCTCGCGCCGCATCGCCTGGCGCAGCCGCGTGTTGAAGTCCGGGAACAGGAACACGTCGGGGCGCACGTGTTCGAGGTTGCGCAGGTACAGCCACTGGCCGGCGAAGTTGCTGGTGAGCGCCTGCACGCGCGGATCGGCCAGCATGCGCCCGACCTGCTTCTCGAGCACGCCGGCCTCGCGCAGTCGACCCTGCGCCGCGATGTCGAGCAGCTCGTCATCCGGCAGGCTGCTCCACAGGAACAGCGCGAGCCGGGAAGCGACTTCGAGATCGGTCAGTGGGCGGACCGTTCCCGGTGCGGCGCCGTCGGCGTCCTGCTCGCGCAGGAACAGGAAGCCCGGGGATACCAGCAGCGCCTCGATCGCGGCGGCAATGCCCTGCTCGAAATCATTGCCCGCGCGGACCGCGTCATAGACCTCAAGCAGCGGCTCGATTTCCGCAGCGGACACGGGCCGGCGCCAGGCCTGGCGCGCGAGGCGGGTCATGATGGCGCGTGCGCAAGGCCCTTCCGCGGCTGGTTTCGCCGCCTGGCACCGGAAGATGTGGCGGCGGCTCGGGGTGTCGCCGGGACCGCTGGCCTCGTATGGCCCTGCCACGTCGATCTGCAGCACATCGCGCGGCCAGTTCACCTGCGAGAAGCGCGGCGACATGTGATACGACGGCACGGTGGTTTCGCCCACCGTCGCGCCGTCGACGACATACAGCAATGGCAGCCGCTCCGGCGGCTTCACCGGCATCACCACGTAGTCGGTATCGTTGCGCAGTATCTGCACCGATTCGTCCAGCGTCAGTTGCCGGCGGAAGGTCATGCCGATGCTGTGCGGACCGGCGCTGAGCGGCACGCGCAGGCTCACGCGGTTCTCCAGCAGGCGATCGCTTTCGTTGTTGGTGTTGGCGTTCAGCCAGCCGCTGATTTCGTAGATACCATCCCGTGGCGCGTAGTAGCGGAAGGCACCGCCGCCGCGCGATTCCAGCGGCAATGCATCGCTGGCACGCTCTTCCCAGGAGGGAATGCCCTGGTTCTTGATCGAACCGTCCTTGGGCACCTGCCAGGTGGTGGTGAAGGGCTTGTCCGGGCCGCGACCGACCGCGAGGCGACTGAGCCTGCCGGCCACCGCGAGGTAGCGGTCCAGCAGCGTCGGCGACACGCTGAGCACATCGGCGATGTTGTCGAAACCGTAGCCAGAATCATCGGCGGGCAGCTGGTTGCCGATGTCCACGTCCAGATGCAGCAGGTCGCGCACGGCATTGGCGTACTCGGCGCGGTTGAGGCGGCGCAGCGTGGCGCGGCCCGGGTCGGGATACGCGGCAGCGCGGGCATCGAGCGAACCCTGCAGCCAGTGGGTGAAGGCAGCGCGGGCCTCCGGGTCCGGCTGCGGCTTCTTGCGGGGCGGCATCTCGCCGCCATCCACCTTGCGCAGAATCTTTTCCCACTCGGCACGGTTGCGTCCCGCCGCAGGATCGCCGGAGGCCAGCATGCCCAAGGTCAACCCGCCGTAGACGTCGTCGTCGTTGTGGCAGCCGGAACAGTACTCGTCGAGCAGTTGCCACTGGGCGATGTCCCCGGCAGCGAGTGCCGTCCCCGCAGCCGACGCACACAACAGGAACGCCGCGGCAGTCGCGAATGAACAACCGAAGACCTTACCGCTCTGGAATCCGCTGCCCGGCATGTTTACCGCCTGCCCCTCTGGCCATCACGGTCAGGGGAGCAAGAAACATGCCCCTCGCGTCAGCGTCGATGCAGGGCCGCGGTAGTGCCGGAGCGGCCCGGCTGCATCCCGCTGGACCAGCGCGCACCATCCGGATGCCTGATTTCAGTCCTCAACCATCCGTGTGGCCAACGCATTGAACCCGGTCGGGGGATCGCGGCCGTCACGCCTTACATGTGCGTGGCGGCGATCTTGCGGCGGATGTGCTCGCCGGCGGTGATCGGCGGGTAGCGCGCCGGGTGATCGTGTGTGATGCAGCTGGCGATGCAATCCACGTTCACGGCAGTATCGGGGTCCACGAACAGCGCGATGGAGTAGCGGTCACGGGGACCTGCGATGGGCAGCACGCGGTGCGGCGTGGAGCGGAAGCGGTCGTTGGTCCAGCGTTCCATCAGGTCGCCGGTATTGATCAATGTGCAACCCGGAACCGGCGGCGCGCGGCGCCAGCTGCCGTCCAGCCCGCGCACTTCCAGGCCGCCGACATCGTCCTGGAACAGCAAGGTGATCGAACCATAGTCCGTATGCGCGCCGGCGCCGAGTTGCGCCCCGCGCGGCGTCAGGTTGGCGGGATAGTGCAGCCAGCGCAGCGTGACATTCTGTCCGGTGTGCCGCGTCGCGAAGAAATCCGCCGGCAGCGACAGGCAGGCCGCCATGATCGCAAGCACCCGGTAAGCCGCGGCGAGACTTGCCCGGTAGAAACCGACGGCCGTCTCCCGGAACGAGGCGTCGGGCCACGACACGCTGGACTCGACCGCCAGCGCATTGCGCATCGTGAAGCTCTCCTTCAGATCCGGAGGGCTCGCCGTATCCAGGCTCTCCACTTCCAGCCCCTGAAAGCCGAAGTTCGCGTCGATGCTGGTGTAGGCGTGACGGTGCTTGAACTGCGGCGGGGCGGCGAAGAAACGCCGCGCGGCCGCGAACGCATCCTGCGACAGCGACGCGGCGAGCGGCAGGCCACGCACATACATGAAGCCCGTGCCTTCGAGCGCGCGGCAGACCTCCGCCACCACCGCGGTGCGTCCCGCCAGTCCCTGATCGAAAGGCGCGACATCAACGATGGGCAGTGGCGACTGGTTCATCCTCATCCCTCCAGCATGGCCCGCGACAGGCGGTTTACCTGCTCGACCAGCGGCGGCAGGTCCACGGTGACCAGCCGGCCCGCATCCACCACGCAGCGGCCGTTGATGAAGCTGTAGTCGACGCGATCCGCATCGCAGAACAGCAATGCCGCCACCGGATCGCCCTGCGCACCCGCGAAGCGCGGCGTGTCGATGTTCACCGCGATGAAATCTGCTGCCATGCCCGGCGCAAGCACGCCGATGTCGTTCCTGCCGAGCACCTGCGCGCCGCCGCGGGTGGCCAGCGCCAGCGCGCCGCGCGCCGACATCGCGCCGGCATCCGTATCCTTGACGCGCGCACTGAACATGGCCTGCCGCGCCTCGCGCAACAGGCTGGAAGCGTCGTTCGACGCGGCCCCATCGGCACCCAGGCCCACCGGCACCCCCGCGGCCAGCATCCGGCGCACCGGTGCCAGGCCGCTGGCCAGGCGCATGTTGCTGCACGGACAGTGCGCGACACCGGTGCCGGTAGCAGCGAAACGCCGGATGCCGTGATCGTCCAGCCACACGCAGTGTGCATGCCAGACATCCTCACCCAGCCAGTCGACGGATTCGGCAAATTCAGTCGGGGTCTTGCCGTAATGCTGCAGGCTGTAGTCCACATCCAGATGGTTCTCGGCCAGGTGCGTGTGCAGGCGCACCCCCCGGTGACTGCGCGCCAGCACGGCCGACTCGCGCATCAGGTCCGGTGATACCGAGAAAGGCGAGCATGGCGCCAGCACGATGCGCAGCATCGAAAGCGGTTCGGGATCATGGAACGCCGCGATCACACGCTCGCTGTCGCGCAGGATCGAGGCTTCGTCCTCGACGACCGCGTCCGGCGGCAGGCCGCCCAGACTTTCGCCCACGCTCATGCTGCCGCGGCTGGCGTGGAAGCGCAGGCCGGTCGTGGCCACGGCCTCGATCTCATCGTCCAGCCGCACACCGTTCGGAAAGATGTACAGGTGATCGCTTGCCGTGGTGCAGCCGGAGAGGATCAGCTCCGCGGCACAGAGCTTCGCGCTGGCCTGCACGCCCGCCGGTGTCATGCGCGCCCACACCGGGTACAGCGCCTGCAGCCAGCCGAAAAGCTCGCGATCCTGCGCGGCCGGCAGCGAGCGCGTCAGGTGCTGGTAGAAATGATGATGGGTGTTGACCAGTCCCGGCAGGACGATGTGGCGCCCCCTGAGATCGAGCACCTCATCCACATCGCCGCGCGGCAGGCTGCTCTCGGCACCAAGTGCCTCGATGCGGTTGCCGCGCACCAGCATCGCGGCATCACGCAGTTCCGCGCTGCCCGGACCCATCGTCACGAGCGTGTGGATGTTGCGTACCAGCAGCGACTTCATTGCGCGGGCGTGCTGCCCGGCGTGTGATCCTTGTACTGGTCCCAATGGGCGGCTATTTCATCGACGATCGCGGCACCCACGGTGTAGGCCGATTCCACCGAGGCCTGCAGGCCCGCATAGCCCGCGTTCTCCTGCAGCAGATGCTCCGCGGCCGTCTGGCCCGGCGGCTGCATGGTGTAGTTGCTGGCGGTGCGCAGCACCAGGAAGCGGTTCTTGTCCACCTTGCCGGTGGAGGCGAGATAGCTGATCGAAGCGAAGCTGCCGGTATCTTCCATCGCCGAGGTGACGAACTCGCCCTTGCCTTCAGTCCAGTAGTCCACCCACTTCTCGGCCCACTCGTTCAGCACCTTGCCGTGCCAGAAGGTCATCCCGGCCAGGTTGTCGCCCTTCAGCACGAATGGCGGCTTCTGCGCGTTCGGATAGTCCTTGTAGCGTGCCCGCTCCTTCTGCAGGCCCGGGCTGTCCGGCAGCTGGATGTCCCTGGTACGCCCGTAGGCCCAGTCGACCAGTGCAGGGTTCAGATGAAACACCTCGCCATGATTGGGGGGCCGCTTCGGGTCGTAAGGCCTGGTGGAATCCAGCGGCAGGTATCCGGTGGGCCAGTCCTTCGGCATCTCGCGCGGATCGATCTCGTAACTCAGGTCGCCGTCGACCAGCCACTCGGCCCAGGCCGCCGAACCGATCGAGGCATTCTCCGGATCGACGCCGGCAATGCCGGCCACCACCCAGTACGCCTTCGACAGATCGAAGCGCGGATCCATCCCCAGTTCCATCACCGCCGAAGCCGAGTTGATGCTGCCCATGCCGGTCAGCAGCACCAGCACGCCGGTGTCCGGGTTCATGTACAGGTCGTGATGGTGCGCAAACGGCAGGCGTTCACTGAGCTTCTGGCGTTCCTTCCACAGCTGGAATTCCCCCGCGGTATCGCCCTGGTCCTCGCCGATCTCGAACATCGTGACGACGACGACCTTGACGGCAAGCGGCTTCGGCGCGGCAGGTTGCGGCGCCTTCGCGCAGGCTGCCAGCAGCATCACGGCTCCCAGCAGAGAAATCAGTCGTGCGGACATGGCACCACCCCGGTTGCGATGGGCGGAACGCACCTTGCGTCCCGCCCGCTCATGCCACCGATGCTAGAACTTGTAATCGGCCGTCACAAGGAAGGTGCGCCCCACCTCCGGCAACACCACCGAACTGCCGAACAGGTCGGGGAAGTTGGACCGGAAGTAGCGCTCGTCGGTCAGGTTCTTCGACTGCAGTCCGAGCACCCACCTGCCGGAGGCGAAACGGACACCGGCATTGATCAGCGTGTAGCTGGGCAACTTCACCGCCTGCGAATAGCCGGAATACACCGAATCCACGTGCGTGCCGCTCAGCGTTCCAGAAAGCCCGGAGATCCACTTGTCGAAGCCGAACAGCAGGTTCAGGCTGTAGATATTCTCCGGTATGCCAGCCTTGCGACGGTCGGGTGTGGGCACGTTCCAGGCTACGGTACCACCGAACACATTGGCGGGATTGATGCCGACGCCGATCAGGTCTTCCGCCCCCATGAAGCTGAACTGGGACGAGGCGCTCGGCCCGAGGTTGAAGATCTTGAGGTTCGAGTAGGCGCTGGTCACGGTCAGGAAGTCTGTCGCAACCCAGCGCAACTCGAACTCGTAGCCCTTGGCCTGCGTGGAGTTGTTGGTCACCGTGTCCTGGGCATTGTAGTCGGTGCGCTCCTGCTTGAAGTAGTCGACGGCCACGAACAGCTTGCCGCCGAGCGTCGTGGTCTTGATGCCGAATTCGTCCAGCTTCGACTTGCCGACCGCATTGCCGCCGGCAAGCAGTTGCGTCGGAATCTGCCCGCCCTGGCCGAGCACCAGCGTGGACTGCCGCGCGACAGTCGCGTAGGGACGTACACCGAAAAGGTCGTAGGAAAGGCTCGCGGACCAGGAGAAGCCGTGGTCTGTATCCGTGAAACGCTGGCCCTTCACCGCAGCGTAATCAAAGGAGTTCGAATTGGCTGCTGCCACCGAACTCATGTCCAGGTAGTCATAGCGGCCGCCCGCCAGCAGGTTCAGCTTGTCCAGGAAAGTCAGGTCCGCGAGGAAGGCCGCACCGTAATCGACGAAGTGGCCGACCGTCTGTGACGACCAGTCCTCCTGCCCGGTGGGCTGCCGGGGGCGGGTTGCCCACTCGCGCCGGTCGATCGGCGAGCCGCCATCCGGTCCGCGGGAGAGGTCGCGCCGGTCGAAATATTCGAAGGCGAAATTGTCGCCGTGCTCGAAATCCTGGTAGCGGATGGAGGGACCGAACTGGAAATTCGTCTTGACTGCCGCGAACTCCTTGCCGAATTCGAAGTTCAGCTGATCCTCGATCGCGTAGGTTTTCGCATACTGCGAGAAGCCGTAAGCGTTCTCGTTGAGGTTGTCGAGGTACTCGAAGTACAGCTTGTTCTGTACCTTGAGGCCGCTTTCCAGCTCGCCGATCAGGTCGGCGTAGAGTGTGACGACATCGTCTTCCAGCGTGTCGTCCTCCTGCACGAGCACCTGGCTGCCCTTGATATGCGCGGTGCCCACATTCGTGACCAGCCGCTGGTTGGGGTGCAGGGGATCAAAGGGATAGAACGAAAACAGGTTGGCGGCAATCGATTCATTCCCCGACAGATAGCCATTGCCGTCCGTATCGAGCGAAGCCGGACTGCCGGTGATGTAGGTGCCGTGGTCGATCAGGTCCTGCGTCAGGCGGTTCCAGCCGGCCACCTGGTTGCCCTTGAAGTACTGGTACATGCCGCCAAACTCCGTGCGCCAGCTGTCGTTCAGCTGGAGATCGAAGGAGGCCTGCACGATGGACTGATGGGTGCTGGTGTTCTCGTAGTAGCTGTCGGAATTCTCGGATTCGCCGTAGAGGTAGTAGCCGCCTTCCTTGCCGGCCAGGGACGCCGGCCCGCCAACCTCGCCGGTCAGCACCTTCTTGCCATAACTGCCGGTCGTCAGGCCGATCTGGCCGGTGGTCTCGCCCAGATAGCGGCCATTGGTGGCGCGCGCGGACTTGGGCACGAAGTTGAGGTAGCCACCGATCTTCGAGGGACCATAGATGGGCGAGGCAGGGCCGCGCACGATGTCGATGCGGTCGCTCGCGCCGATGACCGTCGGGTAGTTGCCCGGATTGTCGATGCGCTTTATGCCACGGAAATAGTTCTCGCCCGGCGTGCCGCGCACGTCCAGCGACCCGGCGACGCCAAAGAAGGACTGCGTGAACGAGCCCGGCGTCATGGCCACCAGATCGTCGATCTCGGTGATGATGGTCTGTTCCAGCAGCTCGTTGCTGATCGTGGTCACTGCGCGCGGTGTTTCCTCGACCGTCTTGCCGAAGCCGAATACCGAATCCACCGGCTTCGTCTGCATCACGTTCAGGCGATCTCCCTTGACGACCACCTCTTCCAGTTCATCCTCCGCCGCCAGGGCAACGGAATGAACGAAGGGCAGCAGTGCACCGGCGGCGGCCAGCGCTCCAAGACGGCAGCTGTCACGCAGCGCGGATCGAATCGACTGGATCAGTGTCATGGGTTCCCTATTCCTTGTTCTGTGTTGTACGCGGCACATGGCCAGACTCGGGCCACCTGCCCGGAGCACGTTGCAAGAACCGTGCACGGTTCACATGCATGGTCCGAGATACGCTCCATTCCGGCGCAACTGCATTCCAGTTGCTTGCTCCAACGATGCGCAAGACCCGTCGTGATGCATGTGCGCACCGAAAAGTTGCAGGCTATAGTCGATCCCATGACATCCACTATCCATCCCGTCGATGAAGTACTGCCTCTGCCCCGGCTCGCCGCGTACGGGTTGCAACATGTGCTGGCGTTCTATGCAGGTGCGGTACTGGTGCCCATCCTGGTCGCGAATTCGCTGGGACTTTCCACCGCACAGCTGATCCATCTGATCAATGCCGACCTGTTCACCTGCGGCATCGCCTCGCTGATCCAGTCGGTGGGCATCGGCCCGAAGATCGGCGTGCGCCTGCCGCTGCTGCAGGGCGTGACCTTCACTGCAGTGAGTCCGATGATCGCCATCGGCCTCGCCGCCGGCGGCGGCACAGCGGGGCTGCTGTCCATCTACGGTGCAGTGATCGTTGCAGGACTCGCGACTTTCTTCGTCGCGCCCTGGTTCGCGCGACTGGTGCGCTTCTTTCCGCCAGTGGTCACCGGCACGGTGATCCTGATAATCGGCATCGCGCTGCTGCCGGTGGCGGCCAATGACGTGGTCGCGGGCCTCGGGCCGAATGCCATCCAGAACCCCGTGCTTGGCAAGAACCTTGCCTATGCACTCGGCACGCTGCTGGTGATCGTGGCCATCCAGCGCATGTCGAACGGCTTCCTCGGCACCATCGCCGTGCTGCTTGGCCTCGTGCTCGGCACCATCGTCGCCTGGGTACTCGGGGATGCGCAATTCAGCGACGTCACCACGGCGCCGCTCGTCGGCTACACCTCGCCGTTCTACTTCGGCATGCCGACCTTCGGCCTGATGGCGATCATATCGATGTGCGTGGTCATGGTGATCACGATGGTGGAGACCACCGGCGACGTCTATGCAACCGGCGAGATAGTCAGCAAGCCGATCGTGCCCGACGACATCGCCCGTGCCATCCGTGCCGACGGGCTCGCCACCACTATAGGCGGCGTGCTGAATTCCTTCCCCTACACCTGCTTCGCAGAGAACGTCGGCCTGGTCCGCATGACGCAGGTGCGCAGCCGCTGGGTGGTCGCCGCAGCCGGTGTGATCATGATCGTGCTGGGTTCGTTGCCCAAGGCCGCGGCCATCGTCGCTGGCATACCGCATCCCGTACTGGGCGGCGCGGCGCTCGCGATGTTCGCAGCCGTCGCGGTGGTCGGCATCCAGACTCTCGCGAAAGTGGACTTCAATGACCACCGCAATGCAGTCATCGTCGGCACCAGCCTTGGCCTCGGCATGCTGTGCACTGCGCAGCCCTTCGTTTCGGGCGCGGTACCGACATGGCTTGCCATCCTGTTCGGCAGCGGCATCACGCTGGGGGCGTTGTCAGCCATCGTGCTGAACGCCCTGTTCAACCAGGTCGGCACTGCGAAGCAGTAACCATCCACCGGCCGGGAAGACTCAGTCCTTGAAGAAGGGCTCGACCTCGCCTTTGAGCTGGATCGTCAGGGGTTTGCCGCGGCGGTCGAGCGTCTTGCCGACAGCGGCGCGAATCCAGCCTTCCGAGACGCAGTATTCCTCGACGTTCGTGCGCTCCACGCCGTTGAAGCGGATGCCGACGCTCCGGGCCAGCACCTTCTCGTCGTAGTAGCGGCTCGAGGAATCGACACTCAGGCGGTCTGGCAGCGTATCTGTCACGTTACATCTCCGGGGTTGCGGGAAAATATACAGGCCGGGCGCACGATGCACCATCCAGATGGATGACAGCCCAGTTGTAGAGGGCGCCCACGATTCCGGTGCAGTCCAGGCTACGGAATCGTCCTCCGTTCAGGAACTCATTCGACGGCTGTGCGGGTGGTAGACTTCCGGGTGCTCCCGCATTCGCTCAGGGGACGAGCCATGCCTACGCAGATCTTCGAGCCCGCCGTTGCGCAAACCATTCTCGCTGCGCAGGCGGCCGCCCACGCCAGGCAGACGAAATCCGTGATGGTCGGCGGCCAGCCACGTACCGTGCGCGTGCCGTTCCCTTCGCCCGGCGACTGGCGTGATCAATGGATTTATTTCCTGATGGTCGATCGCTTCAATAACCCCGGGGCAGCGCCCCAGGGCGCCTGGAATCAACGTTTCAACAGACGCCAGGGCGGCACGTTCCAGGGCGTGCAGGCGCAACTCGGTTATCTCGAACGACTTGGTGCCAGGGCCATCTGGCTGTCGCCGGTGCTCAAGAACTCACGCCCCGATTGGGAGTTCAATTATCACGGCTACGGACAGCAGGATTTTCTCAATGTCGATGAGCGCTTTGCCTCCGATGGCACACGCGCCACCGCGGAGCGTGAACTCGGTGAACTCGTCGACGAAGCCCATGCGCGCGGCATCCATGTCGTGCTGGATATCGTGCTCAATCACAGCGCAAGGGTGTTCGACTACGTGCGGCCCGCAGGAATCGTGCCGGAATTTTCGGATGCCGGTGTGATGAACGGTGGCCTGGGTAGCGAGCCCGCGGTGCAGTGGCTGAACGGCTTCGGCTTTCCACGCATCGACTGGCAGAACTCGCTGCCACCACCGGCCCAGCTGGGCGTGGACGATGCGGTGTGGCCTTCGGATCTGCAAAATCACGCGTTCTTCCGGCGGCGCGGTTCCAAGCTCAGCGACAAGCCGGATGAACGTGGCTTCGCTCGCGGCGACTTCGGCGACATGCGCCAGCTGGTGGTGGAGTACGACGCGACGGTGGCCGGACAGGAGGCGTTGCGGGAGCGCTACGGCATCTCACCGGTGCTGGGCATTCTGATCCGTGCGCATCACTATCTGATCGCAAAGTACGACCTCGACGGCTTCCGCATCGACACCGTCAAGTACGTGGATCCTGCCGCCATCGAGACCTTCGGCAATTCGATGCGCGAGTTCGCGCTGTCCATCGGCAAGCGCAACTTCTTCACGTTCGGTGAAGTCTATGACGACGAGAAAACCATCGCGCGTTTCATCGGCCGCAATGGCCGCAAGAGCGGCGCTGACGGCGGCTATGGCATCGACGCCGCGCTCGATTTCCCCCTGTTCTTCACGCTGCCCCGGGTGGCCAAGGGAGTGGACGATGTGGCGGCCATCCGCCGGGTGTTCCATGACCGCAAGCTTGAGGAGGCAGAGCTCCTGAGCTCGCACGGCGAAGCGGGACGGTTCTTTGTCAGTTTCCTGGACAACCACGACCAGCACGAACGCATCCAGCACCCGCTCACGCCCTTGAACCAGGTGACGCTGGCCATGACGCTGCTGTTCACGCTGCAGGGCATTCCCGCTCTCTATTACGGCACCGAGCAGGGTCTGCGTGGCACCGTGGATGGCGCGGGCAATGCGGATCTCGATGCCAATGAATCCACGCGCGAAGCGCTGTGGGGAAAGCCGAATGCCTTCGACACCTCCGCGGTGGAATTCACGCGGGTGCAGGCGCTGTCGGCGTTGCGTGATGCCGAGCCACCACTGCGCTACGGCCGGCTGTATTTTCGCGAGGTGTCGGGAAACGGCACGGACTTCGGTCATTCTTCCGGCGTGGGCGGCATTGTCGCGTTCTCGCGGATTCTGGTGGATCGCGAGATAGTGGTGGTGGCCAACACCGGCACGCAGCAGTTTTCCGGTGCGGTGCTGGTCGATCGCGACATTCACGCCACACCGACGCAAATGCGCGTGGCTTTCAGCAACCAGAACCACGCAGCAACAGCCTTTACACGGAAGATCGCCAGTGCGCGGTTCTTCGACGACAACCGAGTCTCCACCGGTCCGGCGGCTGCGCTGGATGTCGTGCTGGCCGCGCGCGAAGTCCAGGTGCTGGTGCCCGCGTGAGGCGCGCCATCAAGACAAGGCGTACGACGTAGACTGCCATCACCGACACCGACCAGTTGAGTGTCGGCCTACTTCCAGGCCACGTTGGCGCGCGTCACGGTGGTGCGCTGTGCAATTCCCTGCTCTGTCTCCGGAAGACGCGCACATTCGCTCTTTCGCCATGCGATGAAACGGAGCTCCTGCTTCAGCACTTGATAGTCGGAAGGAATCGAGAAGGACACGGAGGACTCTCGATACGACCCTGCATAGACAGCGTCGGTTCTGGGGTCGACGCTGTCCCCGGTCGATGTTCCATATCTCATGGTGACGTACGAGGTGTTGTACGCGCTGCGCGACTCAGGCGAGTTGGGTAAATATCTGTTCTCGATCCGGACCAGTCTTTCGGAGACGCTCCGTTCGTGCCGGGCCGCCTTTTCAAGGCACTGGGCTCGCGGCGAAGACGGGTCCGCAGCCGCAGCAGCAACCGGGACCAGGGCGAGGACACAAAGGGCACTGAGTATTGGTTTCATGATCGTGTTTCGTTTTTGTGCGGTGCGTGATAATGAACTACCGTCAGGTACGGTTTTAACATGGCAGATGCTACCTGAACGGTAGATGAATCATCGTGGTACCGGCTCCAGGCGCGTGAGCGACCTCCGGGCGCCCGCCCGGACGATGTTAGAGTCGTGTCATGACGACATGCGGACTGAACCCGGAGCTTTATCCATGAAACCCTCTCTGCGCCACCTCATGGCCGCCACTGTCGCAGGACTGTTGCAGGCCACCGCCGCAGTCGCGACCAATCCGCTGATCATGGATCAGTTCTCCGCCGACCCGACGGCACGCGTGTTCGAGGGGAAGATCTACGTCTATCCCTCGCACGACATCAAGGCTCCGCCCGAGTACAAGGGGCGCCCGGACTGGTTCGTCATGGAGGACTACCACGTCTTCTCGTCCGAAAATCTCACGGACTGGAAGGATCACGGCGTCATCGTCACGCAGACGGGCGTGGAATGGACCAACCCCACCGCTTACGCCATGTGGGCGCCGGACTGCGTCTTCAGGGACGGGAAGTACTACTTCTATTTTCCGGCAACCGCGAAGGTCGGCGGAATGAAGATCGGTGTGGCGGTCGCAGACAAGCCCTACGGACCTTTCAAACCCATGCCCAATCCCATCGAGGGCGTGAGCGGACTCGATCCGGTGGTGCTCATCGACAAGGACGGCAGCGCCTACCTGTACTACGCAACCGCGGGGAAAGGGCTCTCCGTCGCCAGGCTGAAGCCGAACATGCTGGAGATCGAGGGTACGCCTGCGCTCATCGACAATCTGCCGACGAAGGGCCTGCTGGAAGGACCGTTCGTGTTCGAAAAGAACGGCATCTACTACCTCACGTACCCGCACGTGGAAAACAGGATCGAGCGGCTGGAATATGCGACCAGCACGTCTCCAATGGGGCCGTTCAAGCAGGTCGGCGTGATTCTCGACGAATCCGAGAGCGGCTGCTGGACCGTCCATCATTCGATCCTCGACTACAAGGGCCAGTGGTATCTCTTCTACCACGACAGGGATCTCTCGCCTTCCTTCGACAAGAACCGCTCGATCAGGGCCGACAAGCTGTTCTTCAACGCCGACGGCACGATCCGGAAAGTCATTCCGACGCTGCGCGGCGTCGGACTGGTGGAGGCGAAGAGCCAGATCCAGATTGATCGCTACAGCGCGAAGAGCGGTGAAGGCGTTGCGATCTCCTACCTCGACGCGGCGAATACGCACGCTGGCTGGAAGACCGCGTTCAGTGCTGCCAATTCATGGGTGCGATTCAACGAAGTCGACTTCGGCCGCGGCGCGCAGAAATCTGTCGAAGTGCGCGCGATGGCTCCCGGCGGAGGCGCGTTTGAACTCCGTCTGGACAAGCAGGACGGGCCGGTGCTCGGTCGCGTGGAAGTCGGCCAGGGAACCGAGTGGAAAATCGCGACTGTCGCCGCGAAGAAAATCCCCAAGGGCGTCCACGACCTCTTCGTTACCCAGGTCGGCGCTGGTGCCGTGGACGTGGATTGGGTGAGCTTCCGCTGAGGCGTGCAGAAATTGCCGGACGTGCGTGTCCCGGCTCCGATGGTTGTCCTATGATGACTTCCCTTCTTCAGCGGAGACCTGCCATGCCATTACCCAGACTATTTACCGCTGCATTCGCCGCGGCACTGTGTTCGGTTGCCCATTCGGCCGACTTCGCGCTGGCCGCGGGCCGCATCGGTGCCAAGGACGTGCCGGCTCTGGCGCAGTTCTATCAGACGGCATTCGGCATGAAGGAAGTAAACCGGCTGCAGATGGGCCAGAGCATGGAGATCATGCTGAACTTCGGGGCCACCACTGAAGCGGCGAAGGCCAATACTGCCGCGATGCTGATCCTCATGCACCGCGACGTCGACAGCGATGCCGACCCGGTGCCGCACCTGATTTTCTATGTGCCCGATGCGAAGGCTGCGGCGAAAGCTGTCGTTGCAGCCGGCGGCAAGATCACCACCGAACCAGTTGCCGTCGGCAAGGCGGGTGCGTGGATCGCGATGGGGATGGACACAGTGGGCAACCGCTTCGAGATGGTGCAGCGCGCGCCCAGCGGGAAGTAAAAAAAGGCCGGCATTTCTGCTGGCCCTTTTCGCATCAAACGCCGGCCTTACACCAGCTCGTCGGGACCCTGCTGATCCGCAGGAAAGCGCGATGAAAAGCGCGCCACGGAAATCGGCTGTGCATAGCGCCTGCCCGACCGCCAGTCGGCACGGGACAGCGTGTCGTACTCAAGCCGGCAGATCTTCCAGGCGCCCGCAGCGTCTTTCCGATAGCTGACTTTGTACACGCCGCCTTCCCACCACGTCCGCACGCCTTCGCCGTGAAGACGGGCCATGGCGGCAAGCGATGACTCGGTCTCGAAAGGCGCACCCACCTGGATCGAATACGGGAACACGGCCTTTGCAGTCCGGAGATCCGCAGACACTTCCACACTGTCGCTCTGCTGCTCGGCGGTGAGCTCGAAGCCGGGAGCCGGCTGCATGCTTCCGCCTGTCTTGCCCGACGGGAAGTGATCGCGATACAGGCGGCCCACTCCCTGGCCGCCCTGGAAGACCCCGCCGTTGAACACGACCTGCGCATCATCGGCAAACATGCCGATCACTTCTTCATGCAGGCCCTTGTCCATCGCCCGCCCGAAAGCCTGATGGAGCTGGCGAAGAGTCTTCTCTTCTTCAAGCAAGGCCACCCGCTGGGCAGCACTGTCTGCCTTCGGTGCCTCGGCCCTGGCCATGCCCACCGTGGACGCCACAGCTGCAGAAGCGCCCGCACCGAGCTTCCAGATGAAGGAGCGACGGTCGGTCCGGGATTCCCTGTTCTTGAGGATATCCATCACGCTCCCCTCTTCTTCGGGCCGAAGTACTCGAGGATGTCGAACTTGCCGATGTGACGACCGATGGCGCCGGTCACTCCGAGGCTCGCTCCCCTGGCACTGCCGTTGAAGGTGAAGCCGCAGTCATGCGAGGCCTTGGTATTGAGCAGCTCGGTCATCTGGTTGCCGTTACAGGCTTCTTCGTTCTGGCAGAAGATGTACACACCCGGACGCAGCTTCACGAAGATGCAGGGCGAGCCCCACTCGGCGCCCATCTGCTGGGTGCCCGTGAAGATCACCCACGACATGGAATGCGGCGACGAATACACGTGCATGGAGGTCGTCTGGTCGGAGTAGGACCACGAGAAGCAATGTCCGACCAGTTCATCGGTCAGCTCATGCCGCACGTAGATCGGTGCCTCCAGGCCAGGCATCTCGCACACGCCGAAGATGGGGAGATAGGTGGTTTCGTTGCCGTAATACTCCGTGCCCATGCGGGACTCGATGCTGGTGACGAGCCCGTTGGTGAAGTCCACGGCAACCATCGTGCTGGCGCGCGGCCTGGTGTCTGCCAGGACGTGGGCGAACCAGGCGAGATTGTCGTCGCCTTCATAGGCCCGATACTCCGCGTCGACCCACTTGTTGTCCTTGTGATCGCGGTACTGCAGCCTGGTAATGTTCTTGATCCTGTAGTCGCGGACCGGACCGCCGTTGTCGTAGCGCAGCGTAAATTCCTTGCCCACGAGGATGTCGGAGAAAGGCAGGTTGTTGCCCGTTGCCTGGGGCGGCAGGGGCGCGCCACCCGTCGGCGCTTCAGGCGCAGGCGCTTCAGCAGCCGTTCCACTGGCAACGCCGAAAGCGGTGGTTCTGGCCACTGCAGCCGCGTGCATCTCTTCGTCCGTCATGTGCGTGAAAGTCCGCACGGGACGATAAGTAGTGCGCGCTCCCTTCGCCGGTACAGGTGCAACAGCTGGTGGCGCAGCAGCTGCGCCCGGGCCCGCAGCAGCGGGTCTGGCTGGAGCTGGGGCAAACATCGGCCGCAGGCCATGATCATCGAAGTTCTCGAGATAAGCGATCTGCCCGACGACCTTGCCGTCGCCCTTGAACATGTAGTACTCGAGCTCGTCCTTCTCGTTGAAACCGAAGCGCACGCCCACCTGCTTCACGCCGTACAGATCGGCCACGAAACAGGTATGGATGCCGGAAAACTCGCACTCGGTCCTGTTGTAGATGGCGGTACGGTCATCGGCGAGCACGTAATCGGAAGGGGCGATGTAACTCAGGTCGTCGATATGCCGGGTCAGCTCGGTGAAACAGGTGTTGGCCACTGACGTGTAGAGTTCAATCGTCTCGATGCCGTTGTCCTGCTTCCAGTGCAGCCCCTTGCCCGTCATCCGGTTGGTGTAGGCATGAAGTTTTTTGGGAGCCGCCGACCCGTTGTCGACATACCCGAAATAGATCTGCCGCTGCACTTCGCGGTCATCGAGCGTGAATTCGGTGGGTCGGCCGGCGTTCTGTTTGATGCCGCTGGACAGCCACACTTCAAAGACCGTAGCCAGATTGCTCTTCTGGTCGATGTACACGTTGTAGCCCTTCTGCTCACCGGGAATCAGGTGGGAGAAGAACACGATATTGTTCTGCGTCAGCTCGCCGTAGCCGGCTGACACCTGCTTGCCGCCTTCGGTCAGGGTCAGGCGCCTGTTGGCCCCAAACTTGTATTCGAGGGTTGGGCCGTCTTGCGTGATGATTTTGACCGTCTTGCCACTGAGCACACTGCTGAAGGCAGAGGCGCTCTTGGGGCCGACGCCTTCCACCGGCTTGAGCTTCGCCCCAATCTGATCCTTGGTCAGCTTGGTGTACTTAAAGCGATGCATTGGTATGCGCATGGTCTTCCCCCGTCTTGGTGCCCTGGAAGGCAGGGCCCGTGATGTGCATTTTATGGTCGTGGATTCGAGCCGTGAGGATAGACAGACCGAGGCGTCGAATCCAGTCCCAAAAACGAGACGCGCGGGAAACCCGGCGGGGAACAGCGGGCGAGCCGGGTATCGGCTGGTGGGCAGTCCGTCAGTCCTTGAAGAACGGCTCAACCGTGCCCTTCAGCTGGATCGTCAGGGGTTTGCCGCGGCGGTCGAGTGTCTTGCCTATGACCGAACGAATCCAGCCTTCGGAGACACAGTACTCCTCCACATTCATGCGCTCCACGCCGTTGAAGCGGATGCCGATGTTGCGGGCCAGCAGTTTCTCGTCGTAGTAGCGACTGGAAGGATCAACGCAAAGGCGGTCCGGGAGCGTATCTGTCACGGCACATCTCCAAAGAGTGGGGAATATACAGGCCGAACACAGCCGGCGTCGCACCCAAGGTGCTCTCTGCCGCTTTGGAGCCGCTCTGCGGCGCCGACCGTTGCGCGTGGGCGGCCAGAATCATGAGTCACTTTTCTCGCCCCTGACGCGTACAGGTGCAGACCGGCCATCTTTACCCTGGGGAGCCTCCCGCCATGACTGAGCAGAACCCCTTGGGCGTCTGGGCCGACCGCGAGGCGCCATCCCTCGACGATCTCGAAGCGCTTGCCGTTGCCGCCTTCGCCGGGCTTCCCGGCGAATTCCGGCGGCTCACCGGCGAGATCGAAATCCGCGTCGCCGATTTTCCCGAGCGGGAAGCGCTCGACGACCTTGGTATCGAATCCGAGTTCGACCTGCTCGGCCTGTTCCATGGCACCGGCCTCGCCCATC
>JAATEY010000279.1 GCA_015655465.1 Gammaproteobacteria bacterium | reverse complement strand
CAAGCCGGGCTATATCGCCGTCTACCAGGAAGGTCTCGACGACTCCGCCGACGACGATACGGACCATGTGCTGCCCCCCATGCAGGAGGGCGACCTCGTCCAGCTCACCAGCCTGCAGGGCGAACAGCATTTCACCGAACCACCGCCGCGCTTCTCCGAAGCCTCGCTGGTGAAGGCGCTGGAAGAACACGGCATCGGCCGGCCTTCCACCTATGCCTCGATCATTTCCACGCTGCGCGACCGCGAATACGTGGACATGGACGCGCGGCGCTTCATCGCCACCGACATCGGCAAGATCGTCTGCCGCTTCCTGACCAAGTACTTCACCAAGTACGTGGAATACGGCTACACCGCCGACATGGAAGACGAACTCGACGCGGTGTCCCGCGGTGAAGAACCCTGGGTCACGCCGCTGGAGAAATTCTGGAAGCCCTTCATCGACCAGGTCGAGGAAATCCAGACCAGCGTCAGCCGCGAAGAAGTGGCCATGGCGCGCGACCTCGGCATTCATCCGGAAAGCGGCCGGCCGGTGTCGGTACGCATGGGCCGCTTCGGTCCGTTCGTGCAGGCCGGCACCAAGGACGATGAGGAAAAGCCCAAATTTGCCGGTTTGCGACCCGGGCAGAAGATGGACACCATCACGCTGGCCGATGCCATGGTGCTGTTCCAGCTGCCCAAGAAGCTCGGCGAAACCGCAGCTGGCGAACCCGTCATGGTGGCCATCGGGCAGTTCGGCCCGTATGTGAAATACGGCGCGAAATACGTTTCGCTGAAGGAAGACGACCCCTACGCCGTCACCCTCGAACGCGCCATCGAAGTCATAGAAGCCAAGAAGATCGCCGATGCCAATCGCATCATCACCGACTTCGGTGTCGACGACATCCAGGTGCTGAACGGGCGCTACGGCCCGTACATCACCGACAAGCAACGCAATGCGCGCATCCCGAAGGAGCGCGACCCCAGGACGCTGACGCTGGAAGAATGCCGCGCGATGCTGGCCGCCGCGCCGCCGCGTCCGGCGCGGGGCAGATTCGGTCGGCGCGGTGCGCCGGCCAAGGCCAAGGCGACGCCCAGGGCGCCGGTGAAGGAAGCCGCGCCCGCCAAAGCAAAGGCACCGCCGAAGGCCAAGGCAAAGACTGCAGCCAAGCCCGGGGTGAAGGCCAAAGCAAAGGCGAAAGCGAAAGCAAAGCCGAAAGCCAAAGCCCCGGCCGTTGCCAAGAAGTCCGTTGATCCTGAACCCACCAGACAGTAAGAGGACAGACACATGGCCATACGTCGCACTGGATTCCTGGGCCTGCTGGCGCTGCTCGCGCTGCCCGCATTGAGCGCCGAAAATGCCACCGGCAAATGGGTGGCCTCGGTGCCTGCCGGAGGCGCGGCTGTCGAGCTGATCATCAACCTGAAGGCCGAGGGCGAGAAGCTCACCGGCACCCTGGCCGTGGCGGGTGCACCTGCCACACCTATCGCCGACGGCAAGGTGAAAGGCGAGGATGTCACCTTCAAGCTGGATTTCGACACCGGCCAGGGTGGACCGAAGCTCACCATCAACTACACCGGCAAGCTCAAGGGCGACCAGTTGAGCATCCGCAGCAGTTTCTCGATGGGAGAAGGCGCTCCGCCCAATGTCACCGAGTTCGTCGCCAAGCGCACGCCATAACTGGTTTATAACCATCCTGCCACCGGCCTGATACCGGCCGGTTGCTAGCATCGTGGCCCCTTCGGCTGCAGGCGCCCCGCATGTCCATCACGCTCGAACAGGTCACCAAGCGTTACCAGGGCCAGCCCGTCGTCAACGACGTGTCGCTGGAGGTGGCCGAGGGTGAATTCTTCGTGCTGCTGGGCCCCAGCGGCAGCGGCAAGAGCACGCTGCTGCGCGCCATCGCCGGGCTGGTGGACATCCAGCACGGCGGCATCGCCCTGCATGGCAGCGATGTCACCCATGTGGGCGTGCGTGAACGCGGCGTAGGGTTCGTGTTCCAGAATTACGCGCTGTTCCGGCACCTGTCCATCGCCGACAACATCGAATTCGCGTTGCGCGTGCGGCGCATGAAGTCGGCCGACCGGCGCGCCCGCCGCAAGGAACTGCTGAAGCTGGTGGCGCTGGAAGGCATGGACGACCGCCTGCCATCGCAGCTTTCGGGCGGCCAGCAGCAGCGGGTCGCGGTGGCGCGCGCGCTGGCGCACAAGCCGCAGGTGCTGCTGCTCGACGAACCCTTCGGCGCGCTCGACGCCAAGATCCGCGAGGAACTGCGCCGCACCATCCGCGTGGTGCAGCGCGAACTCGGCATCACCACCGTGCTGGTCACGCATGACCAGGAAGAAGCCTTCGCACTCGCCGACCGCATCGGCGTGATGAATCTCGGCCGGCTGCTCGAAGTGGGCGAACCGCACACGCTGTACGCGCGGCCCGCCACGCGTTTTGTCGCCACCTTCCTGGGTGCCGCCAACCTGCTGCTGGCCCTGCAGGGGCCCGATGGCATCCGCGTCGGATCCACGCCAGTGGATGCCACCGGCCGCCAGGCCGGGCCAGCCGCGCGTGAGCACGAAGTGGTGGCCGTGCTGCGCCCCGAAGAGGTGGAGCTTGCCGCCGACCGCGACCAGCTCGCCACACGCTACGTAGGCCGCGCCACCGTGGAAGAGGTGCAGTTCACCGGCGCGCTGGAACGGCTGCGCCTGCGGCTGCTCGACAACCTCGCCGCCATCCAGCACGGCGCCGATCCGGCCGAGGCGCGCATCGAAGCCACCCGCACGCAGCCGGAGCAGCGGGCGCTGCCGCTGCGGCCCGGCGACACCGTCGTACTCGGCGCACGTCGCCTGCACGTGCTGCCCACTCCATTGTCGAGCTTCGTGGTGCATGCCGACGACGATGACACCGCCCGCGCGCTGCACGCCGACCCGGTGCTCGCCACGCTGGCCGCGCGCATGAAGACCCGCGTTGCCACGCGCGCCGGCGGCGACGAAACAGCACCGCAATCCGCAGCGCCCGGTGTTGCCGTGCTGGCCACCGGCGCCGACGCACCCGCGCGCGTCGGCCAGCTGCTGCGCGCCGGCGCCAACGAAGTGCTGCTGCTCACCGGCCGCGCTGAACTGCCACGCCAGCTCTGCATCTACTGGATGGATAACGCCGCGCGCGGCGCCACGCTGGCCGTGGCTGCGAGCCTGCTGCGCCACCTGCCCGCGGAAGCCATCTGCGTCAGTGCCGCGCCAGCCGCGCGCCGCGATGCGCGCCGGGCAGCCGCGCTGCGGGCGCTGCTCGATGCCCGCTCCGAAGCACGCGCCGCGCATGCACTCGAGACCCGCACCGAACTGCTGGCCGGCGAAATGCCGCAGGCGCTGACCGATTACCTCGCCTCGCTCGACACCCCGCTGCTGGTGCTCGGCGCCAGCAACGCCGCGCAGGCTACCGAAATGCTCGAGGGCATCCTGCGGAAACTGCCGGATGTGCCGGTGCTGCTGGTGTATCGGGAGACGCCATGATCAGCCTGCGCCGCGAGCGCAGCGTGATCCCGGGCTTCGGCATCACGCTGGGCTTCACCACGTTCTTTCTCTGCGCCATCGTGCTGCTGCCGCTGACCGCGCTGGTGATGAAAGGCGCCAGCATGGACTTCGCGCGCTTCATCCAGGTGATCACCGCACCGCGCGCGCTGGCCTCGTACCGGCTGACCTTCGGCGCCTCGCTGACCGCCGCGACCATCAACATCGTGTTCGGCTTCATCGTCGCCTGGGTGCTGGTGCGCTACCGTTTTCCCGGCCGCCGCTTCGTCGATGCCATCATCGACATGCCTTTCGCACTGCCCACCGCCGTCTCCGGCCTTGCCCTCACCGCCGTGTTTGCAGGCAATGGCTGGATCGGCCAGTACCTCGAGCCGCTGGGCATCAAGGTCGCCTATACACCCATCGGCATCACGCTGGCCCTGACGCTGATCGGCATGCCCTTCGTGGTGCGCACCGTGCAGCCGGCGCTGCAGGAGTTGCCGAAGGATGTGGAAGAAGCGGCCGCCACGCTTGGCGCGCGTCCGGTATATATCTTCTTCCGCGTGATCCTGCCGGCGGTGCTGCCCGCGGTACTCACCGGCTTCACACTGGCGTTTGCGCGCGCCGTGGGTGAATACGGCTCCGTGACCTTCATCGCCGGCAACATCCCGCTGCATACCGAGATCACGCCGCTGCTGATCATCATCCGTCTCGAGGAATACGACTACGCCGCCGCCGCCGCGCTGGGCTGCGTGATGCTCGCCGTCTCCTTCCTGATGCTGCTGACCATCAACCTGTTGCAGCACTGGGGACGCCGGCGCCTGACTGGCGGAGCCCGGGCATGATCCGCATCCTGCTCATCGGCATCGCGCTCACATTCATTGGCGGCCTGCTGTTCGCGCCTCTTGCCATGGTGTTCGTCTCCGGCCTCGAGCACGGGCTCGGCGCCTGGTTCCACAGTTTCACCGACAGCGACACCGGCGCCGCCATCCGCCTGACGCTGCTCACCGCCGCCATCGTGGTGCCGCTCAACACCGTGTTCGGCATCTGCGCGGCCTGGTGCATCGCCAAGTTCGAGTTTCCCGGCAAGAGCATGCTGGTGACGCTGATCGATCTGCCGCTGGCGGTCTCCCCGGTGGTGTCCGGCCTGATCTACGTGCTCATGTTCGGCCTGCAGGGCTGGTTCGGCGCCTGGCTGCAGGACCACGACATCAGCATCATCTACGCGGTGCCGGGCATCGTGCTGGCGACCATGTTCGTCACCTTTCCCTATGTGGCGCGCGAGCTGATCCCGCTGATGCAGCAGATGGGCAACGATGAAGAAGAAGCCGCCATCACGCTCGGCGCCGGCGGCTGGTTCACGTTCTTCCATGTCACGCTGCCGCGCATCCGCTGGGGACTTGCCTATGGAGTCATCCTCTGCAATGCCCGCGCCATGGGCGAATTCGGAGCGGTGTCCGTGGTTTCCGGCCATATCCGCGGCCTGACCAACACCATGCCGCTGCACATCGAAATCCTGTACCAGGAATACAACTATGTGGGCGCCTTTGCCGTGGCATCGCTGCTATCGTTGCTGGCAGTGGTCACCCTGATCGTCAAGACAATGCTCGAATGGCGGACCGGAATCCGTCACCACTGAAGCTGCTGCGCAACAGCCTTGGCTGGTGGCTGGCTGCCGTTCAGGTGCTGACCGTGCTGGTCGTGACGGCAGGCGTCTCGTGGGTGGCCATCGACCTGCTGCAGGATCTGGCCGACAGCCAGCAGCGCGTGCATGTGCAGCTGGCCGGTGCCGATGCAAAGGCCGCACTGAACCGTGCGGGCGAAGACACCCTCTCCTATGCGCGCGTGCTCGCCGAACGTCCCACCCTGCGGCGCCTGCTGCAGGAGCATGACCTGCCGAACCTGCCGCCGTTCCTGGCCCGCTTCTGCGGCACCGCCGGCGTCGATGCCTGCGCCGTGCTGCAGAACGGCCAGGTGCTGGCCACCGCCGGCCCCACCGTGCCATGGACCGCACTGCTCCCTGCTGCGGCGGAACAGGGCGAGCGCTTCATGGCCGCGCCGCAGGGCACACCCGACGCATATCTCGGGGCCACCGCCAGCCTCGGGGATGCCGCGCCCGGCACCCTGGTGATCGTGGCGCAACTGCTCAATGACAACTTCGCGCGCAGGCTCGACCAGCAGCAGGGCGTGGAACTCAGGTTGCGCGGTTACCGCGATTTCCAGAATGCGCCGGTCGATGACTTCACCGCCTTGCACACCGCCGCGCTTGCCGACGGCATGGCGGCCGTCGCGCACATCGGCAAACAGCGGCTGTATGCCGCAAGCCATCCGGTGTTTTCGTCGACCGGCGAAGGCATCGTGCTGATCGAAACCCGCCTGTCCTCGGCACAGATCGACAGCGACGTCGATGCATTGCAGCGGCGCCTGCTGTGGGTGGCGACCATCCTCGCGGCACTGGCGCTGCTCACCGGCGTGCTGCTGGGCCGGCGCATCACCGCACCCACGGAAGCGCTCACGGCAGCCGCTGCCCGCCTCGGCCAGGGCGACTTCGCCGCCTCCATTCCCACCGGCGGCCCCGCCGAGATCGGCCAGCTGGCGCGCACCATGGATGACATGCGCCACAACCTGATCGACCTCACCGGCACCCTGCGCCAGCGCGAAGCAGAGGCCCAGGCGGTGCTCGGCGGCATCGTCGAGGGTGTATACGCCGTCGATGCCGAACGCCGCATCACCTACATCAATGAAACTGCCGCGAAGCTGCTCGGCGTGAGCGCCAGGGAAGCCATCGGCCGCTTCTGCGGCGACGTGCTGCAGCCGCGCCCCGTGGATGGCGCGCGGCCCTGCGAACGCAGCTGCCCCATCGTGCACGCCCGCAACCAGGGTTCATCCACCGCGGTGGAATATCTGCAGACCCGCGGTGGCAACCGGCGCATGGTGCTCACCAGTGCGCAGCCCGTGGACAACCTGCAGGTGCAGGTGCTGCGCGATGAAACCGAGATCGAAGGCGTGCGCCGCGCACGCGACACCGTGCTCGCCAATGTCTCGCATGAATTCCGCACGCCGCTGGCTGCGCAGCTGGCATCCATCGAACTGCTGCGCGAAGGGCTGCACACCCGCTCGCCCGAGCAGCTGGAAGAACTGGTGCTGTCGCTGGAACGCGGCACGCTGCGCCTCACGCAGCTCATCGACAACCTGCTCGAGAGCGTGCGCATCGAGGCCGGCCAGCTCGACATCCGCCGCCAGAGCATCGACCTCGCCGAGGTCATTGAAGATGCCGTCAGCACCGTTGATTCCCTGCTGGGACAGCGCGGCCAGCAGGTCACACGCCAACTCGATGGCGACCTGGGCCTGCAGGGCGACGCCGTGCGCCTGACGCAGGTGTTCGTGAACCTGCTCGCCAACTCCAGCAAGTTCGCGCCTGCGCGCAGTACCATTCACATTGCCGCAGAACGCGTGGGCGGGCGCCTGAACGCATGGGTGGAGGATTCCGGCCCGGGCCTGCCCGCGGGTGCGCAGGAATCCGTATTCGAACGCTTCAATCGCGGCGGCGTGGAGCCGGCGCAGGGCGGCATGGGACTGGGGCTGTCGATCTCCCGCTCCATCGCGGAACGCCACGGTGGCACCCTCGTCGCCACCCGTACTGCCGGCCTGACCCGTTTCACGCTATCGTTGCCGGCGGAGCGCAATGCATGAAAATACTGGTAGCCGACGACGACGCCGACCTGCTCGACCTGGTGGCCTATGCACTGGGACAGGCAGGCTATCTGGTGGTGAAGGCCCCCGACGGCACCGAAGCGGTGGAACGCTTCGACGCCGAGGCGCCCGACCTCGTGGTACTCGACATCAACATGCCCGGCATGTCGGGCTTCGATGTCTGCTCGATCATCCGTGGCCGCAGCACGGTGCCGATCATGATGCTCACCGCCCGCGGCGAAGAACAGGACCTGGTGCGTGCGCTCGATCTCGGCGCCGACGACTACCTCACCAAGCCATTCAGCCCGCGCGAGCTGCTGGCGCGGGTGAAGGCACTGCTGCGCCGTGCGCGCATCGAGCGCAGTACCGGCCCGATGAGTGTCGGCCGCGTCACGCTGGATGCCGAGGACAGCACCGTGCGCATCGGCGCCGGCCAGCCGATCCTGCTCACCAAGCTCGAGTTCCGGCTGATGCAGGCATTGCTGGCGCAGGCTGGCCGCGCCGTGCACTCCGACCGCCTGCTGATCCTGGTGTGGGGTCATCGCGGCACCGGCGACCGCCAGCTGCTGAAGCAGCTGGTGCATCGCCTGCGCAACAAGATCGAACCCAATCCCTCCACCCCGCTGCTGCTGCAGACCGCAGCAGTGTCGGGCTACAAGCTGATGGTGGAATAGCTGCGCGAGCGGTTCGCGAACCAGGTCGGCCATCAGCCGCCAGCCCCCGGAATCACCATATCCGGCACACCGACAAGTTCGATAACCATTCGATTGATGCCGTCGAACGTCATGTCGACCATGAAGAGCAGATGCGCAGCCTCGTCAAAGAGGCTCTCGCCGCAGACGCCGGCATCGAGAAAACTGGCGAGGTCTACCGTGCTGACGAAGTGCATGCCTGGATGAAACGGCTTGCAGCCGGCAGTCGACAACCTTGAAGCGCATCCGTTCACTGGTCGCCGCATCGCAGGATGAAGTGCGCGTACTGGCTATTCGTCATCAACGGGAGTTGGGCTTCCGGCCATAGCAGCCGGTCCTGACCCGTTGCTGCCGGTCGTGAAGGGCGGCTATTGAATTGGCCCACCAGCCTTCTGCAGTGGCGGACTACCACACGGCCGGGCTGCTACCCAGACGCGCGGCGGGAAGATCCCATTCCATGCCGGTCCCTCCGATCGTGACCGGACCGCGGAGCCTGCGAGCAGGTCCGAAGTCGGTCCGCTCCAACCCAGTGCGCCAATCGGTCTCATCCGCAGTCACCGCTCTCCCGTCTGCATCACTGCGAGGACCATCGATCAGCAGTGCGGCAGTGCGGGCGAGTGAAAGTCTTGCCTGCTGGCCTCGGGAAGTTGCCAGTCGTTCGGTGAGGCCACGAATCGCGGCGGCAGCCATCAGGTAGCCAGTTGCGTGATCCAGCGCCTGAACTGGCAGCGGTGCGGGACGCCCCCGTGCAAGCTGGCGCATGCCTTCATCGGCAATGCCCGAACTCATTTGCACCAGACTGTCGAATCCGCGCCGGTTACGCCACGGACCGGACCAGCCATAGGCATTGAGGGAAATATCGATCAGCCCGGGGCGCAGCTCCCTTCTGCGGTCGGCGCCGAAACCCATTGCTGCCAGTGCGTCGGCGCGATACCCATGAACAAGCACATCCGTACCTTGCAGCAACTGCTCGAATACAGCGCGGTCCGGTGAGGTACGCAGATCCAGGCGCGCGCATCGTTTTCCGACGGTGACATCCGGCACGACGGCCGGTTCATCCCACTCCGGCGGATCGATGCGCAACACCTGGGCACCGAATGCAGCCAGAAATCGCGTGGCCACGGGACCGGCCAGTACGCGCGTCAAATCGAGCACCCTCAGTCCCTGCAATGGCTGCGACGATCCAGGCTGCCACTTCGATTCGTTCCGGTCTGCACAGTGATCGAAATGAACCAGCGGCTCGCCCGTAACCGCCGCGCCTTGAGGATGGATGCGCCACTCCTGCAATGAGTGCATCGCTGCCGCGCAACCACCGGCTCGCACCACGGCATCCTGCAACTCTTCGGCCTTCGATGCGGCGACAGAACGAGCTACGGCTTCACGCTCGGGAAGCACGCCGAGCACGGCAAGTGCCGCGGCCCGGTGATGCGGCGCGTTTGTATGCAGCCGAATCCATCCGTCCAGTGCTTCGTAGTCGCCTGCGATCGGATCCCACGGCGCCGGCAGCGCCCACCCCACCGGTTGAATGGACCATCCGAACCACAGGCTCGCCAGTTTGCGGTCTACCGTGACCTGCCCCGGACGCCCGCCACTGGCGCTCAGCAGTTCGCTGACGGCAAGACCAGCCGCGCCGACCGCCGCCGCGGCGAGATCTTCAACGGCAAAAATGGATGGCAATACGCCACTGCCGACAAACTCCACGCCTGGCGCAATGGCGCGCGGGCCGTGAAGCCCCCGCCAGATGGAAGACAGAAAGTGCTGTGCTGTATCTGCGGACATCAGATCGGACACGCCCAAAAACGGTTGTTGACGCAATCGTAGAGGGAGAGCTGGAAATCCTCCAGCCTGTGCATTGCCAACCTGGTCGGCAGCTTGACCCGAAGCCGACGGTCGCGAATTTCCGCTCTCGGGATTCGCTCGAATCAACCATCAGAGCTTTCGCAGACAAGGATCTGGGAGCGGGCACTTTCATCGAAAGCCTCTCCGGCGTGACCTCCATACCTGTTGGTGATGCGCAGGCCATTGCAGCGAACGAGCGCCTCGAGCTCTCCTGGAAAGTACATCTTGAGATCCAGCGAGCCAACCAGATCGGGTTGCCCGTCAATTCGTCGAATGGTCGTCGTTCTCACAATCTGGGTCGTAGACTCATAGCGGGACCTTGCCGCAACGCGAACCCGGCCCTGTCCGTCGGGACTATCGTATTCATCGAGCGCATATTCCTCTTCAGCGTCGCGGAGAAGAAGCCTCAAGTCCGGAACAAAGACATCGATGACGAATGCTCCCCCGGGCCCAAGGTGTCGCTTCACGCTGCTGACACAGCTCTCGAAGTCTTTCGGCGTGTGCAGGTGTCCCAGATTGTTTGATGGCAGCATGATCAGGGCGAACCTCTCGTCAAGGTTGAAGCTCCTCATATCGTCCTCTATCCATTTCACGGTGTCGTTCCTGCCTGCCGCGAACCTCAAAAGCGCTGCGGAACTGTCCAGACCAACGACGGAGAACCCAGCCTGGGCAAGCGGAATGGAAAGCTTGCCAGTCCCGCACCCGAGTTCGAGGATGGGACCGCCTGTGATCCGTGCCTGAGACAGCCAGAACTCGACATGACCTCGCCCGAACAGGCGGTCGTAGTGCGGGCCGTCTCGATATATTGCGTTTATCTCCGGCATATCCCGGATGGCCGATGATGAGTGCGCGCGATGCCTGCTGCGCGACTGGCAACAGCGACAATCCGCAACACCTACGGCCCCATTCCAACAGGCATGGGCGACGTCATGGCCGCTGCAGCACTGGCTATCTTGCCATCAGACCGGAACGCTATTCGCCATCGCGCCGAGCCATTCTCGCGCTGCACGTCGTACACATCCCATCCTTCGGTACCGACGCCTTTGAAGTCGATGGACTTTATTGCACCGAGAAAGGTGGCGATGGTCTTCAGTCCGGGAAGCTGCTTCTCGATTATCACGGCGAATTCGGGCGCCATTTCTTCATATCGCAGCACCCCTGCCCGAATGCCTTCGATGAGCGACCGCAATGCGACATCACTGCCAGGCACCGGCATATTGTTCGCAACCCGATCGGCGAGATGGCGCCTGATGGTCCCGGCTGCCGCCGCATCCACACGCTGGCGGGAAAGTTCCATATCCAGCACGCGATAGGAGTATCCCGTTGCCTGACCGTCATCTCCGCAAACGAAAGTTACATGCCCGATGCTGCCTCTGATGGCGAACTCGACTTCGCCAATCGGGTAGAGCTCGATCTCCTTGCCTCCAGCCCCGTCGCGCAGCATGAAGAGTCGCTGCCCTTCACGCCTGACGACGGTGAGGCCGAATTCACCGCCGTGCGAAGAATAGAACCCCGTGTAGCAATCCAGCACGGCAGGATCAAGTACGACGGAATCGGACGCTTCGGCGGCCCTTTCGGTTGCCGGACTCATATCTGGTGACATCTGTTTCATCTCATTGCTCCTGATCAGGTTGCACAATTCTTCGACGGTAAGGAGATGGCCCGTGTTCAGGCGCTCAAGCGCAGCCTGTGTGATAGCGAGCACGCGCTCCGCGTCGGTGCGCCGGGCGGTCCATGATTCCAGCTGCAATTGCAGGATCTGCTGGAGCGTGGGCACATTGCTGCTCGAACGGGTTGCGTCCCCGATCTGCGCAAGCGTCAACCCTGCGGTCTTGAGCAGGGCGATGGTATTGAGCATGAGCAGTTCGTCGGCGCCGTAGAGCCGCCAGCCACCTGCCGACCGCTTCGGAGCTATGAGTCCGCACTCCTCATATACCCGCAATGCGCGCACGGTGACGCCTGTGCGGCGGGCGCACTCTGCGGCTGTCAGCATTTTTGTCGAACCGGGTGTATCCACGAGCCTTCCCTGCCTGTCCGTCAGCGCAATCTAGGGTATGCCGCAGGGTCCGGTGCAAGCGGAATGGGGATTCCAGCCAGGTATCGTGTTGCCACCCGTGCCGGGACGTCCTGCAGGCTGCTGCTGGCCGATCAGCGACCAATGTCGATAATCTGGTTCAGCGTCTCGCAAGCAGAAGCAAGCGCCTCCTCCGGGACTTGTTTCCAGGGATGGGGCTTTGCGCCTCTGGCACGCCAGTCGAAAGACTTCGGCTGATGGCCGAGGATGTAGCTGACAACACGTCTGGAACCAGTGAACTTGATGGCAAACGGGTTGCTGTCGTTGAACGAAGCTGTGGTCATCGGCAGACCAATGACGATACCGGTCCGTTCATTGAATTCCCTTGGAGACAGCACGACGAGGGGATGCACGTCCTTCATTTCGCGCCCGGCCTGGGGATTGCAGTTGATCCAGATCATGTCCCGGCGGTCCGGGCACCACGACCTTCTTGCGGCCACTAGACTGACTCGTTGCCGACGGCAATCGTCGGCATCGCCTCACCACCATGCCGTGCCGGATCAAAGGCAGCCAGCTTCTGCGCAAGAGTCAACCGTGGCGCACCGACGGCACGCACCACCACATTTGAATCTTCAGCCGAAACCACGACCGGCTGACCAACCTTGAATCTGGCCGAGCGCGCAACGGCGGCCGGAATCCGTACGGCGAGGCTATTGCCCCATTGCTGGACTGTAAGTGTGGCAGTCTTTGTCACGGCACGCTCCAATGTATAGACAAGTCTATACGCACGGGTCGGGCCGTCAAGGCCGGCTGGCGCACTGCCTCCAGCATTGCGGCGCTGCGCGACTGGAAGTTGCCAACCCGGCTCCGGATGCAGGTTGACAGTCATTCATTACCAGGGTAATGTATCTCTATGGCAATTGCGCAATCCAAAATCACGGCCCAGGGCCAGATCTCCGTTCCGGCGGAAGTGCGAAAAAAGCTGGGCGTAGGTCCTGGCTCCGTTCTGGAGTGGCACGAGCAGGATGGAGGTGTAGTCGTGCGCCGGGCGGGCCGCTTCAGCTCCATCGAGATTCATCAAACGCTGTTCCCGAAGCGTGCGCCGAAAGACAGGGATGCCGTCGACGTGAAGGCGGCAATCCGGAAGTACATCAAGAAGCGGCATGCTGGCGGTTGATACCAACGTCCTGGTTCGGCTTGTCGTTCGCGACGACCCCGATCAGGTGCGTGCTGCCGAAGATTTCGTCGCCAGGGGCGCATGGGTGTCGCATCTGGTGCTGGCCGAGACACTTTGGGTCCTCGACTCGGTGTATGAGCTTTCCCGCGAACAGGTTGTGCTGGCCGTCGAAATGCTGCTGAACCACAGGGACCTGACTCTGCAGGATTCAGATGCAGTGGCCGAAGCCCTTGGCCACTACCGCAAGTGGACCAAGGTCGGCTTCTCCGACTGCCTCGTGCTCGAGATCGCCAGAAAGGCAGGACACTTGCCTATCGCCACGTTTGATCGCGACTTCGCCAGGCTGGATGATGTTCGGCGCCTGAGTTGATCTGTCCATCGCCAGAAGCAGTCTGCCATTGACCCCGAGGAGACTTTCACGAACGACAGCAATCGGGTGGTGGAAAGAACGATTGGTACTATGGCAGGCGCATGTCTTTGGTCGGCTTCTCAACCACGTCCAGCTCTCGTCGCGCCTGCGCCTCGCCGAGGAAGTTGGCCATCTCCTTGTCATTTGCCGCGTGGTACGCCCAGCCTTGCGCCGTTCCGCCCCACCGATGGTCCTTGATCGTCATGTCGATGCCGCGATCGATCAGGAACTGCATCCCTTCATGGTTATCGTGAAAGACGAGCTCGTGCAGGATGCTTGCGGGCTCGTGCGAGCTCCATCGCGTGTTGATGTCTGCGCCATGCCCGAGAAGGAAATCGGCAACTTCGAGATGACGGTTGAGGACCGACCACGCGAGCGCGGTATCAAGAACCTGTTGAACGGACGGCGCGCCCCACTGGTGGTTCCCTCGAGTGTGTGTACCATTACACGGAAAATGATTCGACAGATCGCCTAGGGCGGGCTCGCCGGACGCGTCGAACCACCGCTTCACTCGATCGAGATCTCCCATGCCGGCGGCATGCGGCAAATCCTCTGGCAGCGGCCAGACGCGGGCAAGCATCGGGAGCAGATGCGGCTTCGCGTAGGTGAACGCAAACCCGATTGCCTGCGACTCTGGAGGTGGGCGACGTCGGAGCAGCGCGGGGTCCAGATCGAGAAGCGCGGCGATGAACGCTCCACGGTCCCGTAACGTAGCCCGTTCGACCAGCCCCACCTGGAAACCCACACACGAATCGCCGAGCAACCAGGGCTCGCGCTGCAAGCCACGAACGAAAGTCGTGAGGTCGTCATCGTGAATGGCGCGCACGACCTGGTGCATGAGGAATTCCTGCCACGGGTCTTCGGGCGTGGCGCGAATGAAGGCCAGCGTGGCGCGATCCTCGATGAGATACCTGATCAACGCCGGGCGGCCCGGGCCGTCATCGATCTGTTTGCCGAGCTTCGCGTCGCACGCAATCAACCGGTCCAGGAGCAGAGATGCAGTGTTCTCCTGCTCGAAATCGCATGCACATCTGAACGCTTCGCTCACGGCAGCGATGTCGTCGTTGCCAGCAGCGACACGTGCACGAACGGCGTCGATATCGCCCAATGCAACACGAAACTTCAGGGTGCGCGGAAGCAGACCCTTGCGCTCGAAAAGCTGCAGCAACCCTTTCGTTCGAGACGCGACCAAGCCGTCGCACACCGACGGCAGCACGACCGCACCGGCATCGATCAGGAACTCGGCGCAAGCCGCCCGGGTGAACTGTCGTTCCCTTTCCGGATCCCCGCTGTCACCGAAAGAAGCTGTAGCCATGCCCAACAGGCCGCCGTCATTCTCCTCACCTCGCCAGGACAGCAACGCGGGGTGCTCAATCAGCAACTGCTTCAGCCGCAGGGCATCGTTGTCGTGAATGATCCGGCGGGCCTGCGATGCAGCCCACTCGAGAGACTGCCCCAGGCGACGCTGCACTTCGGCCACGAGTTCCTGCCAACCTGCGTAACCATATTCACGCGCGAGCACCAGCTGGGCATCGCGCCGGGACAGCGGCGGTTCCACCGCCGGGAGTTGCATACGCGCACGCGCGATGGCGTCGGCATTGCCGGCGGCGACATCGCGAGCGAGCTTCCTGGCCTGTTTGCGCAGGGATTCCTGCGATGGGCGCGCAGGCAGGGACTTCGGCGTGATCATGATTGCCCCCCGGTCGTTCCGCTGTCAACTCGCCGTGATTTGACGAATGACGGCTTTGCGCCGCTGCTGCAGACCGCAGCGGTCGGGCTACAAGCCGATGGTGGAATAGCTGCGCGAGCGGTTCGCGAACCGCCGCAACGCCACAGCCAGCGCATCCAGGTCCGCCGTGGTGTTGTAGAGCGCCAGCGAAGGACGCACCGTTGCCTCGAGTCCGAACCGCCGCAGGATCGGCTGCGCGCAGTGATGTCCCGCGCGTACCGCGATGCCTTCCTGGTTCAGCGCCTTGCCGATCTGCACCGGGTCGCAGCCGTCGATCACGAATGACAGCACGCCGGCCTTCTGCGCGGCGGTGCCGATGAAGCGCAGCCCCGGAATATCGCCCAGCGCATGCTGGCCGTACTCCAGCAGCTGGTGCTCATGCGCGGCGATCGCCGGCAACCCGACGCCCAGCACATAGTCCAGCGCGGTAGCAAGGCCTGCAGCATCGGCGATGTTGCCGGTACCAGCCTCGAAGCGCGCCGGCGCATCCTGGTAACGGATGCGCTCGAAGGTCACATCCTCGATCATGTTGCCGCCGCCCTGCCAGGGTGGCGAAGCATTGAGCAGGTCTTCCTTGCCATACAGCACGCCGATGCCGGTGGGACCGAACACCTTGTGGCCGGAGAACACGAACCAGTCGGCATCCAGCGCCACCACATTGGTCGGCATATGCAGCACCGACTGCGCGCCATCGACCAGCACGCGCGCGCCGACCGCATGCGCCATCTTCACGATTTCATGCGCCGGCGTGATGGTCCCCAGCGCGTTCGACACCTGCGTCACCGCCACCAGCTTCGTGCGTGGCGACAACAGCCGCGCGTACTCATCGAGCAGCAGCTGGCCGCGGTCGTCGACCGGAATCACCTTGAGTGTCGCGCCGGTTTCATCGGCCAGCCGCTTCCACGGCACGATGTTGGCGTGATGCTCCAGCAGGCTGACGATGATCTCGTCGCCGGACCTGATGTTCGCCCGGCCCCAGCTGCCTGCCACCAGGTTGATGCCTTCCGTTGCGCCGCGCACGAACACGATCTCGTTGGATGAACGCGCCTGCAGGAAGCGCTGCACCGTGGCCCGCGCATTCTCGTAGGCATCGGTGGCGCGCGCCGCAAGCTCATGCGCCGCGCGATGGATGTTCGAGTTCTCGTGCGCATAGAAATGCGCCAGCCGGTCGATGACCACCTGCGGCTTCTGCGTGGTGGCGGCATTGTCCAGCCACACCAGCGGCCGGCCATTCACCCGCTCCTGCAGGATCGGAAAGTCAGCCTTGAGTCGCAACGGATCCAGTGCGCTGCTGCCTGCGGGCTGCGATCCTTCCACGAAGTAGTAAGCCGGCAAGTCGTACCGCGCGGCACTTTCGAGCGCTGAAATCTGTGGCACCGGCGCCTGGGCAATGCGCGGAATCTCTGCGGCACCACCGTACACAAGTGGAAACTGCAGGCTCTGCAATGCGCTGGAATCCAGCTGCGGCGGCGGCACCCGCAGCGGCGGCGCAACTCCCTGCCGTACCGCATCAGGCTGCGGCGTCGCAGGCACCATCGCGGCAGGCAATGCGGTGGCAGGCAACGCAGCACCCTGCCCCCGGAACATCTCGTTCGCCAGTCGCGACAGGGTCGCAACATCCTGCGGATCGAACCCCGCCAGATCAACCATAGTTATGGTAACGATTTACATCGACGCCCTCGAGCACGCCGACCGCATCGTCCACCAGCACCGCCAGCGAGCAGTACAGCGATACCAGGTACGAGGCGATCGCCTTCTCGTTGATCCCCATGAAGCGCACGGAAAGCCCCGGTGTCTGCTCACCCGGCAGGTTCGGCTGGTAGAGACCGACCACACCCTGGCGGCTCTCGCCGGTGCGCAGCAACAGGATGCTGGTCTTGCCATCATCGACCGGCACCTTGTCGGACGGAATCAGCGGAATGCCGCGCCAGGTGAGGAACTGCGAACCAAGCAGCGACACGGTGGGCGGCGGCACGCCGCGCCGCGTGCACTCGCGCCCGAAGGCGGCCACCGCCGAAGGATGCAGCAGGAAGAAGCCCGGCTCCTTCCACACACGGGTCAGCAGTTCATCCAGGTCATCCGGTGTCGGCGCACCAGCACGGGTGGCCACGCGCTGCTCCCTGGCAACACTGGCCAGCAGACCGTATTCCTTGTTGTTGATCAGTTCGCTTTCCTGCCGCTCCTTGATCGTCTCGATCGTCAGGCGCAGCTGCTCGCTGATCTGGTTGTAGGGACTGGAATACAGATCCGAAACGCGCGTGTGCACGTCGAGCACGGTGTTCACCGCGCTCAGCAGGTATTCGCGCGGATTCTCTTCGTAGTCGACGAAGGTATTCGGCAGCGCACGCTCGTCGCGGTTCGAGCAGTCCACCGCCACGCTGGTGCCCTTGCGCACGCGATTGAGGCGATAGATGCCTGCTTCCACCGGCACCCAGCTCAGCAACCTGGTAAGCCAGCGCGGGGAAATCGATTCGAGTTGTGGAACGGTCTTGGTCGCATTGGCAAGTTGCCGGGCTGCGACGTCGCCGAGTGCGGTCTGGATATCTGTGGCCATATTGACTTGTCATGAGCTCTTGATGGTTACAGGGGCGTAACCGCGTCGAACGCGTCTACGAAGGCTTCACAGCAGTCTATGACGTGCGAAGAATACCCCACATTGCCAACAGCTATGAGCAGGAAACCACCTGCCGCGGATTATTCATGAGCCCCTGTACACCTGTGCTGCAAAGAGGCTCCCTGAAGAAATGCCGCTCGCTGCGCGGGCATCGCCTGCTCGCAGCGCGGATTCGCCGCGGCCACCAATCCCGCCGGACTGGTTGATGTTGCCGACAGTTTCGATGCCAGGAGTAAGCTTCCCGCATCGCTTCTGAGCAGCATGTTGCCGGAGAGCCGCAGGTGAGCATCGATACCGCCGCATTCACACCACTGGCCTCGCTGGCCGGCGGCGCGCTGATCGGCCTTGCGGCAGGCTGGCTGCTGCTTGCGAATGGCCGCATTGCCGGCATCAGCGGCCTGCTCGGACGGCTGCTGCCGGAACGCCGCGAAGGTGGCTTCGACTCCCCCGCTGGTGTGGGCGTGACTGCGGCCTTCATCATCGGACTCATCCTGATACCACTGCTGTTCCGGCTGCTCGGCTGGCAGGGCACACCGCATGTCGCAGGCTCGGGCCTGCTGCTGGTGCTGGCCGGCCTGCTGGTCGGTGTGGGCACGAGGCTCGGCGGCGGCTGCACCAGTGGCCACGGGGTCTGCGGCATCTCGCGCCTGTCACCCCGTTCCTTCCTGGCCACCGCGCTGTTCATGGCCAGCGCCATCGCCACCGTGTGGCTGCAGAAGGTGCTGTCATGAGTACTGCTGCATCGGCACGCCACGGTTTCCTGCGCCATCTGCATGCGCTGGGTGCCGGTGCATTGTTTGGTGCCGGCCTGCTGGTGTCGGGCATGTACGACCCGGGCAAGGTGCGCGCGTTTCTCGATGTCACCGGCCAGTGGGATCCCTCGCTGGCGTTGGTGATGGCTGGCGCCATCGCCGTCGCCGCGCCTGCCTTTGCACTGGCGCGCGCGCGACACCTGCATGGGCAGAGTTCCTGGGTTGGCGAACCGCTGCCCGGCAATCCACCGCGCCAGATCACGCTGCCACTGGTGGGGGGCAGCGTGCTGTTTGGAATCGGCTGGGGACTGTCGGGCTACTGCCCCGGCCCCGCGCTGCTGGCAATCGGCCTCGGCACAACCGCAGCTTCCGGATTCATCGCCGCCATGCTCGCAGGCATCGTGCTGCACGCGCTGGTCCGCAAAGCCTGATGACCAAACCTGCATATGCTGGGTGCCACTAGTCGTTTCCCTTGCCCGGGCACGGCTACTAATCTGCAACCCGGCCCTCAGGATTGCCTAAGTCGAGCCGGCAGCGCCCCACGGCAACTGTCGCTGTCGGCTGGCTCTGAGAGGCCACCAGTTCCGCCGAATCTGCAATGGCCCCCCCAAGCTATTCGGCTTGCCTCGCGGCCCACCTCACCGGTGGGCCGCTTTTTTTGCCCTACGCATGTTCCGGGCAGGCCGGGCCTGCAGCAACCGCGGCCTGGTCACCACCTCGTCGTCGTCCTCGCGCAGCGCGGCCGACAGGAGTTTCTGTCGGCAACTCAGCTCAGATGCTGCGCAGGGCCTTCTGGTATGGCGCTGCGTCCGGCGCGGGATCCGGTGTGAGGGCAAAGCGCTTGTGCGCAGCCACATCCAGGTCTCCCAGGAACAGGTCGCCCGCAATTGCCGCGACCAGCGCCGGCTGATGCACGGTGCTCGGCACATCGCCCACCGGTATGCCGAAGCTCACGGTCGCAGCCAGGTTGAAGCAATGGATGTTGCGCAGGTACCCGGCCTCCGCGCCCGCGCGCGGCAGGAACTCGAAGCTGCGCCCGAGGTAGGGATGCGCACTTCCGGCACGGCTTTCTTCGCCCGGCTCCGGGTGGTAGCGGTCGCCCCACAGCGCGATGGCGCCGTGGATACGGGCCAGCTCCGGCTGGGCCGCGAGATCGATGCGATAGCCGGTTCCCACGATCAGGTAGTCGAACCTGCGCGTCTTGCCGGCGATCGTGCCCACCACCTTGCCATCGTCGAGTTTCGCTGCCGTCCACTCGCTCTTGATGTAGGCATTGAAATTGTCGAAGCGCACCGCGCGCTGCAGCGAATCCAGCGGCACCGAGGCGATGCGGCGGTCACGCTGCAGGAAGTCGCGCCAGCGCACTGCATCCGGCAGCTCGTCGGCCAGCTCGGTCACTGGCGCGTGTCCGCGATCGACCGCGGGAGCGGGCGCGGCCTGCTGCGCCGCAGGTGCATTGGTGTAGTTGAGGTATGGATCGCGGCTGAACAGATGCAGTTCGGCCACACCCGCCTCCAGCGCCGTGCCCGCAGCATCGAAGCCCGATGCGCCGGCACCGATGACGGCAACCGACTTGCCGGCCAGCTTT
>JAATEY010000174.1 GCA_015655465.1 Gammaproteobacteria bacterium | reverse complement strand
GCATCGTGGAGACCGGCACGGTGCAGGACATCTACGAGCACGCCACGCATCCGTATACCCAGGCGCTGCTGTCGGCAGCGCCGGAGCCGGATCCCTCGTTGCGTGGCAGCAGCCGCATCATCCGTCTCGAGGGCGATGTGCCCTCGCCCGCCAATCCGCCCAGCGGCTGCCGCTTCCGCACCCGCTGCTGGAAGGCGCAGGAGCGCTGCGCCGCCCTGGAACCTGTGCTGGAGCCACACCGGCCGGAATCGCCGCTGCAGCGTTCCGCCTGTCATTTCGCCCTGGAACTGGACACCTGACGGCAGACCGACGATGCGACTGCTGAAGCTGCTGTATGTGCAGGTGCTGATCGCGATCGTGATCGGCGCACTGATCGGCCATTTCATGCCCGAGCTTGGGCAAAGCCTCAAGCCACTGGGCGATGGCTTCATCCGCCTGATCAAGATGCTGATCGCACCGATCATCTTCTGCACGGTGGTGCTCGGCATCGCCGGCATGGACAACCTGCGCCATGTCGGACGCGTGGGCCTTTACGCGCTGGGTTATTTCGAAATCGTCACCACGGCCGCCCTGCTGCTGGGATTGACCGTGGTGAACATCGTGGCGCCGGGCACGGGCATGCATGTGGATCCCGCCACGCTCGATCCGGCGCGCATCAGCAGCTTCGCCGCGCAGGCCGAAAAGCAGGGCATCGTTGATTTTCTGCTGAACATTGTTCCCGGCACCTTCTTCGAATCCTTCGCGAAGGGGGAGATCCTGCAGGTGCTGCTGATCGCCGTGCTTTGCGGCTTTGCCATGCAGGCCTGCGGCGCCCGCGTCGCCACCCTGCGCAGCGGCATCGAAGGTTTCTCGTCGGTGCTGTTCAAGGTGGTGGGCTACATCACGCGGCTGGCGCCGATCGGCGCGCTGGGTGCGATGGCATTCACCATCGGTTCGCAGGGCGTGGGTGCGCTGGCACCGCTGGCGAAGCTGATGCTGTGCTTCTATGGCACCTGCCTGTTGTTCGTGTTCGGCGTGCTCGGGCTGATCGCCCGCCTGCACGGCTTTTCCATCGTGAAGCTGGTTCGTGAACTGCGCGAAGAGCTGCTGATCGTGCTGGGCACATCTTCGTCCGAATCCGTGCTGCCACGACTGATGGACAAGCTGGAACGCATGGGCTGCCAGCGTTCGGTGGTGGGGCTGATGGTGCCGTCGGGCTATTCATTCAACCTCGATGGCACCTGCATCTATCTCACCATGGCGGCAGTGTTCCTGGCGCAGGCCACCGACACGCCGATGTCCATCGGCCAGCAACTGCTGATGCTCGCCGTGCTGCTGCTGACCTCCAAGGGTGCTGCGGGAGTAACCGGCAGCGGCTTCATCGTGCTGGCGGGCACGCTTGCGGCAGTGGATGGACCGCCACTGGCCTCGCTTGCGCTGATACTGGGCATCGACCGGTTCATGTCCGAAGCACGCGCGCTGACCAATCTCGTGGGTAACGCGCTTGCAACGCTGGTGGTGTCGCGCTGGACCGGCGCTTACCGCGATCCCGCCGCAGGGACGGATGCGGGCGCAGGCACTGGCCAAGTCTGAACCTGGTGTCAGACCGGCTTGTCAGTGTCGAACCGGCCGCGCTGCAGGAAGGCGGCGACCTGCGGCACAGTCTGCGCCGACAGCCACATCCCCGTATGGTTGACCGGCAGCGTGCAGAAATCTGTCGCGCCCTCGAGCCGCGTTTCTGCCACGGACACGGTGCCGTCATTGGGCCCGTCGAAGCGCGTGAGCAGGCGCCCGATGCCGGGACCCGCCGTGCCGGCGATGATTCCGAGTTGCGCTGCAAATGGCCAGCCTGCGGGCAGTCCATGCAGCAGGTCCCTGATCCCGACCTGCCCCAGCATCCGCAGCCCGGGACCGAGCCGCGCCAGCGCGCGCGCACTCTGGCTGCCGCTGACGGGCGTGCCCATGAAGACCACGCGACAGAAATCGCCGCTGAAACGGTCCGGCTCCAGCAGGCCGGTCTCGAACATGCGGTAGATGACGATGCCGCCGAGACTGTGCCCGACCAGATGCACGGGTTGCTGCGTGCGAGCGGCGAGCGCCTGGGCGAAGCGCGCGCAGCGCCGCGCAACCTGGTCCATGGACTCGACCATCGAGGAGTACTGGAAAGCGCGCAGCACATAGCCATGTCGCGCGAGGTGGCGCTTGATCAGGAACGACTCCGCACCCGTCAGCCACAGGCCGTGGACGTACAGCACCGTACCGCGCAATGGCGCGGTATCGGGACTAGGCGGCCGGATTCGGGGTGCGGACACGGATGGAAAGTTCGCGCAACTGCGCCTCGCTGACCGGCGTCGGCGCCTCCGTCAGCGGACAGGCCGCCGTCTGCGTCTTCGGGAAGGCGATGACGTCGCGGATGCTCTCCGCGCCGGCCATCAGCATGACCAGGCGATCCAGACCGAAGGCGATGCCACCATGCGGCGGCGCGCCGAACTTGAGCGCGTCGAGCAGGAAGCCGAACTTGCGGCGCGCCTCTTCCGCATCGATGCCCAGCAGTCCGAACACCACCGACTGCATTTCGGCGCGATGGATACGCACCGAGCCGCCGCCGATCTCCGAGCCGTTCAGCACGAAATCGTAAGCCTTGGCGACGGCCTGGCCAGGATCGGCCGACAGCGCCGCAGGATCGTCCACTTTCGGCGCGGTGAACGGATGATGCATCGCGACCCAGCGCTTTGCGTCCGGATCGAATTCGAACATCGGGAAATCGACCACCCACAATGGGCGCCAGCCGAGCTCGACCAGCTTCAGGTCCTGCCCGATCTTCAGGCGCAGGGCTCCAAGTGCATCGCTGACCACCTTGGCCGTATCGGCGCCGAAGAAGATCAGGTCATTGTCCTGCGCGCCGGTGCGTTCGAGGATGCCTGCCACCGCCGCATCGTCCAGGAACTTCAGGATGGGCGATTGCAGGCCTTCGCGGCCTTTCGCCTTGTCGTTGACCTTGATGTAGGCGAGCCCCCTGGCACCGTAACGCGCGACAAACGCGGTGTAGGCGTCGATCTCGCTGCGACTGAAGGCCCCGCCACCGGGTGCGCGCAGCGCCGCGACACGGCCGTCCGGGTTGGCGGCCGGACCGGCAAACACCTTGAAATCGCAGCCGGCGACCAGATCGGCCACGTCCACCAGTTCCAGCGGCACACGCAGATCGGGTTTGTCGGAGCCATAGCGGCGCATGGCTTCGGCATAGGTCATGCGCGGAATGGGATCCGGCAGAGTCACCTCCACCGTCTTCGCAAACAGGTCGCGCATCAGGCCTTCCATCAGCGTCATGATTTCGTCCTGCGACAGGAACGAAGTCTCGATATCCAGCTGGGTGAATTCGGGCTGGCGGTCGGCGCGCAGGTCTTCATCGCGGAAGCAGCGCACGATCTGGTAGTAGCGGTCGAAGCCCGCCACCATCAGCAGCTGCTTGAAGATCTGCGGCGACTGCGGCAATGCGAAGAAGCTGCCCGGATGCGTGCGGCTGGGCACGAGGTAGTCGCGCGCACCTTCCGGCGTCGCTTTGGTCAGCACCGGCGTTTCGATATCGACGAAGCCGGCGTCATCGAGGTAGTGCCGCATGGCACGCGTGATCTTGTGGCGCAGGCGCAGGCGCTTCGACATGTCCTCGCGGCGCAGGTCGATGTAGCGATACTTGAGGCGAACCTCTTCGCTCACATGCTCATCGAGCTGGAACGGCAAGGG
>JAATEY010000367.1 GCA_015655465.1 Gammaproteobacteria bacterium | reverse complement strand
GATCGGCACCCTGGCACTGGGCAAGCGCCCGCGGGGCCTGAAGCTCTCGCCGGATCGCAAATTGCTGTATGTGGCGCTGAGCGGTTCACCCATCGCAGGTCCGGGCGTCGATGCCAGCAAACTGCCGCCGCCCGACAAGGGTGCCGATGGCATCGGCGTGGTGGATATCGCCACGCTCAAACTGGTGAATATCCTGCGCGGGGTATCCGATCCCGAACAGCTCGCGGTCAGCGCAGACGGCAAGCGCCTGTACATCGCCAGCGAAGACACCGGCAGCGCCATCGTGATCGATGCGGCCGCCAACAAGGTGGTGGCCACTTTCGAAGTCGGGCAGCGCCCCCGTTTCACCGAGTTCAGCGACGATGGTGCGCTGGCGTTCGTATCGGCCGAGAATGACGGCACGATCACGGTGGCGGATGCGAAGGTCCACAAGGTGCTGCGCACCATCAAGCTCGCAGGCGAGCAGACCCGGCCCGTGGGCATGGCCATCTCGCACGATGGCAAACGGCTCTACACGGTTACCGGGCGCGCCAGAAACCTGTTGTCCGTGGACATCGCATCCGGGAAGGTGCTCGCGTCGGTTGAAGTGGGCGCGCGGCCCTGGGGCGTGGCGCTCAGTCCGGATGGCACCACGCTGTTCACTGCCAATGGCAGTTCCAACGACGTGACAGTGGTGGATGCCGCCAGCATGAAAGCAGTCGGCCGTATCCCGGTGGGCGACAGCCCCTGGGGACTGATCGTGCTGCCAATGCGCTCAGGCAAGTAGCGCGCGCATGCCGACCAGTCCGCCGATCGCTGCCGCTATCGACGCGCCGACGTGCAGCAGCACGATGCCGATTGCCAGCAACGGGCGCTGGTTCTCCAGCGACTGAACCACCTCCAGCGCGAAGCTGGAGAAAGTGGTGAGTCCGCCCAGAAATCCCACGATCAGCAGCGGCCGCAGGGTAGGGTCCAGCGCCAGCCGATCAGCCAGAAACGCCGCGACGGCACCGGCTGCTCCGCAGCCCAGCACGTTGGCTGTCAGCGTTCCCAGCGGCAGTTCGGCCAGCAGCGGATTCAGGCCCAGGTTGAGCAGGTAACGGGTTACGCCGCCGACGCCCGCACCAACGAATACCAGTGCAATGCTCAGAAGATTCATGAGTGCGGGTATCATTGCATACCGTCCGCCCCGGTAGCTCAGTGGATAGAGCACTCGCCTCCTAAGCGAGGGGTCGCAGGTTCAACTCCTGCCCGGGGCACCAGATGTTGCCAGTTCATCGTTCAGGAACAGTGCGGAGAGCTGCATCGTGGAAAGGCAGAACAAGGGGTCAATGGTGATCCGCATCCTCGTCGGGGCGCTGTTCCTGACGGCGCAGGTCTTGCCGGCTGCCCAGCAGGCCGTTCCGGCAACCACTGAAGTGCAAGTTGCCGGTGAGTCCGCAGCGCCAAAGCTGGATGAGCTGGCCGAGGTTGAAGTAAGTGGCAGGCGCCTGGCAGAGGCGATCGCCAAGGCCGAGGAAGAGTTTTTCTCGATCTTCAACGAGCTGAACAAGGATGATCGCTACGACACCCATTGCGTGTATCTGCAGCTGGACTCCGACAGCCGGATCCAGAGTCGTGTCTGCATTCCAGGCTTCGTGGCCGATGCCATGGCGGAATGGGCTCCATTCAAGGCACGATGCCAGCCCCCCCAGGAGAACACTTATGGGCCGGGTGGCGCCGAGTTTTCCTGCCTCGACCGGAACCATGATGGCCGTTTGTCGCTGGAAGAAGCCTCCGCGAGAACGGAACTCGCAGCCGTGTTCTTCGATGTGGATGCAGACCACGACTTCAAACTCAGCCCGCAGGAGTTCCCCACGGACCTGCCGGCCCCGGCCATTTATCAACCGCCTCCGCCGCAGCTGGTTCTCATGGAGGGCAGCGCGGCCTGGTACAAGCACATGACGGATGTGACCAACAGCGACCCGCGCCTGAAGAAGATGGCCGATCACCTGGGCGACATGTACTACAAGCTGGCGTCGGCGCAGCGGGAGTACTCGAAAATGCAGGACGAGCTTCGTGCTCAACGACTGGCTGAGCGCAAGTGCGCGGGGCCTACTTCGCCCAGGATGGCGGCTGCTCCCTGCAAGAGCAACTGACCTGCACAAGGTCGTCAATATTCCAGAGGCCGCATCGATGCGTATCAATTCCGGAATCTGCCGTCGGTATCTTGCCCTTGCTGCCGCCGCCTTGCTCATCAGCTGCGGCACCAACCCGGTCACCGGCAAGCGCGAGCTGCAGTTTGTTTCCGAGAGCCAGGAAATCCAGACGGGGCAGCAGAACTACGCGCCCATGCGGCAGAGCGAGGGGGGCGACTTTGAAGTCCTGCCCGACCTCACCGCCTATGTGAATGAGGTCGGACAGAAGCTGGCGGCGGCTTCCGGCAGCATCACCGTGTCGGAGCGGAAGCTGCCCTATGAGTTCAAGGTGCTCAACAGCTCGGTGCCGAATGCCTGGGCATTGCCTGGCGGCAAGATTGCAGTGAATCGCGGTCTGCTCACCGAACTTGCCAACGAGGCAGAACTTGCGGCAGTGCTCGGACATGAAATCGTGCACGCCGCCGCCCGGCACGGTGCGCAGGCACAGGAACGCGGTGTGCTGCTGCAGGGTGGCCTGGTGGCTGCACAGCTGGGCGCGGCCATGGGCGGCGTGGATGATCAGGCGGCCAACCTGCTGGCCCTGGGTACCAATGTTGGCGCGCAGCTGGTAACCATGCGCTATGGCCGCGATGCCGAGTTGCAGGCGGATCTGTACGGCACGCGCCTGATGAAGGCGGCGGGCTACGATCCACGGGCCGCCGTCACCTTGCAGGAAACCTTCCTGCGCCTTTCCGAGGGCCACAAGCAGAACTGGCTCGACGGCCTGTTCGCGTCGCATCCACCTTCTGCGGAGCGGGTGGCCAGGAACCGCGAGACCGTTGCGGCGCTGGCCCCGGGCGGCGATCTTGGCGTGGAGCGGTATGCCGCGCGCATCGCACCGCTCAAGCAGCTGAAACCCGGCTACGACAAGTACGATCAGGCGCTGGCGGCCATGCAGAAGAAGGATCTGGCGGGGGCGAAGGCGCTCGCGGCAGAGGCAGTGCGACTGGTGCCGCGCGAAGGGCAATTCCAGCAGCTGCTCGGCGACATCGCGCTCAGCGAGAAGCGCAATCAGGAAGCCTTGCCGTACTACCAGAAAGCCATGGACCTGAATCCCGGCTACTTCGGCTCCTGGCTGGGCGCAGGCGTGGCGCAATACCGGCTGGGCAACAGGCAGCAGGCACGGCAATGGCTGGCGCGCAGCATGGAACTGCTGCCCACGGCGCCAGCGTCGTTGTACATCGGCAACATGGCGCGCGACAGCGGCGATGTGGACGGCGCCTTGAAGTACTACCAGAACGCCGCTTCATCCCAGAGCAGCATCGGGCAGGAAGCGATGCGCGAAGCCGTGCTGATCGACCTGCCCCGCAATCCCTCCACTTACGTGGTGGGGGCAGTGCAGGCAGGCAGCGATGGCAAGCCGGTGCTGGTGGTGCAGAACCGCGCACCGATGGCGCTGGGCTCGATTGCGGTTACGCCGGTGATGCTGAACGCGGCGGGGCAGGTGGCAAGCCAGGGGCGCGCAGTGACGATCACCGGGCCGCTGGCAGCCGGACAGCAGGTCGCTGTCGATGCGGGCCTGGGCACGTTGACGGCCGAACAGTTGCGTGCAGTGCGCGTGCGCATCGATTCGGCACGTGTGGCGCAGTAAGGCCCGCAGCAAGCTCTACTGACGCGGCCAGTTGCGATAGCTGCCCGGGTCGCCATAGGCGAGGAAGTCCGGGTTCAGCAGCCCGGCGCCGGTGTTGTATTGCAGGGCCAGCCCGTCGGCAATGCGCACCACCTGGCCGCCGGCCGCTTCCACCACCGCCTGCCCGGCGGCGATGTCCCACTCCGAAGTCGGGCCAAGGCGCGGATAGAGATCGGCTGAACCATCGGCCACCAGGCACAGCTTGATGGAGCTGCCGGCGGGGCGCAGTTCGTACGGCCCCAGCGATGCCAGCGCCGATTCAAGCGCCGCATTGCCATGCGATCGGCTGCCAACCACCCGCAGTGGCGGGCGTGCCATGCGGCGCACGGCGATGGGTGCACGCGGCCGGTCATGCGAGGCACGCCAGGCGCCAAGCCCTGGAATGCCGGAGTAGGTGGTGTCGGACACCGGTATGTGCACCACGCCCATGATGGGCCGATGGCCTTCGATGAGCGCGATGTTCACCGTGAACTCGCCATTGCGCGAGACGAACTCCTTCGTGCCATCCAGCGGATCCACCAGCCAGTAACGTTTCCAGCCGCTGCGTTCGGCAAAGGGAATGTCCGCCGCCTCTTCCGACAGCACCGGCAGCAATGGCGACAGGCGTGCCAGTTCGGCGGTGATCAGCCGGTGGGCACGCAGGTCCGCCTCGGTCAGCGGTGAGTTGTCGGCCTTGGCATGGGCTTCGAAATCGGAGCCGTAGACATCGAGGATCTCGCGCCCGGCGCGGCGCGAGATCCCGATCACGGCCTCCAGCAGCTCAGAGGCCAGCGAGGGGGTTGTTGTAGGCATAGGCAATCACGCCGGCCTTGTCGAGTTCACCGATGATGTGCTCGGCCGCTTCCTCTGCCGTCAGTTCGGCGGTGCGAATCGTGATCTCGGCATGCTCGGGCGGTTCATAGGGCGAGTCGATGCCGGTGAAGTTCGGCAGCTCGCCGCTGCGGGCCTTCCTGTACAGGCCCTTGGGATCGCGCTTCTCGGCCTCGGCCAGCGAAGTGTCGACATGGATCTCGATGAATTCGCCGCTTGCCAGCTTCTCGCGCGCCATGCGGCGTTCGGAGCGGAACGGCGAGATGAACGACACCAGCACGATGAGGCCGGCATCCACCATCAGCTTCGCGACTTCCGCCACGCGACGGATGTTCTCGACGCGATCCGCAGCGGTGAAACCAAGATCGCTGTTGAGCCCATGGCGCACGTTGTCGCCATCCAGCAGGTAGGTGTGCCGCCCCAGCGCATGCAGCCGCTTTTCGACCAGGTTGGCGATGGTCGACTTGCCGGCACCCGACAGACCGGTGAACCACAGCGCGCAGGCACGTTGGCCCTTCAGCTGCGAACGGGCGGCGCGGTTCACATCCAGCGCCTGCCAGTGGATGTTCTCCGCGCGACGCGTGGCGGATTGCAGCAGTCCGGCACCCACGGTGTCGAAGCTGAGCTTGTCGATCAGGATGAAGCCGCCGGTCTCGCGATTCT
>JAATEY010000087.1 GCA_015655465.1 Gammaproteobacteria bacterium | reverse complement strand
GCTGTTCGGCTTCACCAACAGCATGCGCTTCATCTACCTGGACGGGCGCGACTTCAGCGATCCGGACATCGTGGTCTACACCTACAACGGCGAGTCCATCGGGCACTGGGAAAAGGACGCCCTGGTGGTGCGCACGAAGTACCTGGAGCCCAACGAGCACTACATCGATTCCGGCCTTCCCATCAGCGACCAGTTCGAGATTGTCGAGCGCATCACGATGGAATCGGCCGGCATGCTGCGCATCGACTACACGATGACCGATCCAAAGATGTGGAAGGGCGAGTGGAAGAGCACCAAGCGCTTCATCCGCAAGGACTACAGCGACATTCCGGAATCCGAGTGTCTGCCCAATCTCAACGACAACCTGCCCAGCACCGAGGCGGGGCAGAAGGCGATGGAGGAGCGTGCCCGCAAGTAGCGCACCCGGTGCCGATGCCACCCTGCGACCTGACCGGCCATTATCGGTGACATGACTGCCATGATCGATGTACAAGGTTTCACCAAGCAGTACGGCGACTTTACTGCCGTCAGCGGGTTGTCATTCACCGTGCAGGCTGGCGAAGTCCTGGGGCTGGTGGGGCCGAATGGCGCCGGCAAGACCACGACACTGCGAAGCATTGCCGGCATCATCCCGCCCAGTATCGGCACGATCCGGATCGCCGGGCACGACCTGCTCGCCGATCCCATCGGCGCCAAGCGCCAGCTGGCGTTCTTTCCCGACGAGCCGCGGCTGTTCGACTATCTGACCGTGCGCCAGCACCTGGCGTTCGTGGCAAGGCTGTACGGCGTGATCGACCACGAGGCCGTGGCCCGGCCGCTGCTGGAAGAATTCGAGATCGCCGACAAGGCCGACACGCTGCCTGGTGAGCTGTCGCGTGGCATGAAGCAGAAGCTCGCCATTGCCTGCGGCCTGCTGCATTCGCCTTCCGTGATGTTCTTCGACGAGCCGCTCACCGGTCTCGACCCGCTCGGCATTCGCCGCATGAAGAACTCCATCCTGCAACGTGCGCGGGCCGGTGCCGCCATCGTTCTCAGTTCGCACCTGCTGCATCTGCTGGAAGAGGTCTGCACGCATGTGCTGATTCTCAAACGCGGAGCCCGAATCGCTCATGGCACGCTGGCGGAAGTGTCGGCGGCATTCAGCAACGGCGAGTCTGGCGTCAGCCTGGAAGAAGTGTTTCTCCGCGCCACCGGCGGGTCGGAGGGTTAGTCCGGTGTCGAACGTCTGGAGCGCCTTGCTGTACCTGCGGGCCACCTCGCTGTGCAACAGCGTCCTTGCGCGTCTGCGCCGGCTGAGGCAGCCGAAGTATCTCATCGGTGCCGTCGTGGGCATCGCATACCTGTATTTTTTCCTGCTGCGCAGGATGTCGCCGGCGTTTCATGGAGCATCCAGCGGCGCGCCCCTGCCGTTCTCGCCGTCGATGGCCATGACGCTGGCCGCCGCCATGCTGCTGGTGGTGGTGGCGCTGTGCTGGGCGCTGCCGAGGGCGCGCGCCGCATTGACCTTCTCCGAGGCGGAGATTGCCTTCCTGTTTCCTGCACCTCTCAGCCAGCGCGCCCTGGTGCACTACCAGCTGATCGGCTCACAGCTGCGCATCATCATCACTGCGCTGGTGCTCGCGCTGCTGTCGTCGCGCTGGAGTTTCCTGCCAGGCCATGCGGCAACCCACATCGTGGGCTGGTGGCTGCTGTTCGCGACGCTGTCGCTGCATGTCACGGGTTCGTCCTTCGCCATCACCCGTTGGCTCGATCGCGGACTTGCTGCTCCGCGTCGCCAGCTTCTGGCCACGGTCATCATCGTCCTGTCGGCAGGTGCAGCCTTCGTGTGGGTCAGGCAGGATATTGCCGCTGCCGCCGGCTCCGCAGAGTATCTGCAGCGAATCACGGAGCAGGGCCCGCTGTACTGGCTGCTGCTGCCCTTCCGCCTGCTGCTGGGGCCCTTGTTCGCAAATACGTTCGGCGCATTCCTGGTTGCCCTGGCACCTGCCCTGGTCATCCATGCAGCGCACTACGTGTGGGTGGTGCACGTGAACGTAGCCCTGCAGGAGGGCTCAATTGCCAGGGCCGGCAAACGGGCCGAGCTGGCGGCCGCCCTGCGTGCAGGCAACTTCCGCCTCGCCAGTGGCCGCAGGGCCCGGCGCGCACCGTTCCTTCTCGCGCCGACGGGGCGGCCGGAATGGGCCTTCCTGTGGAAGAACCTGCTTTCCAGTGCGCCGTATCTGACTCTGAAGAACGCATTGATCGCGGCGGCTGTCATCGCGGCCGGCTGTTCGTGGCTGGCCGCTCATCCCGACCAGCACATCCTGCAGCGCATGGCTGCTGTCGTGTCGATTGCGATGCTGTCCATGCTGCTTCTCATGGGTCCGTTGATGGCGCGTCAGGATCTGCGCAGCGACCTGCTGAATGCCGACATGTTGAAGGCCTACCCGGTGCATGGCCGGCAGGTGGTGCTCGGCGAACTGCTGACTCCGCTCGTCATCCTGACGGTGGCGTCCTGGCTGCTGTTGCTGGCAATCAGCCTCACATTCGTCCCGCCACGCCTGGCCATCGCACTCTCGCTGCGCTGGGTTGCGACGCTGGGGCTGGCAGCTGTCCTGCCGGGGCTGTTTGCCGTCCAGTTGCTGGTGATGAATGCGGCCACCGTGCTGTTTCCGGCGTGGGTGCGTCCCTCGGCCCAGCGCGAACAGGGCATCGATGTCATGGGCCAGCGGATTTTCGTGACGGCAGGAATGTTGCTGGTGCTGGCCGTCGCGCTGCTGCCTGCCTCCATTCTCGCCGCATTGATCTTCGTTCTGGCGCACTGGCTGGCCGGGGTGCACGTTGCCATTGGGCTGGCGGCACTGGTGGTGGCGGCCGTACTGGTCGCGGAGGTCGCGTTGGGCATCGAGTGGCTGGGGCGGCGCTTCGAACACTTCGATCTGTCGGCTGAATTGCGGCCCTAGGCAGGCCTTCGAAGGTGCAAACGCCTGGTTTGAAAGTATCATCTGCCTGACGCACAACCGGCCCAGGGAGGGTGACGATATGCGCGGATCCGGATTGCTTCGGCGCCTGCTGCTGTTGCTGTTTCCACTGCTGGTTGCCCTGCCTGCGGCAGCGGCCGAAAAACCATGGCGCACGCTCGCGACGCCGCGCTTTCAGGTGTTCTCGCAGCTCACCGACCAGGAAACAAACAGGTGGACCAGCGAGTTCGACCAGTTCATCGCCTCGATGTCCGGCCTGCTGGGCATCGATCCTGGCGCGCTGCCGCCGCTGACAGTTGTGCTGTTTGCCAGCGACAAGAGCTTTACCGCGTACAAACCCGCCAGGCCCGACGGACGCACTGCGAACGTGAGCGGGTTATTCGTAAGGCATCCCACCTGGAGCGTCATCGGCCTGGCAAATGACTCCCGCGGCGAGGTCTTGCGCCAGACGATCTTTCATGAAGCCACGCACTGGCTGATGAGCGCCGACGAAGGACGCAAGCCTGCCTGGTTCACCGAGGGGATCGCCGAATTGCTTTCCACCTTCGAGCAGCAGGGCAAGCAGGTCAGCTGGGCCAGGCCGCTGTCGAATCATCTCTCCACGCTCGAGCAGGTTGGCATCACCCCGTTGCGCGAGTTCCTCGTCACGCCCAAGGCCATATTCAACCGTGACGACCATACGGAAAAGTTCTACGCCCAGTCCTGGGCATTCACCCACTTCCTGCTCTTTTCAGACGATCCGGCGCGCGCCGCGCTGGCGAGCCGGTTCCTCGAAACCTTCAAGACACATTCCGGCGATGCGACCGTGGATGCCGTGTTTGGAGCGCAACTGCCCGACATCGAACGGGCATTCAAGTCCTACATCGCCCAGGCGGCCTTCAGCTACAAGGCCCAGCCGGCAAAACAGGTGGCTGCGCCGCCGCCGCTGCAGCCTGCCATCCCGGCACAGGCTGAATCGGCACTGGGATTTCTGGCGATGGGTGCCAACCGGGACGACCTGGCCCGCCGGCATGCCAGCAAGGCCATCGAGCTGGATGCTGCCGCACCGGGAGGGCACGAGATCCTGGCCTATCTTGCTGCGGAGGCCCGTTCTGCGGAGGAGGTCAAGCAGCACGCCGAGGCCGCGCTGCGCAATGGCTCGAAGGACAGCGACATGTTCCTGCTGATGGGCAACTCCTTCATCAGCGGGCAGAACGGCAATCAGAACCGTCCCGATGCCGACAGGCAACGCGCGAATCTTTATGCCAGTGCGATCAAGCTGAATCCGCGGCGCCTGGCTTCCTATGAACGGCTCACCGAGGCGATGTTCGGGGTGACAAATCCCACCGAGGAGGATGCCCGCCTCCTTGGCCTCGGCATGCGTGCCTATCCGGGCGAGGACTGGATCCGCGTGGGTTCCGCGGTAGTCGAATTCCGGCTCGGCAGACGCGCGCAGGCCCGGGAGATCATGGGCCGGGCGCTGCGCTCCGACAGCACGCTCGACGGGCAACAGCGTCCATATGCTGACCGGATACAGCGTGGCTGGCTGTACGACACGATGAACGACGAGATCCGCGACGCCGTTGGGCGGCGCGACCTTGCCGCCGCGCGCGCGGTCCTGGACAAGTATCGTGGCGCCATTGCCGGCGATCCGCGGGCCGATACGCTGCTGCAACAGATCGATGCCGACCTGAAGCGGCGGGAGCTGACGGAGAGTCTCAACAGCGCCATGCGCGCGAACAGGCCCGCCGATGTACGGGCGGCAGCGGACCAGCTGCTCGCCCTTCCAAACCTGCCGCCGGCGATGCGGGCCGATCTGGAGAAGCTGCGCAGCAGCGGGAACTAGCTCACCATCGAGATCGAGGCTCGCCTGCGGAGGGATTGGCATGAAGCGTGGCATTGGACTTGCGGCGGCGGTGCTCGGCCTTGCGCTGCTGGCCGGGTGCGACCAGGCACCGGAGAAGCCCGGGGTGGATGGCAAGCTGCCGGCCGGTGTCATGCCCCTGCGCTACGGCCTCGCGCTCACCATCGATCCCCGGCAGGCGCGGTTTTCCGGCGAGGCGCGCATCCGCCTGAAGTTCGAGAAGCGGACCCGCAGTTTCTGGGTGCACGGGCGCGACCTGAAGGTGAACGCAGCCAGCCTGTCGCCCGCGACCGGCCCGGCGATCGAAGCCACCTACAGTGAAAACGGCGCTGGCTTCGCCGAGGTCAGACTGGCCCATGCGGCGCCGGCCGGCGAAGCCACGCTGATCATCGCCTACGACGCACCGTTCAACGAGAACGCGGCGGGCCTCTATCACAGTACCAGCGGCGATGACCAATACGCGGTGACGCAGTTTGAATCGATCGATGCGCGCCGCGCATTTCCCTCGTTCGACCAGCCGAATTTCAAGACACCCTATGACGTCACCATCATCGCGCGCGCCGCCGACACGGTGATAGCCAACACGGGAGAAGCGAAAGCCGAGCCCGCGGGCGACGGGATGGTGAAACACACGTTCCGCGAGACGCTGCCGTTGCCGATGTACCTCGTGGCGTTCGCGGTCGGACCATACGACGTGATCGACGGTCCGGTACTGCCGGCGACGCCGCTGCGGGACCACGCAGTGCCGCTGCGCGGTGTCGCGATGAAGGGCAAGGGCGCAAGGACGCGTTATGCACTTGGCGTCACCGCGGACATCATCAGGTACTACGAGGATTATTTCGCCACGCCATATCCTTACGACAAGCTCGATTTCATCGCCGCGCCGGAGTTTTCCGCCGGGGCCATGGAGAATGCCGGCGCCATTGTCTATGCGGAGCAGGCGATCCTGATGGAGCCGGATGCCCCGATCGCGCAGCAGACACGCGTCATCACCACGCACGCGCACGAAATCGCGCACCAGTGGTTCGGTGACCTCGTGACACCGGCGTGGTGGGACGACATCTGGCTGAACGAAGCGTTCGCCACGTGGATGTCCTACAAGGCCGCGAAGGCGGTCTTCCCGGACGGCGGCTTCGAGCGCGAGACGCAGCTGCGGGCGATCGCGGCGATGGGCGACGACAGTCTTTCGTCCGCGCGGCGCATCCGCGAACCGATCGCCAGGGAAAGCGACATCGGCGATGCGTTCGACAGCATCACCTATGACAAGGGCGGCGGCGTGCTGGCGATGGTGGAAAGCTATCTCGGCGAGGACGCGTTCCGCGAAGGGGTGCGTACGCACATGCGCCGCTTCCCGCTGCGCGTTGCGACGTCGCAGGACTTCTTCGAGTCGCTGGGTCAGGGATCGAAGCATCCGGAAATCGTGCCGGCGTTGGCGTCGTTCACGGACCGCAGTCATGTGCCGCTGCTCGATGTGCACGTCGATTGCCCGGGCGATGGCTCCGCGCCGCGCGCGCGGCTCACGCAACGCATATACGAACCGATCGGCGCATCGTTCGAGCGGCGTGCCTGGACCATACCCGTGTGCGTGTCATCCTACGGACCCACCGGTGGCGGCGACAAAGCCTGCGCGATTCTCTCGCAGGCCGAAGGCGTCGTGCCGCTGCGCGGCGCATGCCCCGCCTTCGTGTCTCCGAACACGGCGGGCGCGGGTTACTACCGCTTAGTGTTCGATGAGCAGGGCTGGACGGCACTGCTGGCGGGCTTCCCGCGGCTGCCGGCCGGCGAACAGATTGCCGTGCTCGACAGCATCCACGCGAGCTTCGCTGCGGGTCAGGGCGCGGCTTCGTTGCTGCTGCGTGCGGTGGAAGCTGGCGCCGGCGCGGCGGACCTCGATGTGCGCCGCAAGGGGGTCCTGGTCGCCACTGCGCTGGCGCAGATCCCCGCGACCGAAGCGGCACGGAACGCCTACGCGGCCTGGGTGCGGGCGGCGTTCAAGCACAGTGGCGCCGAGACCGCAATGTCGGGCCGGGCGAGTCCCAGGGAGCGGCAGACGGCACTCGCAGTCACGCAGCTTCTGGCTCTTTACGGCCGCGATTCGCAGTTGCGCACGCGGCTGCTCGCGGGTGCGCGCGGCACCCTGGGATCGAGCCGCGACGTCCCGACGCCGCTCGATCTGCGCGCGGTGGCATTGATGGTTGGCGTGGAAGACGGCGGCCCGGCGTTCTTCGCCAGGCTGCTGGCGACCGCAAGAGCCAGCCCGGATGCGCAGTTCCAGTCCGAAGCGCTCGCCGCCCTGTCCCACGCGCCGCGTGCCGGAGACCGCGCCGCATTTGCCGACCTCATCCTCAATGCGCCGATCACCGGGTCGCAGATGCGTCGCGCGCTGCTTGGCACGCAGGCATACCCGTGGACCGCTGCCGTCGGCCTTGCGATGCTGCAGGAACACTTCGACGCACTGGTTGCACGCATGCCGGGCGGCCTGGCAGGCCAAAGCGCGCCGCGGTTCGCCAGCGCGCTCTGCACCGTCGCAGACAGGCAGGCGCTGACAGACCTGTTCACTGCGAACGCACTCAAAGTCGAAGGACATGAACGCACGCTGGCGCAGGCCGTGGAGGAGATCGACCGTTGCGTCGCGTTGCGCGCCGCGAAGAGCAGCGAACTGGGTGCGGCGATGAGCGCGACCAACTGATCGATCGCTGGCGGTCACGCCTGGGCAGGCGAAGCACGAATCGACCGGCGTGCTTTCCGTTTGAACTTCAGCTCGAGCGACCGCGGGCGACGCGCAGGTCCAGCCACACCGCCAGGGCGAGCACGCCGCCGCGTGCGATGTACTTGATCTCCGGCGATACCGCCATCAGCGTCATGCCGTTGAGCAGGCTCGCCATGATGAGCGCGCCGAACAGCACGCCGGCCACGGAGCCACGGCCGCCGCGCAGGCTGGTGCCGCCGATCACGCAGGCCGCCACGGCGTCCAGCTCCATCAGCGAGCCGATGGTGGTGGTGGTGGCGCCGGAGTAGGCCGTCTGCATGAAGCCCGTCAGTGCGACGATGCCGCCCATCAGCGCGAACGCACCGATGACCGTGTTGCGTACCGGCACGCCGGATACGACCGCTGCTTCCTCGTTGCCGCCGATCGCATACAGGTAGCGGCCGAATGGCGTGTGCATGGTCACCATGTGCACCAGCAGCGCCACCGTGGCCAGGATCACCAGCGCCAGCGGCAGGCCGCGGTAATCGTTCGCGATGATGACGACAAGGCCGATGGCCTGGGCGGCAATGATGAGGCCGATCACGTGCCGTTCCCTGTCTGCCACAGGCAGGCCAAGCTTCGCGCGTGCCGCCCGGCGGCGCTGGCTGACCAGCCACATTGCAGCCACCACTGCGGCGGCAAGCACATAGCCGGCCAGCGGCGGCAGAAACGACGTGGTCAGCATCGAATACGTGTTCTGGCTGCCGCCTGCCACCACCGGCACCGTGCTGTTGTTGATCACCAGCCAGTGCAGGCCGCGGAAGACCAGCAGGCCACCCAGCGTGATGATGAACGCGGGCACGCGTTCCACCACCACCAGCGCACCCATCAATGCCCACACCACCAGTGCAGCCAGCGTGGCCAGCAGCAATGCCACCGGTGCCGGCACGCCGTGCCAGGTGATCAGTACCGCGGCGATGGCGCCGGTGAGTCCCACGCCGCTGCCGGCCGAAAGATCGATGTGTCCCGGCAGCAGTACCAGCAGCATGCCGAGCGCCAGCGTGGCCGTTACCGCAAGCTCGATGGAAAGCAGGGAGAGGTTGCGCGCCGAGAGGAACACCGGTTCCTGCCAGGCAAAGAATGCCCAGATGGCCACCAGCGCCCCGAGCATGAACCATTCGCGTGTGTGCGTGTCTTGCATCAGGCGGCCCTCCCGGGGGCAATTCCCATCGCGGCGGACAGCAACGCCTGCTGCGTGGCGACGCTGCGCTCGAACTCGCCGCCGATGCGGCCCTCGTGCAGCATCATGATCCGGTCGCTCATGCCCATCAGCTCCGGCAGTTCGCTGGAGACCAGCACTATCGCCTGGCCCTGATCGGTCAGACGGTTGATCAGTTCATAGACCTCGAGCTTGGCGCCCACGTCGATGCCGCGGGTGGGTTCATCCAGCAGCAGCACGCGCGGCTTCGTCAGCAATGCCTTGCCGATCACCACCTTCTGCTGGTTGCCGCCGGACAATGCGCCCACGCGCGTTTCGAGCGTCGCCGTCTTCACGCGCAGGTCCGCCACCATTGCGCCGGCTGCCGTGGCTTCGGCCGCGTCGTCGACGAAGCCATGGCGCGCGATGGCGCGCAGCGAGGACAGCGTCAGGTTGAACGCGACACCGGCGTCCAGCACCAGGCCGAGCCGCTTGCGGTCTTCAGTGACGATGGCAAGCCCGGCGCGCATCGCGGCGCGCACGTCGCCGGGCGGCAGTTCCTGCCCGCCCAGCGCCACCGTGCCGCGGCGTCGCTCCCCCCACAGCCCCATCAGGTGCAGCAGCAGCTCGGAGCGTCCGGCACCCATCAGTCCGCCAATGCCCAGCACCTCGCCGGCGTGCACGGTGAATGCGAGTTCGCGCAGCCACGGCGCCGCGCGCTGGTCGCGCGCGGCGTCCAGCCCGTGCACTGCGAGCGCCGGCTCGCCGCGCTTGCGCTGGCGACGTGGGTAGAGATCCTCGATGGGCCGGCCCACCATGAGCGCAATGATTGCCGTGGTGCCGGTGTCGCGGGCAATGCATGTTCCCTGTGCAGCGCCATCGCGCAGCACGGTGATCCGGTCGGCAATCGCGAACACTTCATCGAGCTTGTGCGAGATGTAGATGCAGGCCACGCCCTGTGTCCGCAGGCGCTGCACCAGCGCGAGCAGCGTGTCGATCTCATGCCGCGACAGCGCTGCAGTGGGTTCGTCCAGCACCAGGATGCGCGGGCGGCGCGCCAGCGCGCGCGCGATCTCGACCAGCTGCTGCTGGCCGATGCCCAGCGTGCCCACGCGCCGCGCCGGATCCAGCGTGAGTCCCACGTCGGCAAGCAGCGTGCGCGCACGCGTCAGCGCCTCGTTCCAGTCCACCAGGCCATACCGCGTCGGCAGGCTGCCGAGCAGCAGGTTCTCGGCGATGGTGAGGTCGGGGAACAGCGCCAGCTCCTGGTGGATGACCGCGATGCCGGCGCTCTCGGCGTCGCGCGCGGAGTGGAACTGGACCTCGTTGCCGTCTACTTCGATACGGCCGTCGTAGCTGCCATGCGGATGGATGCCGGCCAGCAGCTTGATCAGCGTCGATTTGCCGGCGCCGTTCTCGCCGCACAGGGCATGCACTTCACCGGCGGCCAGCGCGAAGCTGACGCCGCGCAATGCAATCACGCCGCCAAAGCGCTTGGCGATGGCGTGGGCTTCGAGTACCGGCGTGCTCATTTGAAGATGTCTTCGCGGCGGTAGAGGTTGTCCTTCACGACGGTGGATTCGATATTGTCTTTGGTGACGGTCACCACGTCGAACAGCACCGAGGGCACATCGATGGCACCGTTGTTCACCACCTGGCGTGCGATCACCGGTTTGCCGGTCGCCATCTTCACCGCGATTTCGGCTGCGCCCTGCGCCAGGGTGTGCAGCGGCTTGTAGATGGTCATGGCCTGCGTGCCTGTAGCGATACGCTGCAGGGCGACGAGGTCGGCGTCCTGGCCGGTGACCAGCACCTTGCCGGCAAGCTTTTCCTCCAACAGCGCCTGCACGGCGCCGCCCGCCGTGCCGTCATTGCTCGCCAGCACCGCATCGATGTGCGAGCCCTTCGCCGTGATGGCGGCGTTGACGATGCGCTTGGCGTTTTCCGGCTTCCAGTCCTCGGCCCAGTCTTCGTGCAGCACCGTGATCGCACCGCTCTTCACCAGTGGATCGAGCACCGTGTCCTGGCCGGCCTTGAACAGCCCGGCGTTGTTGTCGGTTTTCGCGCCGTAGATGCGCACGATGCGGCCGCGGCCGGGCGTAGGCAGGTGATCGACCAGGAAGCGCGCCTGCAGCTCGCCCACACGCAGGTTGTCGAAGCTGACGTACAGATCCAGGTCCGAGTCGCGGATGATGCGGTCGTAGGCAATCACCGGAATGCCGGCTTCGTGCGCAAGCTCCACCGCCTTGGCCATGGCCTTGCCGTCATGGGGCACGATCACCAGCACGTTCACCCCGGAGGTGATCAGCTTTTCCACATCGCTGATCTGCACGGTGTCGTCGCCGTTGGCGGCCAGCACCTGCACAGTGGCGCCCAGCTCGCCAGCGCGGCGCACGAACATGTCGCGATCCGCCTGCCAGCGCGCTTCTTTCAGCGTATCGAGCGACAGGCCGATGCGTACGCCTGCCTTCCGCGCCGCATCCGCACCGCCCACATGCTGCCGGCCCAGCGACAACCCGATGAGCACGCTCAGCACCAGCGAAACGACCACCAAGGTGAGTCGGGTCTTCATTGTTCTGGTATCTCCCCGTTTGGGGCCATGCTGACCGATCTGCCCGGTGGCTTTCAAGCCATGATGCGCCTGCCCGGACGCGAGCGGTTTCGCGCGCACGACTGCGGCAATCTGGAGTGGACCAATGGATTTCTTTACTGCCGCGCGAACTTGTTCATCGCGCTGGCAGTGCGCGCCGGATTATCCAGCGCGTCAGCGCTGGGCGGCCACCGGGGCGGGGCCGGTCAGCATCGTGCCATCCGGGAGCTTGATGGAGACATAGGAGCCACCCGGCTGCCCGTCGCGCAGCGGACGCACGACCACCGTCACCTTGTCGCCGGCCTTGATGGTGGTGCGTTTCCAGCCTTCGCGGACCAGGTTCTGCGGCGTATTCATCTCGATGGCCCAGACCACGGACTTGCCGTCGGCGCCTGTCACCTCGACCTTGAACGAACTGTGGGGGTTGACCCAGTTGAACTCGGTGACCGTACCGGAAATGGTCTGGGTGCGGGTGCTGTCGAACATCGCGCCGGAATGGTGGGCGGACGCGAGGCCGGCGGCGGCCATCAGGCCGGCAGCGAGACTGACTGTATGGCGTGGCTTCATGGTGGACTCCGGTCAGGCAGTGGGGCGGATCACTTCACTTGGCAGCGGGCGCGGTCGGTACGTTGACCGGTCCGGTGTTGCCGGCGAACGCTGCCTCGCGCAGCACGGTGCCGTCCGCCAGCGTCAGGGAAATGAACAGCCCGCCCTTGTGGTCGCTGAGGTCGCGCAGCGGGGAGGTGATCAGCGAGACCACATCGCCGCTTTTCACGCTGGTGGACTTCCAGCCCTGCCGCTTCAGGTTATTGGGGCTGTTCAGCTCGATTTCCCATGTCTCCGCCTTGCCGTCCGCGCCGGCCACCTCCAGGTGGATGAAGGCGTGGGGGTTGGTCCACTGGAACTCGGTGACCTTGCCCTTCAGCGTGATGCGCTGCGATTGGTCGAACATGGCAAAGGAATGGTGCGCCAGGGCGGAAAACGCCATTCCGGCGAGCGCCAGCGCCACGGTTGCGGTGAGAGCAGGTTTCATTCTTCCCCCGGCACTTGCATCGTGCACATATCATTGGATTATACGCATGGGCCCGCAAGAGGGTGCCGCGGGGTTGGGGGAAACATGAGAAAGCTGGTTGTATCCGTCGTTGCTGGCATTGCCTGCTGTGTGGCGGCCACCACCATTCCGGCCGCCCAGGCGCAGCCGGCCGAAAAATCCGGGGCGGCATGGCCCAAGGGTGGCTATGCGGCCCTGGACCGCCTCCCGGACTGGGGTGGCGTATGGGTACTGAGCCGTGGACGACCCGTAGCGGGCGCGCCGCCAGCCGAGACCCCGAAGCTCAAGGGCAACTACCTTGCCGATGCCGAGGCCCGGCAGAAGGAAACGCGCGCGAACAACGGCATGGCGCGCAAGGAAACCTCCAACTGCATGCCGCCTGGCATGCCGCGCATGATGGCCTCGGCGCAGTACCCGATCGAATTCCTGTTTACGCCGGGTCGTGTCACCACGCTACATGAGGCATGGATGCAGACGCGCACGATCTACACCGACGGCCGCGGCCATCCGGATGACCTGGAAGCCGGCATCTTCGGTCACTCCATCGGGCACTGGGAAGGCGACACGCTGGTGGTGGATACCATCGGCATCAAGACCATCACCGAACTCGAGACCGGCATGAAGCACAGCGACAAGCTGCATGTCACCGAGCGCATCCACCTGGCAAAGGACGATCGCGATACGCTGGTGGTGGAGATGACGCTGGAAGATCCTGAAGCACTGGTGGCGCCATACCACAAGCAACAGACATACAAGCGCGAACGGGACTGGAGCCTGATGGAGTTCGTCTGCGCCGAAAATGACCGCAACCCGGTCGATGCCGAGGGGCACACGACGTTCAAGTAGGAGTTGTCATGCGCCGGGGAAATGCCTTGCAGCTGCTGGCTGCCATCACCTTGGCGGGCGCGGCACATTCGCATCATTCCCTGTCCGGGCAGTTCGACGTATCCCGCAGCTTCGAGATCACAGGCGTGGTGTCGCGGGTGGACTGGGTCAATCCGCACACCTATGTTTACGTGGATGTGCGGCAGCGCGATGGCACGACGCTGACCTACAAATTCGAATCCCTGCCCGTGGCCATGATGCGCAAGGCGGGCCTGTCGAAGCAGGATCTGCAGGCCGACGGCAGGCCGGTGACCATCCAGGCGCATCCCGCACGCAGCGGTGTGCCGACGCTGGGATACCTGCTGCACCTGCATCTGGCCGATGGGCGCGACATCCAGTTTGCACATGTGCCCGGGGCGGAGCAGCCGTGAAGGCGCGTCTTCGGGGTGCAATGCTCGGCGCAATGCTGGCTGCATCTGCCGCAGCGGGCCTCGCGGCTGAGCGCGCTGTCATGCCGCGCCTGCCTGATGGTCATCCGGATCTCAACGGCACCTGGGACAACGGCGGTGGCATCGACTTCCTTCAGCCACAGCAGCGTGCGGATGGATCGGTGTGCGTGACGGGTTGCGCGCCAGCAGCAACGCCGGCCGTGAGGCAGGCGCCGGATCGCCCGCGCTATCGGCCGGAGTTTGCGGCGCGGGTCGAGAACCTGCGCCAGCACCAGCAGAAGGAAGATCCGGTGCTGCGCTGCCAGCCGCCGGGTGTGCCGCGCATCGGTCCACCCGACAAGATCGTGCAGACCACTCGCGAGGTGGTGTTCCTGTACGAAGATGTTTCCGGCCCGTTCTTCCGTATCGTGCCGCTGTCGGCCAAGGTGCGCCGCAACGACGACAGCGAGTCCTGGCTCGGTGATGCCGTCGGACACTGGGAGGGAGACACCCTCGTGGTCGAGACGCGCAACTTCAATGATCTGACCTGGCTGACCGATGACGGATCGCTGCACAGCACCGGGCTCGTGGTCACCGAGCGCCTGACCCGGCATGGCGACGAAATCGAGTACCGCGCGGTGGCGGATGACCCGAAGGTCCTGGCCGAGCCCTGGCAATTGCGTCCGCGGCGCCTGGTACGCACCAGGCTTGAAATGGCTGAACCGGCACCCTGTGTCGAGCAGGATCTGTCGCAGATGCAGGATGAATCCTTCCACGCCAATCCGCGCTAGCCGCCGCCGCTGCTCCCCGGCGGAAGAAAGAGGAGAATTCCAGCCCGGGCAGGGGTTTACGTGCGGACCTTCTGGGCCTAGAATCCCCGTCCCGCTTGGAGGGTCAGGCGGGTGATGTGTTCTGCACTGGGCCCCCGCGTGGGGCCTTTTGTTTGGATAGAGGGCCGATCAGGGCCCTTTTTTGTTTGTCCGCCCGGCTTCGGGTAGCCAGGAGTTGGAGTCATGGTGCGGGAGCGCCTGATAGCAGTGACCGAGCCATTGCTCGCACAGCTGGGATACGAGCTGGTCGATATCGAGTATGCGGCGACTCGCTCCGAGGCGACGCTCCGGGTGTATATCGACTGGCCGGATGGCAAGGTGCCGGTCGCAACGGCAGCGCTGCCGGATGATGGCACGCGCGCCTTCGATGGCATCGGCGTGGAAGATTGCGAGCGCGTCAGCCGGGAGCTGTCGGCGCTGCTGGATGTGGAAGACCCGATTGCTGTGCCGTATCAGCTGGAGGTGTCTTCGCCTGGTGCGGACCGGATCCTGCGCACGGTGGCGCACTACCGGCGCCATGTCGGGCAGCGGGTGCACGTGGAGCTGGCAGCGG